>JANXCQ010000069.1 GCA_025060195.1 Gemmatales bacterium | reverse complement strand
TCTACTTGGACACCCACCACATCACCGATGCTACGTTAGCGATTCTTCGGGAAGCAGGTCTGTTACATACGCTAAGCTTGGCCTTGAACCCCAAGACTCAGCATCCCAGGAATGCCGAAGAAGTGACCGAGCTATGGCTCTCTGACACGCGCATCACCGATGCGGGGCTGAAGGAGTTGGCCGCGTTGAAAAACCTCACCGTGCTCAACCTGCAGAACACCCGCATCACCGATGCGGGGCTAAAAGAGGTCGTAGGTTTGAAAAAACTGGCGATACTCTACTTGGACACCCACCACATCACCGATGCTACGTTAGCGATTCTTCGGGAAGCAGGTCTGTTACATACGCTAAGCTGCGCCTTGGCTCCGAAGAATCAGCGTCCCAGGAATGCCGAAGAAGTGACCGAGCTATGGCTCTCTGACACGCACATCACCGACGCGGGGCTGAAGGAGTTGGCCGCGTTGAAAAAGCTCAAAACACTACATCTTTGTGGCACTGGGCTCACTGATGTAGGGCTAAAAGAGTTGGCCGCGTTGAAAAACCTCACCACACTCGACCTGGAGAACACCCGCATCACCGATGCGGGGCTGAAGGAGTTGGCCGCGTTGAAAAACCTCACCACGCTCGACCTAGGCTTCACCCGCATCACCGATGCGGGGCTGAAGGAGCTGGTGGCGCTAAAAAGCCTACGGACGCTCGACCTGAGATGCACCAAAGTGACGAAACGGGGTGTTGCCGAACTCGAGAAAGCACTACCATATTGCAGCATCTACATCTACTGGGACTGAGAGCTACTGTTCCCGAATAACGTTTTTCATCCGCAACCGCTGAAGGAACACGCATTGTGCCGCTCGCATGCAAAAGGTCTTACCGTGCCGCAGGATTGTGGAAGCCTGGGTTGGGAAGTAGGTTGAGAACTGTAGCTATCCGGGCAAGAAAATGCTTCGAGCAGTTGCTTTGAGCTGACAGTGAGCGGCAGGGGGCGATCAGTTCAGGTGGTTTCGCCAAGGCTGTGCCTTCCAGTTATGCTGCGTGTTACCGGAGAGGATGTCAGTGCGGGTGTTTTTCGTCGTGGCGGGTAGCTGCGTTGCCATAAATCATGCTGCGGTTTGTCCGAGGATGAAG
>JANXCQ010000068.1 GCA_025060195.1 Gemmatales bacterium | reverse complement strand
TGCCCCCCAGACACTTAGGTGCTACGAGGACTCCCGTTTCTCTCCTCCAAAGCTGTGGGTATCTTTTCCTGGCTCATGGGCATCCTATCATTCCTAGTGCTGCGGCCCGCTGCTTACACCGTGGTTGGTTGAGTTACCCGCTATAGGCACCGTTGTGATCCTTAGTACCGCTCTTCTCAGCGACTTGCTTATAGATGCTCTGCTTCTTCGCTTGCATTAGTCACATCGGGTTCCGCGAGAGCCGAGTCAGACCTTTGGTGCGTTGGCTGTGTCTTTCACTCGGCAGGTCGTTCCACGGGCACGGCGGCGAATAGTTCGGCCAGCTGGAGGCGAAAGCCAGGTAACACGTCGCCACCGTCCAACTCGTCTTGCTTCGTCAGTATCCGCACCGCCGTCGGCCCAGTGTACACGTACACCTGCCGTATCATCGGCAACACCACCCAGACCAAACGCACGCCAGAACGAAAGTATTCGTTTACCTTCTGGGCCAGCTTCTCCGCGGTGTCGCCTGGGCTGAGCACTTCCACGGCCAAGTCGGGAACCACGGGCCAGTCGCCCTGTGCGGGGATGGGTTTATCTAAGGGCCAACGCTGGGTGGAAACAAACGCCACATCAGGCCGACGCCGCAGATTCCTCTCCGCATTGAGAATGAACACAGCCTCCGCGACGACCCGCCCCACGCGTTGGCCGAACAGGAAGTACGCCAACCGATGTCCCAGTTCGCTGGCCAAAGCACTGCTGAGGGCACTCATGGGTTTCTCCACGCGTCGGCCGTATTCGATTTCGTACAACCTCTCGTCGTCCTGACCCGCGACCTCACCACGCTCCGCTAACGCCTCCTCCGACAGGGTAACCGCCGCGCTCGCCGACCGTTCCTCGCCTCGCTCAGCCACCGCCGTCGCCATGACCATCGTGCTCATCTCTTCTGCCCCCCAGACACTTAGGTGCTACGAGGACTCCCGTTTCTCTCCTCCAAAGCTGTGGGTATCTTTTCCTGGCTCATGGGCATCCTATCATTCCTAGTGCTGCGGCCCGCTGCTTACACCGTGGTTGGTTGAGTTACCCGCTATAGGCACCGTTGTGATCCTTAGTACCGCTATTCTCAGCGACTTGCTTATAGATGCTCTGCTTCTTCGCTTGCATTAGTCACATCGGGTTCCGCGAGAGCCGAGTCAGACCTTTGGTGCGTTGGCTGTGTCTTTCACTCGGCAGGTCGTTCCACGGGCACGGCGGCGAATAGTTCGGCCAGCTGGAGGCGAAAGCCAGGTAACACGTCGCCACCGTCCAACTCGTCTTGCTTCGTCAGTATC
>JANXCQ010000067.1 GCA_025060195.1 Gemmatales bacterium | reverse complement strand
AACCCGGCCCTTCCGAGGAAACATCCTCTGCTGACACTGGGACCACTGCGAGCGCGCCTGCATCTTCTTCTTAGCGCATCATGCCCCGACGACGTGCCAGGTCGAACAAGAATTGATAACGCTCCTGAATACGAGCGTCGCGACGTTCCTCAGCACGGGTCATTTCTTCGCGCGCCTCCGCCAATTCGCGTTCTAACTCCTCGATACGTAAGCGGAGGAGTTCGACGTCCAGATCAACTAAGCGCTTGGCGGAATCGCGCAACTCGGCTTGTAAGTCGGTCCTCTCGGCAACCTGGGCGGTGCTCAACCGTGCTACCAGCACCAACGCTTTACTCTCCGTTTTCCACCGCTCCAGTTCCAGCTGATAGCGCCGCTCATCATGCAGCCGCAGTTCGGTGAGAGCTTCACTGAGTTGGAAAATCTCACTAATTTCCTGCTGGTAGCGTTTCACATCAGAACGCCGTACCCGCTCTAACAAAGGTAGTAGGTCCGGATAATGGCGGCGTACGAATGTCAGCGCCGCAGCCTCTCGTTCCTCAGTGAACACAGGAAGATTCGGGTCGCCTGCTGACCAAGTGACAAAAGCGAGCCAGATTAGCGCGGCAAGGAGCCAACGCCTATACTCATCGGACGGTGTTACCAACTGCACCATAGACCGAACCCTCCACTACATGCCTGTGGATTTTTTCTTGGGACAAGGTTGACTGAAATATTCTAGGAGTGGGGCATGGGAAACAGAAACAGTTTGAGATTTATGAGCGCTGCGTCGCTCGGTAGTCCACTGATGCACAGCGGCGATACGCTGGTCGTGGTTGGTCAAGTCCACGTAGGCTAACGCAGCAGCGTCGTCGGCACTGGTCAGCGGGTCGGTAACATAAGTCGGGGCCAATTCTGATGCCGGTGCTGCCTGCTCAGTGTGGGAATGGGTCTGGGCACCGAACGGCGGCGGAGCTGGCCGTCCCAACATTAATCCTGTAAGGATTGTGGCGCTGATAGCTCCGAGGAGAGCCGATAGCGCTAAGCTCGGCCACCCGAACGTCGTTGATTTCTGAGCTTGGAGTCGTCGTTGCAGGTTACGGCGCCATGAGTCAGCTGGCCCAGGGACAGCCCAACGCTGAGTCAGTTGTTCCATGGCCCGCACGAGCGAGTCCCGCACTTCCTGGGACTCGGCTAAGTGGCGTTCAAAATCAACAGTTTCTTCGGGCGACAGCGCACCTGCCGCATACAAGACTGCCTGTTTGTCCCAGTAATCGAATTCATGAGGAGTGGTCATGGTTTTCTCCGGCCAGACGGAGCAGTCGTTTCAGAGCCTGATGCAGTCTGGCTAAGGCGGTGCCCAGCGGCACGCCCA
>JANXCQ010000066.1 GCA_025060195.1 Gemmatales bacterium | reverse complement strand
GTGTTTGCGCGACCTTCAGCAACGTTATGAGGCCTTGAAGCAGGAATTGGCCGCGGCCCAGCGGCGCGATTTGGTGCGTGTGCTGATGCCCTATCGGCGGCAATCGAACAATGTCCATCTGCCGATTGAGGTGTGGGCGGAGATCGGGCCGAAGCTGGAGCGAAGGTATCTCGGTTGGGGGGCGTCGAAGTTATTGGAACTTAGTCAATGGGCGTGGCAGGAGGCGGCGCGGCAATTAGCACGGCAACGCAGACGCCGCGTGCTGGCCTTGGTAACGTGTGTGGTTCTTGCGATAGTTGGGGTTGTCATCTACCGCTGGCCGCCGCGAGTAATGATCGCCCATTGGGAACCGGCCAACGGTCCGTTTGTGGCGGAGCCGATGGTGATTCGGTTGCAAACCTGGTCGCTTTTGGGGCGCGACGTGTATGTAGAATGGCGGCGCGTGGGCGACGACCAATGGCAGCGGCTCGACCGCCCGGAGTTGCACCTTACCGAAGTCGCCCCCGAGCCGCTGGTACTGGAGTTCCGCGCGGTGGATAAGCGCGGTTTTACTTCCTCACCGCTGCGGCAACAGTGGCAGCCTGACCCGGGGCTACCTAACGTTGCAATTGTCAAGACCGAGCCCGCGCAAGGGCCTTTTGTCAGTGAGCCTTTTGTGGTGCATTTGCGGGCGACTTCGCCGTTGCAACGAGATGTGCGAGTCCAGTGGCGTCGTGTGGGCGAGAGCGTATGGCGCGAAGCCTCCGGGACGGAAGTTCGCTTGGACAGTGTTGCTGAGGACAAACTACAGTTAGAGTTTCGCGCGGTGGATGCGAAAGGGTTCACCTCGGCAGTCTTGCGTCGAGAATGGCAGCCGGATCCGGGGCTGCCAGTCATCCAGATACTCAGGACTGAGCCAGCGCTGGGTCCACTTGCTGGGGAGTCATTGACGATTTATTTGGAAGTCTCTTCGCCGCGCAAGCGAGGCGTCCGAGCCCAGTGGCGTCGCGTGGGCGAGAGCGAGTGGCGCGAACTTCCCGACATGCGATTACAACTGAGCAAGGTTGATGTGGGGAGCCTGAACCTGGAGTTCCGAGCTATAGACGACAAGGGGCTTTCTTCTGCCGTCATGCGGCGGGAATATCGTGCATATCAGCGATTCATTCAGTTTGTTGGGCATGATCGTGTCGTAACCAGCGTGGCGGTGAGTCCCGACGGCAGGTATGTGGTGTCGGGAAGCCTGGACAACACGGTGCGGCTGTGGGATTTGGCCAGCGGGCAGGAAGTGCGGCGGTTCACGGGGCACGATAGTTCGGTCTACAGTGTGGCCGTGAGTCGCTCTTCGTATCTATGTATGTGGTGTCGGGTAGCTGGGACAACACGGTGCGGCTG
>JANXCQ010000065.1 GCA_025060195.1 Gemmatales bacterium | reverse complement strand
ATGGTGAATCTCAACTTAGACCCCAACCACTAGGGGATTGAAACACGTTCAATGAGGACCCCGCCAATTAACTTGGCGAGGATCTCAACTTAGACCCCAACCACTAGGGGATTGAAACCGTCGGGCGTGCCTTCTATGGCTAGATCCTGTACCAGGCATCTCAACTTAGACCCCAACCACTAGGGGATTGAAACAGAGCCGGGAGTGGTACTCCGGAACTTCTCGCTCCAGGGCATCTCAACTTAGACCCCAACCACTAGGGGATTGAAACCTGTAACACCGGCGCAGTAACGGTTCCGCCAACGGGCATCTCAACTTAGACCCCAACCACTAGGGGATTGAAACCAGATAGGTGGCCATGCATCTCTCCTTTGCCCTTGACTATCTCAACTTAGACCCCAACAACTAGGGGATTGAAACCCCAAGTCAAAGACGTAATAATACAGACCTGTCCGGCATCTCAACTTAGACCCCAACCACTAGGGGATTGAAACGGAAAGTCTCCCTCAACCCTGGGGTATAACTGCTTTTAATCTCAACTTAGACCCCAACCACTAGGGGATTGAAACGAGACTGCAACGCCGCCTGGAGCAACCATCCAGGCTATCTCAACTTAGACCCCAACCACTAGGGGATTGAAACCCCATCCGGTCAAGTCCGGCTATGATAACTTCTTGGAAATCTCAACTTAGACCCCAACCACTAGGGGATTGAAACGTATCTGTAACACCGGCGCATTAAAGGTTCCGCCAACATCTCAACTTAGACCCCAACCACTAGGGGATTGAAACAACACCGGCGCATCAACGGTTCCGCCAACGGGCGGAATTCATCTCAACTTAGACCCCAACCACTAGGGGATTGAAACTTATTTTGAACGATTACCACGATTTCATGCTGTTAATGTATCTCAACTTAGACCCCAACCACTAGGGGATTGAAACTTAGTGCGGCGACGAAGTTCAACGCTTCCTGCAACGATATCTCAACTTAGACCCCAACCACTAGGGGATTGAAACACCCCAAACGGACCGCCGACAATACCATCCTGTAAAAATCTCAACTTAGACCCCAACCACTAGGGGATTGAAACGAAAGGGGGGTCAGTCATGATTACGAGGAACAACCTGCCATCTCAACTTAGACCCCAACCACTAGGGGATTGAAACGTCAGCCGGACCACCTGAACTCCGGTGGCCCGGAGAATCTCAACTTAGACCCCAACCACTAGGGGATTGAAACAACTCCGGCCGCGCAACTGGGTGACGCCAGGCCAAAACATCTCAACTTAGACCCCAACCACTAGGGGATTGAAACCGGGGAGCGGCTGCACCCCGAGGGAAGTCAGCCGGGCCTCTCTCAACTTA
>JANXCQ010000064.1 GCA_025060195.1 Gemmatales bacterium | reverse complement strand
AAGCGGACGGTGCGGGTGAGTTATCTGCAGGAGAATCCGATTTGGAAGATGAGCTATCGGTTGGTGTTGAACAAGGAGGGGAAGGCGTACTTACAAGGTTGGGCGGTGGTGGAGAATCAGACAGATGAAGATTGGCAGAATGTGCAGGTGAGTTTAGTGAGTGGGCGACCGATTTCGTTTATCATGGACTTGTATCAACCGCTGTATGTGCCGCGGCCGGTGGTGGATTTAGAGTTGTTTGCGAATTTGCGGCCGGTGACTTACAGCGGTGCGTTGCAACAAGGAGGACAAGCCTTTGCTGGCGGGCCAGGGGCACCCATGAACGAACAGCTGCGAGCCCGTCAGGAGGCGCAAAATCGTTTAGCACGTGAGGCCCGGCGTGATGCAGAAGCGGATGCTGAAAAATCAGACCGAAAATCCGCCAATGCCGCGCTGCTTCACGCGCAGCAGTTCAACATAGCGCGGGGTGTTGAGTCGGTGGCCACCGCTCAGGACCTGGGCGATTTCTTTGAATATAGCATTGAACATCCCATCACCTTGCCACGCCAGAAATCGGCCCTGTTGCCTGTGGTCACAGGCAATATCGAAGGCCGACGGGTCAGCATCTATAACGAACGCGTGCAGGCCAAGCATCCGTTGTTAGGTTTCTATCTCAAGAACACCAGCGGCGTGCACCTGATGCAAGGGCCGATCACGGTGTTTGATGGTTCGACCTATGCCGGCGATGCCAAGATTAGCGACATTCAGCGGGGCGAGGAGCGCTTGCTCAGCTACGCCGTGGATCTCGGTACCGAGGTCGAACCGCAGGCAAAGCGGCAGCCGGATCGTTTAGTGTCGGTGCGTGTGCAGCGGGGCGTGCTCTATGCCACGAACAAGGTGCGGGACGAGAAGACCTACACCATTCGCAATCGTTCTGACCAGGATCGGAACGTGATTATCGAGCATCCGTATCGCGGTCCGGATTTCCGCTTAGTGGCTCCGGAGAAGCCACTGGAGCGGGCACGCGACGTGTATCGCTTTGAAGTGGTGGTTCCCAAGGGCGAGACGAAGAAGCTGGACGTGATCGAGGAGCGGGACGTGGTCAGCACGGTGGCGCTGTCGAATGCCGACGACCAGACGATCCGCTTCTTCCTGCAGAGTCCGGTAGTCAGCCCGAAGGTGAAGGAGGCTTTGGAGCAGTTTGTGAAGATGAAGCATCGGCTGGCGCAATTGCAGCAAGAGCTGGCTCAAACGCAGTCGGAGTTGAAGATACTCGAGGACGACCAGGCACGGTTGCGGGCGAACCTGCAGACGTTGCCGCCGAGCAGTGAGACGTATAAGCGGTACCTCAAGAAACTGGACGAGCAGGAGCCGATGATTGAGAAGTATCAGGATCGTATCAAGGC
>JANXCQ010000063.1 GCA_025060195.1 Gemmatales bacterium | reverse complement strand
GCGTCGTGCTTCGAGCGTGGCCAGGGCCCTAAGTTTTACTGGCTTTTCCGGCACGTCACCTTGTTGCGCCACCGCTAAGACCGCGAGGAAAACTGCACTTACTAGCACGAGACCAACCCGGTAACACCTGGACATATTTGAGGTCCCCGTTACGGTGTTGACTTTTCCATTGAAATCCGATGGTCAGAATTCACAAAATAAGACGAAGGAAAACCCGGCACGGCTTAACCTGCGCGGCCTCCCGCTGAATAAGGTATTGAGCGAAGTCTTCGGCACGAGCGAGTTAGAGCCCGTGCTCCCGGTTTGGTCGCGGGGTTGGCGGCAGTCGCAGCCAGCGCGTTCGTCGCAACATGTTGCAGGAAGCAAGCGCTTCCAAGCGAAGGAGAGCGGCTCGGCAGCGGAGAGAGTTACTTCAGGGACACTACGGTAGCCTCGCAGGCAGGTGCCATACGACGATGGCAGCCATTTTTTCGTGATTGGAAAAGCATGCCGCGAGCCAGCGGCCATCGGGTGCTGCCGCTAAACCTGTGGCTGGCCGAGTGCCTAGCGGAAGCACTGCTCGTTTGCGGCCCGTGGCGGTTTCCCAAATATAAACTTCGCTGTGGAACTCTTCGGGAGCAGCCTCCGGCAGCATAGGAGGCAGCGGTTGGGGCCACGATTTCGGCCATTTGAGCGATTCCACGCTGGCCAACCATTGGCCTGATTCACCAACGGCGAGGGCTCGCACCGCTCCGTCATGCGGCAGGGTGTGCAACAAACGCCCCGTCTCATCCCAGACGCTGACCAAGCCTTGGTTCACGCTGTTGGGACGCCCGTAAACGATCCCAGGCGTTGCACTGGCCGAGAGCCAGAAGCCCTGCTCGCGAATTCGAGCGTATTTCAGGTCTGACACGACCGTGGCTTGGCCCACTCGCGGTACAGCATTGGGAGTCGCTTCGTCATACATATTCCACGCTCGCACGAGTTTGCCAGTGTGCGGCTCCCAAACGGTGATGCGGGGGCTGTCCCCGGCTACGCCCAGAATTTTCCCATCTGCGGCGTAGGCCAAGCCGAACACTCGCGGACATTGCTTGCCCACGTCCCACCTGACCAGCGTTTTGCCGCTACTTACCTCCCATACCTGAATCCACGTCCCAGTGTGAGCGAGCCGCTCTTGGCCTTTTTCTACTGGCCATCTGCTTTTGCGTCCGTGCAGCGCCGCAGCCAGAAACTTTCCATCGGGCGAAAAGGTCAGTGCGGTCAATTCTTCGTACTCGGCCGACAGCAGTTTGCTCAGGTCATTACTCATCTCAACTTCGCGGATGAATTTGCCACTTTGTGTATCCAACTCACGAACCATCAGGCCTGTGCTGGCATCGTGTAAACAAACTCGGCCACACTCCCCGACCGCCAGCAGTTTGCCGTCGGGAGAAATACTCAGCCCGCCCAAG
>JANXCQ010000062.1 GCA_025060195.1 Gemmatales bacterium | reverse complement strand
ACCCCAACCACTAGGGGATTGAAACAAGATACGTCCTTAATGAGGGCTCATTCCATAAGCGATCTCAACTTAGACCCCAACCACTAGGAAATTGAAACACCCCATTGGGTTCACGCATCGTCAATAAGTGATATCCATCTCAACTTAGACCTCAACCACTAGTGGATTGAAACGGCGGTATTTTTTTCTCATCGTTACTTCTCCTTTCCAAATCTCAACTTAGACCCCAACCACTAGGGGATTGAAACGCCGCCGTGAAGCATAGCTACACGGCCAGCGCGGTCCCATCTCAACTTAGACCCCAACCACTAGGGGATTGAAACAACGGCGGACAGCTCTTTCCTCTACTTCCCACCGACGCCATCTCAACTTAGACCCCAACCACTAGGAGATTGAACCCCCCGCCCCACCCTCTTTTTTTCGGCCTCCACCCAGGTCTCAACTTAAACCCCAACCACTAGGGGGTGAAAAACTGTCTGATTTGCTCTCTCTGTTCTCTTGCCTGCTCTAATTTTGTCTGAACTTAGACCCCAACCATTAGGGGATTGTAACAGATAGCGGTGTGTAGGCCACACAAGACCATTCGAATCCTCTCGACCTAGACCCCAACCACTTGGAGATTGAAACCGCCATAACACGGCCAACCAACACCAACGGCCCGCTTGAGTCTCAACTTAGACGCCATCTACTATGGGATTGAAACTTTCAATTTCCCCGGCCCCGGTGGCATGAAGGGCCGTCTCAACTTAGACCCCAACCACTGGGGGATTAAAACTCGAGGATTTCCTCTCCCTCGGCTTCATACCGAGGGCGATCTCAACTTAGACCCCAACTACTAAGAGATTGAAGCGAAGAACACTCCGTCCGTAAACTGCAGGGCCGGAACAATCTCAACTTAGACCCTAACCAGTAAGGGGTTCAAACCATAACCTGGCCCGCTGCGCGGGCCATTCGGACCATGCCGTTATGTCAATTTAGACCCCAACCATTAGGGGACTGAAATACTCGAGGCAACGAGCCCCGGGCCGTCCGTTCCGACAGATATCAACTTGGACCCCAACCACTAGGGGATCTAAATCTCCGCCCTCTCGCCCCCATTTTTTCAGGCCCGGCCATCATAACTTAGACCGCAAGCGCTACGGGGATTGAAACGTAGTTATGTCAAACTGTTGTCATATAACTCCTCCTGAATCTCAACTTAGACCCCAACCACTAGGGAATTGAAACAGCCTTAGAATGACACGGAACATGGATAATCCCCATCATCTAAACTTAGACCCCAACGACTAGGGGATTGAAACGGATTCTCCGACCAAAATGGTTGGTAACCGTACTCCTTCTTCTCAACTTAGGCCGCAACGACCAGTTGATTGAAGCCTTTTTCCATCCCTCAAACTTGTTTTATCCCCAGCGGACATCTCAACTTAGATCCTAACTACTAGGGGATTGAAGCACATTCCGGTGGTTTTTGATAAAGGTGATATTCGGGGCATCTCGACTTAGATCCCAACTGCTAGGGATTAAAACTTCTAAGAACGAATC
>JANXCQ010000061.1 GCA_025060195.1 Gemmatales bacterium | reverse complement strand
TCAGGGATCTGGAAGATGAAAAAAATCGTTCCAAAGCTTAAATTCCCTAATGGTTGCAGTCTAAGTTGAGTCCAATGACCATCACGGACACCGGAAGGAACCTCCAGGGGTTTTCATCCCCGAATGGTTGGGGTCTAAGTTGAGTCTAGAATCTGATGAGGCAGATAATGTTGTCGTATCTTGGTTTCAATCGCCTAATCTTTGGGTTCTAAGTTGAGATCCCGGGCATCCGTCGTCTCTGCCCTCGGTGTTTCACGTTTCAACTCCCTAATGGTTGGGGTCTAAGTTGAGATTCGTTGGGGCCCGGTTCAGAGTTACGAATCATCCCATTGGTTTCAATCCCCTAATGATTGTGGCCTAAGTTGAGATTTGAAAGCGGCCGGGCCCTTGCATATCGCCCAGTGGTTTTCAATCCCTAATAGTTGGGGTCTACGTTGAGATTGCCCGCGGCTGGTCTCAAAATTTCCCCCGACGGGTAAAGTTTCAATTCCTTAGTAGTTGTGGTCTAAGTTGAGATGGTCGAAAAAGGTCTTTTATATAGTAGCCCGTGCATAGTTTCAATCCCCTAATGGTTGGGGTCTAAGTTGAGATTGGGTGGGGTGTCTGGCCCCGCCTTGGGGAGAAACCACGTTTCAATCCCCTAGTGGTTGGGGTCTAAGCTGAGATCATCCGGGAGTTGGTGCAACTGAACCCGCGGTTAGCAGAGTTTCAATCCCCTAGTGGTTGGAGTCTAAGTTGAGATGAGTCCGGCAGCTGATTTGTGGAATCTTTTCCGCAGAGCTTTCAATCCCCTTGTGGTTGGGGTCTAAGTTGAGATCACCACGCCCTTTACAATCCACTGCGAAGCCGCCTATCGTTTCAATCCCCTAGTGGTTGGGGTCTATGTTGAGATGGGGGGCCGTTACGCCCCCAGTCCGACTCGACTCGTTTCAATCCCCTAGTGGTTGGGGTCTAAGTTGGGATGAAGAAATCTTGCGTAATACTTATATCTGGGTTTTAAGTTTCAATCCCTTAGTGGTTGGGGTCTAAGTTGAGATTGCCTGACACGGGCACCTTGGACTACTTATCAGTAACAGGTTTCAATCCCTTAGTGGTCGGGGTCTAAGTTGAGATAAAGAGTAATGAAAAAGGTGGGAAATCAGGAAGTCAGGGTTTCAATCCCCTAGTGGTTGGGGTCTAAGTTGAGATTCGAATCGGACAAAGAGTCGCTCCAGTATCTCCTCCATGTTTCAATCCCCTAGTGGTTGGGGTCTAAGTTGAGATTGGACTCCGGGACGCTTGATTTCCTGTCTCAGACCCAGAGGTTTCAATCCCCTAGTGGTTGGGGTCTAAGTTGAGATGGGCAGCCGACCCATCTCTGCGTCCGCCAACGCCTGAGGTTTCAATCCCCTAGTGGTTGGGGTCTAAGTTGAGATCCGGGCGACACGGTTTTCGTGATCGCCCTGCAATTCCGTTTCAATCCCCTAGTGGTTGGGGTCTAAGTTGAGATGAGGGGGCCTATGCTATTGTTCAGCCTCACAACCTGATGTTTCAATCCCCTAGTGGTTGGGGTCTAAGTTGAGATGTGCCTCCCAAACAAACCTGGTAAGACGATGATCAGGGTTTCAATCCCCTAGTGGTTGGGGTCTAAGTTGAGATTTTAGTAAATTGACGAGGTAATATCCATAGCTTACCCAGGTTTCAATCCCCTAGTGGTTGGGGTCTAAGTTGAGATACACGTCGCTGAGTGCCGGACCACTGTTCTGCGGGCCAGTTTCAATCCCCTAGTGGTTGGGGTCTAAGTTGAGATGAGGTGGGGCAGAAGCGCGACTAGCACCAACTCTTTGCGTTTCAATCCCCTAGTGGTTGGGGTCTAAGTTGAGATAGCGGGCCGATCGTGCTAGGGGGGGGGACGGGTCTGTGTTTCGATACCCGTGGGGGTGGGGTCTCGGTGGTGAGGGTTTCGGCGT
>JANXCQ010000060.1 GCA_025060195.1 Gemmatales bacterium | reverse complement strand
CGCTGGCCAGAACGACTTTGCGGAGAAGCCAAGGGTCTTCGGGATTTTCGCGTTCGATGTGAAAAGCATAGACCGGGTTAATGCAGACGATAAAGTGGCGGTCTAAGCCTGGGTTGAGTTTCGCCAAGGTCGGCTCATGACCGCGCAACACGCAAGAACGATTGCGTTTGGTAAACGTGCGATATTCCTCCACTAAGACACCGTCCCTGTACGTTCGTACCCAGGTAGAACTCTCATAGGGCCTTCCGAGCTTATTTCGTTTCTCATAAAGTCGGTCCCAGGCGGCTAACAATTCGGCGCGCAGAGCGGAATCATCGACGCCTTCTGCATTCGGCACATCCTGCTTGTTGGTTTGAGCGAAAATTGGCGCGAATACGGCAAGCCCTATGCAGCTTAGACACAGCACGAGTGCCAGCAAACTCAGCCATACTGATGCTCTGCTTAGAGCGAAGCGGACAACGTCTTTGGCTAGTAAAAGTGGCCTGATAGTGTCTGTACCGTTGGCCTGTTTGCGAGCAACGTATAGCAAGGGACCAACTACTTGAAGCTCCAGCTTGTCCATATTCAGGAAATCCCCCTAATACAAACCGAGCAATAAGTATTTTCACCAACTGTGCCTTGAGGCATTATACGCATTTACAATAGTAATAAGTAACATCCTCTAGCTCGATGTACACTCGTTCATAGTCTGGGGCGCACAGGCAATAAACGCAATCTAAGGGTTTGTGGGGGCTGGTTTGTCCGCAATTAGCCACGTTATTCTGGCAAACTTCCATTGTGGTTCGCCAATGACATCCAGTGTCGCACACTTGGCCTGGGCACTCGCCATATCCGACACTACTACCAGGATCAGGCACTTCGGCCCAGAGGCTAGGAGAGTCTGGGGTGGCGAGCCAGCCGAGCACGAGCAAGGCGAGGCCCAGCCCGATGCAGAGCGACATCGCTAAGTCGCCGAAGGCCTCGAAACTTAGACCACGGAAATAAGCACCGATGCGACGCACCGCCGCCAGCATGATGCGGACTGCAGACATAGCTATACTTCCTTCCTGCGGGGTGGAATGAGCGATTTATCTAAGTCAGACCCTTAAGGAAAATGCTAAGAAAGTCATCCTAAGTCTCCCTTGCGGAATAGAATTAGTAATTCTCTAAGCCACTCACAACCGCCCCCCGCTTAGGCGATCGGCGACTTATGTCGCAGTGTGATATGCGCAACAGCGTTGAATCAGTTTAGCAGTTGAGCTAAATAGCTTTTCCGGCTTGTGCAATTTATTAGCCCCTCAATTCACTTGCTAGCAAGTACCCGATGGGTGGCCTAGTCGTACTAAGGATCATAATTTAGTTAGCGCTAATCTGAGCCAGGCGGGTGCGGCGCCAGCGTAAGTAAGTGCCGAGAGCTAGGCCCATCACCACTAAGGCCAGTCCGGTGAGCGATAGATAGAGCCACCACGGCCTCGGTTTGGGCCAGGTAACTCCCGCCGGCTCCGGTAACCCATAGTACGATAACGTAAATTCCTCATCCCGAGGTTCCCGTTGCCTTTGTGAACCCTGCGGAACACTTTCATGAACAGTGGCATGCTTGCCAGTAACTCGGCCTTGTGCGTCATACTGGGTTTCGTGGATTCGACATATCGTCTTTTGTATCTCAGGAATTTCGACCACGTTCTCCCCGCTCGCGATGGCCTCGCATTCCTCATGAATTTCCCACCAACCCCATTGATAACGTGGTGACTGCCTCCGGGCGCAAAATTTTCTAATCCAGTAATCATAGCGTTTGTCGAGCAACAGCGTGATCGTACGGTAGCCGCTGACGATGGAATTCGCCTGGACAGGCCTGCGGTTTTCCAGCAGAACTTCCATCTCATAGTCTGCATGTTGACCCCCGGACAGACGTCGGATAGTAAATTCCGACGAGGCAACGAGGTCATACACAGCTACGGGAAGCCGCGCAGCACCAAAATTGGTGCGTTGTCTTGAACCGCTGATTGCTCCCTGACGCTGTGCTTCAAATTGGGCGAAGGCTTTTTCGGCGCTGGCCAGAACGACTTTGCGGAGAAGCCAAGGGTCTTCGGGATTTTCGCGTTCGATGTGAAAAGCATAGACCGGG
>JANXCQ010000005.1:52670-170993 GCA_025060195.1 Gemmatales bacterium | reverse complement strand
GAGACGTATAAGCGGTACCTCAAGAAACTGGACGAGCAGGAGCCGATGATTGAGAAGTATCAGGATCGTATCAAGGCTCTGCAACAGGAGATACTCAAACAGCGTCAAGGCTTGGAGAATTATCTGATTAGCTTGAATCTGGACTAAGTGACTTAGAGGATCAGGAAGTACCTAAGGAGGGCCGACTAAGTTTCTAAGTCACGCTGCCGTAAGCCTAACTATCACGGGCGTGGCCGACAGCCGCGCCCGTTTTGTTTTGATGAGGATCAGTGCGATTGGGCCTCTCGATGTTAGTAAACTGATGATTGCGCATAAGCAGGGTCGAACTGGGGATGATAAGTTTCTCATCACGAAAGACACAATACCCACAGACCTCCGATAACTCAGTCTCGGTAGATGAAAGAACGCTAATAATTTCGGCTTAGCAAGTACTGATTTATCAATGGGCGAACTTGGGAAAATGAGATTCTTAAAGTAGTGGCGGCTGTCTGAAGGTGGCGATTAGCTATTCGCTAACAACATATTACGTAGATAGTAAAAGAGCTCAAGCGGATAACCGGATCGTCGCAGATTATAGTTATCGGGCGGCGGTCGCAAGTTTTAGAGACCTATAATGAATCGGCACGGGAGATTTTAGTAGCAAATTATTGCTAATAACCTTTGGCGTTAGGGTCTTAGGTCAATGTCAAAGGGACCATCGAGTGGCGTTCGACGAAGCAAATGACTCCGAGAACCTCTTCAGGGACGTTCGCCGATGAACCAGAGTCGGACGAAGCCTTGACGGTCAGCGGTGATTGCGCTCTGACCGTCGGGCCGAATTTCCACGGCGCTGAAACCGAAGGAGGAATCGGCAGCGTTGCCTGCGGGTAAGCTAAACGTGTGAAGTAGTGAACCATTATCTGTACGCCATAAGGTCAACCTCCCTGCAGTATCGCAAGCGAGCGCGTATTGGCCGTCAGGAGTGAAGGCCACCCCCGTGAAGAGTTGTTGCACATGCCACCGAAGTTCCTGGGGCAGGGGTTGCGGCGTTAAATCGAAGACATGCTGAATTTTGTTGTCCAAGTAGCGCCAATGTCGGACGTAAGGAAGTCTGCCTATGGTGAGCAGGCGTAAATCGCAGGAAATAGCGAGTGCCCAGACTTGTTCGACATCGGCCACTTGGTAGGCGAGTGCTTTTCCTGCCCGAGCGTCCCAGATACTGAAAAACCCGGCTGAATGGCCGACGGCTAAGAAAATATTATCGCCGCCAGACCAACTCCGAAGCGCACAAATAGCATTGGGGCCAACCTGCATTTTTTGGACAATTTTGCCGGTTTCCGTGTCACGCATGAGGCATAAACCATCTCGTCCTCCGGTAAAAGCGAAGAGACCATCGGGAGAAAATGCAACTGCGGTCACCGCACCGAGGTGGTCTTGGAAGACTGTGCGAGGGGCGCGTTTGCGTAGGTCCCAGAGGATGGCGGTTCCGTCGTCGCTTGCGGAAAGGCCGAGCAACTCATCGCGTGAGGTGCGGACGGCAGCCACGTTCCACACGGTTTTTTCTGGATGATGCCCGGTGAGCAGGTAGGCTTGGCCTGTGGTGAGGTCGAGCAGGGCGAGGAAACCACGGTCGCCTCCGACGAGCACGGCGTCGGTTCGAGGCACCAAGGCAAGAGCGTGAAGGGGCACATTGGAGGCAAGCCCAGCCCGCCGAGCTACGGGATAGCTGCGCATTAGGGGATTGACACTCCACGACTGGCGAAGCGGTGGAGAGGCGAGTCCGTCAGCGTCTCGAGCGCGAAATTCGAGTTGAAGTTGAAGCGTGGAGACTTCGTTTAGCGTAAGTGCGGGTTGGGCAAGACCTTGCCAGGTGGTTTGACCTGCTCGTCGCCATTCGAGCTGAACGGGACGAGAGAGTGGCGATTGCGCCACAAGGTTGATGCGGAAAGGTTGACCAAAGGTCGGTCCCTCGGCAGGCTCAGTGCTGATAACCCAAAGCTGCGGTGTCGGTCTAACGGGGGTGCGGTAAATTTCGAGCGGGGCGGAAAGCCGGCCTTGGCTGTCGCGCAGGCGGAATTCCAAATGCAGCGGCTTCTCGGACACCTCGGACAGAGTTAATTGACAGCCAATCATAGTGTGCCAGTGAGAACTGTCCGTATACCGCCATTGAAGTTGCCCAGCGCTAACGTCGAGAAGAGGATGGTGTAACGTGATACGAACTGGATAACCGACGACGGGCGGATTCGGGCGAATTTCGACCAAGGAGGGAGCGGGATAGACGTTTGATTGGCTCGGCGTCGGTCTTGCTAAGATGATGACCGTAAGCGCGATAGCACTGGCGGAAGCGCTATGCTTGGCAAGATGCACGGCGTTGTCTCCTGGGGTATCTCGGGCAGCGATGGAAATCTCCAATCACAGACTAGATTGTGGTGGGTACCTGTGCAAGTAGTTGGACAGGCTCATGGCAGACGGCTTCGCTAGCACAAGCATGGTGAGCCGGGGATGCCCTCGGGTCATAAGGCTTTCGGTGCCAGGCGGAAAGTGCTGACAGGTTGGCCGCGGGTGTTGGCGATTGGGGCCAAAGCACGTCGGCGTAATGGTTCGAGGGGGAGGTCGGGGCAATGTTTTTCCAGCCAGGCGACTACGAGGGGAGGAATGGCGCGGCTATTGCCGTCGCTGATCTTGATGGCTAGACCCCAGCCTCGTCGGCGGATTCCTAAACCGAAAACCCCTTCGGCTCCGCCTTTGGCCACGAGGTGTTGCCCCAGGTGCTGCATCAGTTCGGTGTTGAAATGGCCTTCGTAAGCCACCAGACGAGGATGCGCAGTCATACACTGCGTCCCCCGGTGCGTCGCTGCCTGCCAGTCCTTCGGAAGCGCCTCGGGCTGAGCCAGTCGAGCATAGGCGGTGGCTAACGCTTGCAAAGTCATGTAGAAGCTGGGTACGCCGCAGCCATCCGTGCCCAAGGCGATGTCAGTCTCAGGGCAGCCGCTAAAGATGCTCATCGTCTGGAGATTAGCGCGTTGGAGCGGATGGGTGGGTTCCAGATAAGAATCGAGGGGCCAGTTTTGCTGGCGACACGCGGCGAGCATACCCGCGTGTTTCCCGGAACAATTATTGTGAATCGGAAGCGGCGTCTCCCCGCGACGGAGCAATCGCTCTTGACTGGGGCCGTGCAGCGGCAGATGAGCGCCACAGCGAAGAGCTTTTTCGTCCAGCCCACATTTTCGCAGGATGCTGCGAACCGCTTGCAGGTGAACTTCCTCCGCACCGTGCGAGGCGCAAATGACAGCCAGCTCCTCGTCCGTCAGCCCAAATTGAGCCGCCGCGCCGAGATGGATTACAGTGATACACTGGAACGGCTTGGCACTGGAGCGGAGGTAAAAGCGTACTTGCGGATCGCCTCGAGCGGCCAGGAGCCTTCCCTGGGCATCACATAAGGCCCAAGCACCATAATGGACACTTTCCACCCGGTCATTCCGCAGCACTTCGACGAGCGGTATGTAACTCATGGACGTTTACCTTGCATTGGCTGGGCTAAGTTATCCTAGAATCGCGGCCGAACTGCGGATACTTTCAAAATGATCAAGCGATTGTCGCGGTTTTTTCGCTGACATACACTGGCAGTGGATTTGTCCTGACTAGGTGCAAAGAAATTCGCGTCGAGATAGCGGTTCCGTGAACATCCTATATATCAGCCCTGAGATCGCCCCGTTTGCCAAGACGGGGGGATTGGCGGATGTGCTATCGGCGCTGCCCCGCGCTATAGCGCAGCGGGGTCATCACGTGGCCCTGGCGATGCCGTTGTATCGTTGCGTCCGTCAGGGCGGTTTTGCGTTAGAGCCTACGGACAATGTGGTGCAAGTGCCGCTTGGCCCACGCATGGTGAGTGGACGTTGGTGGCGGAGCAACTTGCCTCAGTGCCACATCCCCGTTTATTTTCTGGAACTAGCCGAGTTTTACGAGCGGGACGACCCAGCCAGCGGAGCCGGGCTTTATCAATACCGCTTGCCCCAGGGGAAAATGGCCGATTACGCGGATAACTTCAGCCGATTCGTCTTCTTCTGTCGTGCGGTGCTCGAGGGACTACGCGGTTTCGCGTTTTGGCCCGACATCATTCACGTGAACGATTGGCAGACGGGCCTGATTCCTGTTTATGTGAAGAAAATCTATGGCCCACGCTGGTCTCCAATGATCCCAAAGACTGTATTGACGATTCACAACCTGGCCTACCAGGGACTGTTTTGGCATTGGGATATGCCCTTGACCGGTTTGGATTGGTCCCTGTTCAACTGGCGAGAATTGGAGTTTTATGGCAAGATAAACTTCCTAAAAGCGGGAATCGTTTTCGCCGACATGGTGACGACCGTGAGCCGACGCTACGCGGAAGAGATTCAAACGCCCGAATTCGGCTGCGGCCTAGATGGAGTGCTCCGCGAACATCGGGGCAAACTGGTGGGCATCCTCAACGGCGTGGATTACGGCCAGTGGGACCCGCGGCACGATCCGTATTTGCCATGCCATTACGATGAAGAAACGGTCGTGGCCGGGAAAGCTGAATGTCGCCGCATCTTACATCAGCGCTGGAACTGGTCCTATCGCCCGCGTACGCCGCTCTTAGTGATGATCTCGCGCTTGGTCGAGCAGAAAGGCCTCGACCTTGTGCAGCAAACTGCCGAAGAAATTCTCCGTTGGGACCTGCAATGGGCCATCCTGGGCACGGGCGAGCCGACCTATCATCAGTTCCTGCGCCAGCTGCAACACCATTTTCCCGACAAGTTGCGCGTCGCTTTGGAGTTCAATGAGCCGTTGGCGCATCTCCTGGAGGCCGCGGGCGATATTTTCCTCATGCCCAGCCGATTCGAGCCTTCGGGCTTGAACCAACTGTATTCCTTACGGTATGGTACGGTACCGGTCGTCCGCCAAGTGGGTGGCTTAGCCGATACGATTACTGATTGCACTCCGACAACACTGGCGGACGGGACGGCGACGGGATTTTGTTTCCAAGAATATTCTGCCGACGCGCTGCTGCAAGCTCTTCGCCGCGCCGTCTGGACTTTCCGTGATCATCCCGAAATCTGGCGCCAGCTTCAGCGAAACGGCATGCGGCAGGATTTCTCCTGGGCCCGCAGTGCCCAGGAATATGAAAACGTGTATCGCCTAGTACTCGGCCTGGCGCCTTGAACCGTGCCTAGGCCCGACGCATGGGCCCCCTGGCTGACACTCTCGCATTTCGGCCCCACAAGGAAACCCGACATGGCCGAAGTCGCTGTCGCCTTGATCTGGCATATGCATCAGCCCTGGTATCGCGACGACGTGGCGGGCGAAACGCTGCTGCCTTGGGTACGCCTGCACGGGGTCAAAAGCTACTACGGCATGGCTCTGCATTTGCAGGAAGTACCGGAGATGCGGTGCACCGTAAATTTTGTTCCTTGCTTGGTTGAGCAACTTCGCCTTTACGTCGAGCACAATTACACAGACCGTTTCCTGGAAATCACCCAAATTCCCGCCGCCGAGCTTTCGGAAGAACAAGCTTTGTTCCTGCTCAACAACTTCTTCCACGCCAACCCGCAGCAAATGATCTTTCCCTATCCACGCTATCGCGAGTTATACACGCGCCGAGCCTGGGGCAAACTCAGCGCCGAGCAAGTGCTCCGCCGGTTTCAGGAAAGTGATTTTCGCGACCTGCAGGTCTGGTTCAACCTCACCTGGATCCATCCGCTGGTAGTCGATCAAGACCCGGATCTCAAGGAACTGATACGCAAGGGGCGATTCTTCTCTGAATCCGATAAGCTGTTGGTCATCAGCCGACATCGCGACATCCTGAGCCGCATTTTGCCCCTTTACCGTCGCCTGGCAGAGTCGGGCCAAATCGAATTGACAACCACGCCCTATTATCACCCCATTCTTCCGTTGCTTCTAGACAAGCGTCTGGCCCGCGAAACCATGCCTGAGGTACGCCTGCCTCGATTTTTGACGCCCTATCACGAAGATGCCCACTGGCATGTCCGTGCCGCAGTGCAATATCATCAAAGTGTGTTCGGCCGAGCGCCTACAGGCATGTGGCCCGCGGAAGGCTCGGTCTGTCAAAGTATGCTGCCCCTTTTGGCTGAGCACGGCATCCAATGGATTGCCACCGACGAGCAAGTGCTCAGCGTTTCCACCCATGGACTCGTCGGCCGCGATTCTCGAGGCTTCGTGCGGAACCCAGAACAGCTCTACCAACCTTATTGGGTGCAGGAGGGCCAAGCCCGCCTGGCGATTTTGTTCCGCGACCACGCTCTGAGCGACTTAATAGGTTTTCATTACCAACGAAGCGATGGGCAGGAGGCGGCCCAAGATTTTCTGGAGAAGCTCCAAGGCATCGCACGAGCAGTCAGTGATTCCCGCTCTGCTCTGGTACCAGTGATCCTCGATGGGGAGAACTGCTGGGAGTATTATCCCGGAGGAGGTGTGGCCTTTTTGCGAGCCTTATACCAGCTCTGCACGACCACGCCCGGGATCGAACCTGTTTGCGTTACCGACTATCTGCAACGGCACCCACCCCGCAACACTTTGCCCCACCTGGTCGCCGGCAGTTGGATCAATGCCAACTTCGACATCTGGATTGGGCACGACGAAGACAACCTCGCTTGGGACCTGCTGCACCAGACCCGCGAATTCGCCCGTCGCTACCTGGAGCAGAACCAACTTCCCGAGGAAACGGCTCGAAGAGTCTGGCGCGAAATCTACATCGCCGAGGGAAGCGACTGGTTCTGGTGGTACGGCCCTCATCATAGTACTCCGCAAGACGTCGTCTTTGATTATCTCTTCCGCAAACATCTCCAAAACGTGTACATCCTCTTAGGTGTGCCGCCACCTCCACAACTGGCCCAGCGAATCCGACGCCGCGCCCTTCGACCCATCCACACCCAGCCGACTTCATTCGTGGAAGTGCGCGTGGATGGCCGGGGGCGTCCCCTCGAATGGCTCGGCGCGGGACACTATAGCATCCATCAGGAGCGCGGCACCATGGTGATGATGACCTCGGGACCTATCACCGAAATGTACTTCGGTTTCACTCCCGAAACGCTCTTTCTTCGGATTGATTTCGAAGGTGCATCATCCCAGGTTTTACCTGCCTATGATCGCTTGCGTATACGCTTTGCCGAACCCGAAGGTTACGAAATCGAAGTGTGGCAACCTGGTTCATCGCAGCCAAGAGTACGCTTCCTTCGCAACAATCAGGAGTTGCCGTCCGACGCCATCCAGTTTGCACAATTCCAGATTGCGGAACTAGCCATCCCCTTCGACCTCTTAGGCGTAGCCGCGGACCAACCCGTTGCCTTTTATGTCGAACTCATGCAAGGCAATCAAAGCCGCGACCGAGCACCACGCGACTCCACGATACAATTACAACGCCCCAGTCCCGATTTTGAACGTATCAATTGGGACGTATGACTGCCACGGCGGTCCCGACTCTCGCAAGCTGGAGCCACCATCTGCCGATCATATCGCTAGTCAGTCAGTCGTTCGGCACTGACGCGAGGGGTAACGACCTAAGTCCATGACGAATCCGGCGCTTCCTATCCCTCATTTCTCCCTGAGGAGTCTACCCATGCCCGAGCTGCGAAAAGACCCTATTGTCGGGCGCTGGGTCATTATCGCCACCGAACGGGCCAAACGCACCGTCATGCCTAAACTCGAACCACGGACTTTTCCCAGCGGCACCTTATGTCCGTTCTGTGAAGGGCAGGAAGATAAAACGCCGCACGAAATTCTCGCATACCGCGACCGCCATTCTCAGCCCGACAAGCCCGGCTGGCGCGTCCGGGTCGTGCCTAACAAGTTTCCCGCACTCCAGATCGAAGGCAATCTCAACAAACGGGGCGAAGGCATTTACGACAAAATGAACGGGATTGGCGCTCACGAAGTGATCATCGAGTGCCCCTTTCACGAAGTTTCCATGACCGGCCTGACCGAAGATAACATCCGCGAAGTCCTCTGGGCTTACCGCGACCGACTCGTGGACTTGAAGAAAGACCAACGACTCGTTTACGGCATGGTGTTCAAGAATGTGGGCGCTCTGGCAGGCGCCTCACTGGAACACACCCACTCTCAGCTGATCGTTACCCCCATTGTCCCAATCAATGTTTCCGAGGAGATGCAAGGAGCTGCCGACTTCTTTAACTATCGCGGCCGCTGTATTTACTGCGACATGATCCATCAAGAGTTGGCCACGGAAAAACGCATCGTCTTAGACACTCCGAATTTCGTAGCATTTTGTCCCTTTGCCAGCCGCTTTCCTTTCGAAACCTGGATCGTGCCCAAACTTCATAACAGCCACTATGAAAACATTCAGAAAATGGAAATTGACGAACTCGGCACCGTACTGAAAACCGTCTTACTAAAGTTAGAGACTGCATTAGATAAGCCTCCTTATAACTATATCATTCACACCGCGCCCTTTGATACCCAATCATTACCACATTATCATTGGCATATGGAAATCATCCCACGCTTGACGCGTGTAGCGGGGTTCGAATGGGGCACGGGTTTCTACATCAATCCCGTGCCTCCCGAACAGGCAGCGGAATTTCTCCGCGAAACCGAGGTTGACCCCTCCGCGGTACCGCCCCGCCCCTAGTGGGAGCATGCCTGTGCCAAGTTTAGTGTTCGTAATGCGGCACTCAGATGGGCACGTTCCCTGGCTTTGGCTCAATGATCTCGCCCAGGGCCTGGTCCATCGCGGCTGGTCGGTTACCTTGGTTACCCCGCGCCGCCCCGCGACGCCGCGCCTGCTTCTCCACCTGGAAACGAACTTGGTTTTTCTCGACACTATCGTTCTCGACTGGCCGCGGCTTCGACAATGGCGGCAACTCTTCAGAAAGTTAGATTCCCCGATTATTATTCAATCTTGCGACTTGCATGCGCACGTCTGGAGTCGCCTATATCCTCCTCATTCCTCGGTGATTTACCTGTCACTCTACTTAGATCTTCCCCCTAGGGGTAACTTAGCCGTAAAGGCGCTCCGCTACCTTCATCGGTATGACAACTATATTTGCAGTCCATTTGCTAATATCACTAAGCGGCTACATGATTCCGGCATTCCCCAAGGTAAACTGGCAGTCCTACCCCTGGGTATGCGCCAACCCAGGGCACCAAGCAAAGAGTCCTCTGCATGGTGTACGGCTCAACAGCTTCCAAAAGCATCTAAGCTTATCGTCGCACTAGTCCATTTCCAACCTGCTTCGCAAGTCAAAACTGTCCTCTGGGCCTTGGATATTTTGCGCTATGCCTATCCCCAAGTGCACTTAGTAGCCCTTGGCCTTGGAGATAAGGTTGAGCCCTGGGTGCAATTCTCCCATCATCTCCATCTTGACGACTTCGTAACTCTACTTGAAACATTAGAGGAATCAATTTCCTGGTTAGCCGCCGCCGACATCATCTGGGTAACAGCAGATGTTCCTCATCCTTGGTTCTTCGTTGGCGCGGGGCAGTTATTCGCGAAGCCAGTGATCGCCTTCGATTCCCCTCTGGTGCGAGAGCTCATAATACCATCGGAAAACGGTTTTCTCGTCCCCGCTAACGACCCAGTATCGTTAGCCCGGCAAACTCTCCTACTTCTCGAAAACCGAGACCTAGCGGATCATATCATACAGCACCTGGAACACTGCGGAAACAAGCACCTAGATTTTGATAACTGCCTTAATGCGTTGGAGCAACTCTATCATGCCGCTCTCAGCCGGCACTCATCTTAACTGTTCCGTGTCACGGCATAACTGAACCACAAATTGCGCAGCTACACTGAGACCAAAGTGAGAGTTACGATTAACATGCCGAGGTATTTCTTTTCCAATATCTATAGGATAGAATCTACGGGTAGTTAGACACGTTCACTAATACTCACATTGACGTTAATCAAATTTGTGCCCTGGACAGATAAGTTTGATCATCTTCTAAGTCTCCATATTTTGCCGTTAAGCTAAAACAATCTGAAAACTAGAACAGTCTGCAACCCTTTGCATAATCTGCGGTTAGTTTGTCATAAGTGGACTCTATTTTCCTACTGTTAGCATATAACTCCCACCAATTTATATACCACTTGCAGAAATTTTCGCAGGATGAATTTACTTTCGTACCATTAGCACAGCTTCGGACACTTGTCAGAGCATGGCCAACCGCCCAACCACTACGCAAAACCTCAGAAAGAAGATTATTCAGTCCAGGTCTCGCAAAGAGGTTAGAAAGGCATAAGCAATGCACCGCCGGAGCCGGCTCGAGACCGCCAGCTATTTCTTCTCCTCTAGAATTTGGAACGAATCGAGAAACCGAACGACGGGCTTAGTATCGGCATTGACCGGAAAGCTCACTGCAAGCACATAGAGCCTCTGACCGACCAGGACCATCCGAACTTGATAAACGCTTTGATTATCCTCACTATGCGCCACGAATTCCGCCGCAGGCTTCCCTTGATAACGGGTGAGCTTGTCTATCACTAGCTTAGCGCCCGTGTTCTTCAGGAAACGCTGTTGATCCAACTTGAGCACATCTTCAACTTTCCTCTTTGCGAAGTAATCCGCAGGATAATCGCCATATCCCAAGAGAAAGGCGTAAGGTATCTCGATAAATAAATAGCTATGCACAACTATCTCTTTTCCCGCGACCCGATGGGGCATTTTTTCATAAGTGGGCTTACCAGGGCCTGTCACGCGAAAACTCTTGTCGGGACCCTCGAGAACCTGCCAGTTATCTTGCCCCCAAGTACTCAGCGCGGCCCACAAAAAAACTCCCGGAATCATCGGAATCCGAAGCATCAGCTGGCCTCCTCTAATGACACCTATATATGCTATATACTAATGCTAATATCGCCTTCTAACAAGTGCAAGCCTCAACTCTCCACGCTACGGATTTGAGGCAATTAGCAAGGAGGAATGTCATGATCCGCAGCCGAAGATTCGCCGTCAGAAGCATGGCCTGCTTGTTAGTTTTTGCGTTTGTGGCAGCTATCATAGCTGCCTCCACATTAGTCACGCAGGCTCAGCCCGCACCGCCCGCGACTCTCCCTGATACCCAGCCGCTCAACGAAAAGGGAGACTTGGCTCAAATCATGCTAAGTGGCTTACATAAGTTTCTCGACCGCAAGACAAGCGAATCTCGGGCGGGCCGCGAACGTTACTGGCGGCGAGATTTTAATTCACCTGAAGCCTACTTGGCATCTTTAGAACCGCAGCGGCAGCGATTAGCTCATATCCTCGGTGTCCGCGACCCACGGGTGCAGCCCGTTTCGGTAGAAGTTGCGACACCCCTCGCGGAAAAAGAGGCCCAACCAGGACTGACCAATTTAGCGCCCCAGCAAGCGCCGTGGACATGTTACTATGTTCGTTGGCAGGTCTTTCCGACTTATAGTGCCGAAGGTTTAGTACTCATTCCTAGGAATGACATTCAGGCCGAGTTGATTGCTGTGCCCGACGCCGACCAGAATCCCGAAGATTGGGCGGTGCTGCCCTGTTGGCAAGAGGCCTTGCGCGCTGGTTGCCGAATCTGGATACCTACCTTAATCAGTCGCACTGTGGAGCCACGCCTAGGCCGCGCTAAGATGTCACATCGCGAATATATTTACCGACCTGCCTATGAACTAGGTCGGCACATTATTGGCTATGAGATTCAATCACTTCTCTCTTTAGTGGACTATTTAGCCCCGAAGAAGCGCCCCATAATAGTTTTCGGTTACGGCGAGGGCGGACTCTTGGCGCTATATACTGCGGCCCTGGAACGCCGCGTGCACGCTGCAGTGATAAGCGGTTATTTCGGCCCACGGGAAAACCTCTGGCAGGAGCCCATCGAACGTAACGTTTTTGGTTTATTAGAGCAATTTGGGGATGCGGAACTAGCGACAATGGTGGCGCCTCGACCCCTTATCGTGGAGGCAAGTCCTGGGCCTGAATTAGAGTTTCCCAGTCAGGGAGGAGCGCCAGGCAAGCTGACGAATCCCAAACTCGAAGCGGTACAAGCGGAAGTGGAGCGAGCCCGACAACTCGTGGCCTCATTACGACCAGCATGGGAACCGCAACTCATTGTGTCCGGCAAAGACGCTCCGCCGAACTACAAACATCGTGAGGCAATGACGGCCTTGCTGAAGACTTTGGAATTGTCCCCTGCGCCGGGCGCAATCTTAGATTGGAAGATCCCCGCGCCCAACACGACTGCAAGGCAGAAAAGATTAATTGAAGGCTTAGACCGCCATACCCAGGAGTTGCTTAACAAGAGCGAGCAGGTTCGTCGCGATTTCATGAGAAAACTGGACCTGAGTTCTTTAGACAAATTCATACAATCGCAGGAATATTATCGGCGTTATTTTGCCGAGGAGGTCATCGGGCAATTCGATGAACCGTTAGTGCCGCCGGCGCCGCGGTCGCGCCTGATCTATAAAACCGATAAGTGGCTCGGTTACGAAGTCGTGCTGCAAGTTTGGCCCGAAGTGATAGCTTATGGCATTTTATTAGTACCTCACGACATTAAGCCTGGGGAGAAGCGCCCCGTGGTGGTGTGTCAACATGGTCTAGAAGGTCGGCCTCAGCATGTTATTAGTGGTAAACATCCTGCCTATAACGACTATGCGGCGCGTTTAGCTGAAGAAGGGTTTATAGTATTTGCCCCGCAGAACCCATATATATTCGGCGATACCTTTCGTTCATTGCAGCGAAAATGCTATCCGCTGAAGAAAACTTTGTTTTCCTTGATCACGGCTCAGCATAGGCAAATATTGAATTGGCTCAAGACGTTGCCTTATGTAGATGCGGAGCGGATTGGCTTTTACGGTTTAAGTTATGGCGGAAAAACAGCGATGCGAGTGCCGGCTATATTGTTAGATTATAAGCTCTCGATTTGCTCCGCTGACTTTAATGACTGGATTTGGAAGAATGCTTCGACTCTAAGTCCCTATAGTTATGTTTGGACAGGGGAATATGAGATATTTGAATTCGACTTAGGTAACACGTTTAATTATGCGGAGATGGCGGCATTGATATGTCCGCGGCCGTTTATGGTGGAACGAGGACACTTTGACGGCGTGGCTCCGGATGAGCGTGTCGCTTACGAATTTGCCAAAGTGCTACATCTTTATCAGGCACGCTTGGGGATCGGCGAGCGATGCGCCATCGAATGGTTTGTGGGGGGACATACCATTCACGGTCGCGGCACGTTTGCTTTTTTGCGACGGCACTTGCGGTGGCCAGTGGACAAACCGGCGGCAAAACAGTAGAATCGTTTGGCCTGTTCGCCCGTGGTATCCAGGCAAAGCGTGGCTTGAAAAATCATCGCTGCGCCTTGTAAAGCGGACCGACCGGCCATCGCAGTAACTGGCATACCCATGTGCATAACCCTGAGATGCTGGAGGGCATCGGTCCAGCTATTGGGAGGATAAGGCGGGCGACCTTCGACACGGCTCTGGCCCCCATCGTCTAGCGGCCTAGGACGTGGCCCTCTCAAGGCCAAGACGGGGGTTCGAGTCCCCCTGGGGGCACTCATTTACCTACTAAGGAAGTTTGAGCACGGTGTCTTTTCCGCAGGCTCTTGCCTTTACTTACCAGAGCGCATCGCGACGGCGAGACATTCTTTGTTCGTTAGGTTGGCGAAAGTGTTCTCCCATTGGACAGCCCGACGGCGTTACGCTGAATAAAGAGGAAAACATGCTGTACGGAGTGGCCCGAATCATCCGCGCAAACTAGTCTAACGGAAGAAATGCTCATGATGGGAGGTGGCATGGCTGCGATGCTGTGGCTCCAGGTCGTGTTACTCATCGTAGGTATCTCTCTAAGCGTGTGGGGGTTGCTGCGGTTGTTGGAGACGATGCGCTTGAACGTCAGCGATGAGGAACGCCGGCGTTTACAGGCGGTGCGCTGGCGCTATGTGCTGCTCATGGGGCTGGGCGATACGCTGGTTGTGTTCGGAATTGTGCTGATTGTTCTGTATCCGCACGCGTGGCGGGAGGCGTTTCGGCCCGCAGAATGGCGCGATCCAGAACGAATCGAACGCCTGCGCCAGCAGGAATTTCCTGAGCCAACGGGTCAGGCTCAGGCGACGGAGAGCGCATGGCCCGGTTGGCTGGGGCCGAACCGCAACGGCATTTCGCCCGAGCGCGGTCTGTTGGAGAGTTGGCCGGAAGGGGGGTTGAAAGAGCGGGAGCGTTGGCGTGTGCCGATAGGGTCGGGCTATTCGTCGCCGATTGTCGTCGCAGGCCGCGTTTATGTGATGGACTATCGCAAGCCGCACGAACGGCTGGTGTGTTTCGATGCTGCGACAGGTCAGTTGTTGGGGGAATGTAGCTGGCGCGTGGAGTATCGAGACATAGACACGCGCTGGGGCGGCGATTATGGGCCTCGGGCTACTCCCGTGGCTGCGGGGAAGTTGGTGTATGCGTTCGGCGCGGATGGGGACTTGGTCTGCTGCGAAATGGAGCCGCGCGACAGTCAGTTGCCTGTCGTCTGGCGGAAACAGTTGCCGAAGCTCTTTCCGCCCGAATTGCCGGGCACCTGGTGGGGGTGGAGTATTTCGCCGTTGGTAGCGGGCGATTTGCTCATCATGATTACGGGGAGTCCGAAGGGCGCGGTAGTGGCCTTCGACAGAATCACGGGCGAGGTGCGCTGGAAGGCCCTGGCGGACAGGCCGGCTTATAGTTCGGCTGTTCTCGCGAAGATGCCGGTGGCGCCAGAGCGGGAGCAGGTAATCGTGTTGACGGCCGCTCAGTTGGCAGGACTCGACAAGCAGACGGGCGAAGTCTTATGGACTTTCCCCTGGACGACGCAGTACGACTGTAACATTGCCACGCCGATCGTTTCAGGAAATTACGTGTTTATTTCGACGGACTATGGTGCAGGCTCGGCCCTGGTGGAAATTACGCGGCAGGCAGATGGTCAACTGCGGGCAGAGCCAGTGTATCAGACCAGGAATTATCAGAACCATTTCGCGACCTCTGTGCTGGTAGGCGACCGACTTTACGGTTTTCACGGGAATACGCCAGCGGTGCTGATGTGCTTAGATTTCCGCACAGGCCAAACCATCTGGAATGCGCGACGCGAGGTGGATAAAGGTTGTTTGCTCTATGCCGATGGGCGGTTGATCGTCTTTACCGAGAATGGGGAACTAGTGCTGGTGGAACCCACAAAGGACAGTTATGTCATCCGTGGGCGCTATCGAGTTTTCCCCGAATCGCGGAGTACCTGGGCCATGCCTGCCTTGGCCGACGGCCGACTTTTCGTGCGAGATGATCGGGAATTAGTCTGTTTGGACTTGCGGCGGTGAAAAATTGGCCAGCAGGACGAAACGATTGTTTTTGTGCCAAATGTAGATCGGTAGGCCGCGCAGATGGTGCACCAAGCGAGTATCAGCAAGCACCAGGACGGGTGCAGGGTTCTGAAGCCGTTCGTACAAGTCGGACAAGGCTTCACGGCGCCAGTGATGAACGAGGTCGCGTCGGGCCAGAAAATTCAGTCCCAATTCATGCACGTGATATGTGATGACTTCCGCTTCGGGATAGCGTTGCCAATAATCGGCGACTTGGCGGACAGGGGCGTTCCACATACGGTCGGCCGCGGGCAGGACGTGGAAAACGGCCAGTGCGTAAAGCGTGAGCGTGCCAACGAGTAAGTAAGCGAGAATCGCGCGGAGACTGGCCCCAGCCAGACTGAAGAGCCACCCTGCTAAAAGCAGAAAAGCCAGGCACCAGCCCCACAAGCGCACCGCTGAAAGAAATTCAGGCACGCGCACTTCTTCGGGCAGACGGGAATCAGGCCAGAAGGTGAAGGCCCATGCTGCGGCTATTACTGGCCAGGTGCCGAGGCCGAAGGCTTGGCGGAAGCGGCGCAGGAGGAGTTGCGGTTGGTGTTGTTGCATTTGCACCAGCCAGTAAGCGATGAGCAGCGCCAACGACGGAAACGCGGGGAAGGTGTAAGTCCAGACTTTGGTTTGGCTCATTGTAAAAAAGGTGAATATCAGGACCATGTGCCCTAAGAGAGCTAACGGGAACAGTCCGCGCCAATCATGGACGTGCATTCGACTGTGCCAAGCTAGGCTCACTGCGCTCGCAATAGCTCCCGTCCAGGGGAAGCTCATCGGAATCAGCAGGGCCAGATAAAACCACCACGGTTGCGGATGCTCGTTGACCACGGAAGTGAAGCGTTGCCAGTTTTCCGTCCATAGAAACTGCCAGGTAAACTGACCGGCAGTGCGCCAGTGGGGCAGAAGATAGCTCGGCAGGCCGAGCAGAGCGGCCAAGACAATCCCGCTGGCGATCGGCACGGGACGCCAGGACGGCAAAGCATGACCGTCTGTCCGAGTGTCCGCATCAGGCGTCAGGGCCGAGCCTTTACGCAGCCACGGCACAAGTATGAGCCACGGAATCAGCAGAAAAGCATATAGCACAAGGGCGATCGGTCCTTTTGCGCAGATCGCACCGCCCAGGGCCAAACTGCTCAGGCGGTACCACCAAGTGCGGGCGCGATGGCTGGCACTAGACCAGGCGGAAAGTAAAGCCGCATAGCTTACCTGGAGACAGGCCACGAGGATCATGTCAATCAACACCATGCGGGCCAACAGCACAAACTCAAACATGGTGGCGAGGACGAGGATCGTCCAGCGGGCGGTGGCGTGGTCCCACATCGTCCGCGCGATGTTCCCCGTGGCCCACAAGGTAATGGCTGCAGCTACGGCTGAGGGAATGCGAGCGGCGAACGCGTTGCTACCGAAACACGCCTGGCTGAGCGCTTGGAGCCAATACACTAGGAGCGGTTTCTGAAAGCGCGGTTCGCCGTTGTAAACGGGCACAATCCAGTCACCCCGCCGTAACATTTGCCGACCTGCTTCCGCATAGCGAATCTCATCATCGGTGAGCAGGTCGTAACCGTCGGCACCTGCTAAGTATGCTAGGAACGCTATCAGCACAAGGCCGCAGCATTCCCACCACGGCCAATCTTGGCGGGGCACCTCTGCAAGCAGGGCGCCGCGCGACCCAAAGCGGCTGGAAAGCTGGGGGCATTTCGTCTGAGTCAAACTTTCGGCCATAAGCGCACCACATGGGTAGTTGAGCTGGCCGCGATTATATCGGCTTAGGCCCATCGGTAAATGCGAACTGCTTACCGGGTAAGGGTGCTTCATTGCGGCGTGGCGTAACGCTTGGAACGTCGCCTAACTCCGCATGATCATGCGTTGGCGCGCTGGCGCAAAGCAAACCAGGCGACCAAAGCCAGTCCTATCAACGTCAACAAGCCGATTGATAGCTTGAACCACGGAAACCGGGTTTTTTCCTCGTACGAGGGTCCAGTACTAATGAGCACGGCTCGCTCTACCGTCCCTGAAGAAGTGTCAGTCGAGTTCGGTGGCCCATGGTTTTGGACGTTCCCGGGCGGAACGGTGATTTGCTCCTCGTATAGGTGTCCAGCGCCCGCGTTGACACGGAGGAGATATTTACCAGGAGCTGGCCGAGCAAGCAGAGCGCGGCCTTTGTCGTCGGTGCGAGCTTGAGCGACTATCTTACGGTCATCTGCGCCGAGTAATTCCACTTTGGCCTGACGGGCCCAAGTACCATCGTCGAAAAACGCTTTCACTTCGAGATGATCCCCCAGTAGCCGCACTTCGGCTCCCAGGTCATGTGCTGCCACCGCAGCTCCCCTCATGATGCCGACAATTACAATCAGCCAGCGCAATGGTAGCATAAGAGCGTTCTCATGGTTTCGATAATTTGGCACCCGTTTCTAACCGGCTCGTGGAATGCAGTGGATAAAAAAGTTATATAGGCCCTCGGTAATACAGAAAAATTGAAACGTAACAAACAGGCTTGGCTGCGAAGCAGAGTATCGGAACAAGGCAGCCAGATTGCTCATCTTCAGTAATAAGATCAAAGATCATGCGATAGCGCTCTGCTCGGGGAGAGAGGCACAGTGTCGCAAGTGGTGCGTTTTTCTGTATCGCTGGAAGCACAGCTGCTGGAAGAGTTTGATCGGTACTGCCAGACCCATCAATATCCGACGCGCAGTGAGGCGGTGCGCCATCTGATTCGGGAGAAACTGAACCAAGACACTTGGCAAGCCAATGAGCAGGAAGTGACCGCGACGCTCACCCTGATCTATGACCATCATCGAAGTCAGCTGGTATCGCGGCTTCTGGAATTACAGCATGACCATGCAGAACATGTAATTTCAACGATGCACGTGCATTTGGACCATGACCGCTGCTTAGAAGTGATCGTGCTCCGAGGCCCAGCGAGGCAGTTGCGCGGCATGGTGGATCGGTTACGGGCACTGAAGGGAGTATCCTTTGGGCAGTTAGTAGTGGCCAGCGGCGAGCCACGTTGCGCAGGCTCAACTCCGCCCGTAGGCCGACAGGGGGCAAGCTAATCACCTTGTTGAGTCGGGGTATCCTCCCGAGAGTGCGAGCCTTCGTGTCGGCAGCGCCAACGAATGTGCGGGACGTGCGTTTAATTAGGTGGGGGAAGGCGGTGGAACGGAGCAACGAAGGGGACTTACTGGAATACGCTCGTGCAGGCGACCGAGAGGCCTTCGGGGCGCTGGTACGCCATTATTGGCCGCGGCTGCTGCGCTGGCTGCGTGGCTGCACGGGCCAGCTCGCAGTCGCTGAGGATTTGGCCCAGGAGGTCTTTCTGAAGGCGTGGACTCATTTGCCCACGATGAAGGGAGATGCCGACCATTTTCGCGCCTGGCTGTACCGCATTGCCGCTCATGCCTTACTGGATTGGCGTCGGCGGCAGGGCGCGCAACAGCGCCTCTTAGCGACGTGGTCAGGTTCGCGGACCCAGGCCGATGTGGAGAATAGCGTTGCCGGGAAAGAATTGTATGAACGCATCTGGCAAGCGGTGCGTCGGTTGCCTGTCGAATATCGCATGGCTCTATTGTTGCGGGTCCAGGAAGAACTTTCTTTTCGTGAAATAGGAGAATTTCTGGGTATCCCTGAAGAAACGGCGCGTTGGCGCGTTTTCCGTGCTCGCGCTTTGTTACTGCGTCAAGTTGGCGCCTGGCTCGACGACGAGGACTGTGAGGTGGCGGTGTGTCGCCCCGCCCAGCAGGCTAAATCAGCTGAGGCCAAGGCGAGGGAACAAGTGTGAACTGTGAGAAAGTCTTCGCCTGGTTGCTCGGTTGCGCGACCTGGGACCAGCTGCCCAGCGAAATCTGGCACCATTTGCAAGAGTGCGCTCGGTGCCGAAAACACTGGCGGCGTTTAATACGCCTGGAAACGGTATTAGCCACAGAATCTACGGTCAACGAGAGCCCGGCGTTGGAAAACTTTCTGCGTGAGCACGGCTTCGCTCCGTCCTATCCACCTGCTCAGGAACAGCGTCGTGAGTCTGCAACGACCCTGCCCATGGTCGTGCAGAGTCGGGAAAGCATCCAGCATGGTTCGGCACTACGCTGGTGGATGGCGTCCTTAGTGGTGGCATTAGCTTTACCATTAGGGCTAGGGCTGGTTTGGTGGCTGACCCTGCCCAGTTGGGACACGGTGCATGTGGCCGGGGCGATTGCCGATACAACGTCATCGGCCAATCCAAAGGCAACCGATCCTAATCAATCATCGGAACCTTCTGTTACGCCGGGCGACGGGTTCCATGCAAGCTCTTCGTCTACGCAAGCGCAAACTTCGGGCGTGCAACCGATGCAGCCGGAGAGTCCCTTCGCTCATTCCACCGCATCCTCGGGAACATTTCCGCAAGGGGAGTCGCCGACGCCGCCCACCGACCTTGTGAGGTTTCTCGCCCATATCCACGCCGAGGTTCAGGCTCTAGAGCAATTATTGCAATGTGCATTGCCCTTAGTCTGGGAAAATCAGGATTGTGCACGCACGAATCATTTGCTCCGATTGACGCTCTGTGTGGGTGAGGAAGTATTGCGACAAGCTGATCGCGAAGCCCTGGACACGTTACGCCGTGATGTCGAATGGTTTATGCGAGGCGTGCGGTTAGCCCATCGCCTGTGCACTAGCGGTTCCGATGCAGAGCGGGGGCTCAGGGCACAAGCATATGCACACCGTTTTGACGACTTGGCCGAGCGGGCACGGATGCGGGCAAAAAGTCGCCCTGCGTTCTTGAAGGAAGGCCTACGAGAATTCCGCGAGCACGCGGAGCAAATGGCCCAAACGCTACGCAAACTCGCTCCAAGCCGCTCATACTTCGGCCCGGGCTTGCAACCAGTATGGCAATCTACTTACCCCTTGGAACAAGCGTTGCCTGACGCGACCGAAAGGGGCAATGCGGACGGATCGCCCTGGCCGAGCGCCAACGAATCGGCGTGGTGGTACGTTGTATTTCTTGGAGAGGGGGATGCCGAAATTGCTGGCAGCGATAGTCCCGCAGCATACCTACTGTGGGCCAGCATCGGTCGCGAGCTATGGGATCTGACGATGCGCTGTGCCCTGCGTCTGGCCGAAGAGTCCGATCCGTTGCAACGCATGGAGGCCGCCTTGGACTGGGCGGAGGGTCTGTTGCGTGGAGTAGCCGTGCTTTGCAGTGCTGGGCCTAATCCGCTGGCCAGGCAACTGTCTCGTCACTTGAATTCCTTGCTGACGGGAACGCTTCGGACGAATTGGCCCGCGGTGGATCGCGTCGAGCAGGCCGCCCAGACATCACGGCGTCAGGCGTGGCAGCGCAGCCTGCAACGGCTCGAAGATATGTCGGCGCTTCTGCACGTCGGTGAGGAGCAACTGCCTGCGGAAATTCAAGCTGCCTGGCGCAGTGCTCTGGCAGAATTGGCCGAAGGTATCACCGCCTTGGAAGCGGCTTGTGAGCGTGGCCTCCCTCAGCCCTGGGTGCCACGCCAACCTGAAGGCAAGCCCCTCACGGGTGTGCCGACCGATCCGCCAGCGACACGGGCTAAGCCTCCGGGCAAACCCCCGGCTGAACCGCCTCGCAAACCCGAAAAAAGCAAACCGCCGAAACTCCCATTTAAGCCCTATAAACCGTTCCCCGAACGCTTCAAAGACATCAAAGACTTCTGGGAGGGTAAGAAGCGCTAATCTTGCCGTATTCGGCGTGCCCGCGTTCCACCCCTGCGTACCCTAGCGCCACCGGGAATTGCTCCGTCCGCTTCCCCGCGGTGCTTACGTGGTTAGTTTCCTGATGCCAACTGCTTCAAGGGAGGGACGTGCTATGCTCCAGCGCTGGCGAACGGCACTCTGTGGTTGGCTCATCACGCTCGCAAGTCTGGCCACACCGAGCTTAGCCAACGCTCATCCGTGCAATAACGATTGGATTATTTTCATCCTGCTGTGGATGATGTTCCATGGTTTTACGGGCTGGCCTGTGGGTAACGGTTTTCCCGCGGGGCCCAACGGCTGTCCGTGTGTCCCTGGAGGCGGACCCGCTCCAGCTCCCGTGCCTCCTGCGCCGAACGGCAACGGAAACGGCCACGGTCAAGGAAACGGCAATGGGGCCATGTGGCGCGCCGCACCTGCACCCGCAATGCGTCAAGGTGGCAACGCCGCAATTCGCCCTGCTCCGCAGCAGCAAGTAACGCGACCCGCGGCGCCTAATCTGATGCAATTACCTCTTCGTCACCTGCTCCCCGCGCAAAGAGCTATGCCGCAAATGCCTCTCCATGCGGCTAAGCCGGCGAAGAACAACGGCGGCAAACCAGGGAACGCCCAGATCCTTCCAGGTAATCGCTTGCCTGCGGTGGCGGCTAAACCCATGCCTGGGAAGCCGAAGTTGCCAGAGGCTCAAAAACCCATGATGGGCGGGAAGCCCTTAATCGGCGCCAAACCTGCGGGTAAGCGATGAGCGAATGGACAAGGGGCAGGGAGCGGATCGGAACTAGAGGGACGTTGCTGCATAGAGAAACCCCCCATCCGTAAGACCAACGCGTCCGTGTCCCTAGCTGAGGCGATCTTGCCAAGCCAAAGGTTTACCAAGCGAAATGAGCAAATGCCTTATTCGCCTCCGCCATCTTGATGGTGTTTTCGCGTTTCGTCATGGCGTCGCCTTCCTTGCGGTAGGCAGCCATGAGTTCGTCGGCTAACTTTAGGAACATGGGCCGACCTTTCTTCGCTCGCGCTGCTTGAATAATCCAGCGGATGGCAAGGCTTTGCTGGCGCTTCGGTTCGACCTGCATGGGAACCTGGTAAGTCGCACCGCCAACGCGGCGGGAACGCACTTCCAGAGGCGGTTTGACGTTCTCCACAGCTTGGGTGAACACTTCAAGGACATTGACATTTGGCCCCATCCGTTTTTGGATTTGCTCCAGGGCCTTATAAAAGATACGCGAGGCGGTGGCCTTCTTACCCCGCCACATGAGGGTGTTGATGAATTTGCTTACCAGGAGGGAGTTATAAACTGGATCAGGTCGAAGCGTTTCTTCGGAGGCGGTCTTCTTTTTTCGCGCCATAATTCAGCCCCGTAATGTCGGGCCCAGCGGGGAATAATTAGGACTAGGGTTACTTAGCAGACTTCTTAGCGCCGTATTTCGACCGGGCTTGCTTGCGATCTTGCACCGGCGCACAGTCATAGACCCCACGCACGATGTGGTAGCGAACCCCAGGAAGGTCGCGCACCCGGCCGCCCCGAACCAGCACGACAGAGTGTTCCTGGAGGTTGTGGCCTTCGCCTGGAATGTAGGCGGTCACCTCAATGCCGTTGGATAACCGAACGCGGGCTACTTTCCGAAGCGCCGAATTCGGCTTTTTCGGCGTCATGATTTTCACGGCCGTGCATACGCCGCGCTTAAAGGGGCATCCTTGCAGCGCAGGACGTTTGGTCCGGCGATGTTGCACGACCCGAGGTCGGCGCACTAATTGATTGATCGTAGGCATAATTGACTCAAGGATTTTTTCGAATTAGCCTGCTGACCGCGGGGGCGAGCCGCGTGTACAGTCCGTCATCTAGCATGGACGCAATATTGTTATCCCCAGAGTAGGGCAGTGTCAAGCCGCTTGTCGAACGACGGCTCGCAAATTATTCCAGCACACTGGAGGACTCTTCTTCTCTGCTGGCAGGTGTTGGCGCGGGTCCGGTGACTTCGGTGAGAGAGCGTCCCAATTCCTGCAGAGCCTCGGGAGAGATGCGAACTTCGGCATCCACGTAAGCACGGAAGCCCGTGCCCGCAGGAATCAAGTGCCCCAGAATAACATTCTCTTTGAGACCAATGAGATAGTCGGTCTTACCCGAAATCGCTGCTTCGACCAATACCTTAGTGGTTTCCTGGAAACTGGCGGCGGAGATAAAGCTATCAGATTGGACTGCGGCGCGGCTGACACCCAAGAGGCACAATCGTCCGGTGGCGGGTTTGGGAGTAGACCATGTCGGCGGTTGTTTTCCTTCTTTCTGCAAGCGCGCCACTTCACGCTCTAAAACGTCGCGTGGCACGATCTCACCCACTTTGAAATCGGAGTCCCCGGGGTTTTTGATTTTGCAGCAACGACGTAATTCCTCATTGATTCGGCGGAACGCAAATTTGTCCACGAGGGAGTCGGGGAGCAAGCGCGTATCCCCTGGGTCTTCTACTTCAATTTTGCGCATCATTTGGGCAATGATGATTTCTATGTGCTTATCATCAATCTCCACCTTCTGGCTGCGATAAACGGCTTGAATTTCGCGGAGCAGGTACTCCTGCACTGCCTCCGGCCCTTTCACGCGCAACAAATCCTTTGGGTTCAGAGCACCTTCTGTGAGCGGGTCGCCGGTTTTGACGTGATCCCCAGTGTGCACGAGCAACTGCTTACCGGGCGGCACCAGCACTTCCACCGGGGGCACATTTTCCATGCGTTGGCCCCGTTCGTCGGTCGGGTAGATGATAATCTTGCGTCGCCGTTTGCCCCGTTCCGTTACCAGTTCCACGATGCCGTCAATTTCGGCAACGACGGCCATGTCTTTCGGCTTACGGGCTTCGAATAACTCGTTGACACGTGGCAATCCGCCAGTGATGTCTTGCGTGCCTGTTGCTTCGCGGAGTTTCTTAGCCAATACCGTACCCGCGGTCACATATTGGCCTTCGCGGACTTCCAAGTAAGCACCTTCGGGGATGTACACCGCATCGAGGGTGGCCCCGGACTGACTTTTGATTACGATGGTGGGGTGCCGATCGCCTTTGTGCTGCCGGATGCGCATACGGATGCGACCGGCGAAGTCCCGTTCGATTTCCAGCGTATCGCCCTCCACAATATCCTCAAACTCGACCACGCCACTGTCGCGTGCAATAATGGGCGTAACGTTCGGATCCCATTCGCAAAGTTTATCACCTTCCTTGACGCGTTGTCCGTCCTCTACCAGCAAGCGCGCGCCCACTACAGGGACGTAATACTTTTCAAGTTCTCGGCCCCGAGCATCGAGGATACAAATTTGGCCGTTACGATTCAGCACAATCCGCTGGCCTTCGCTATTGACGGCCCAGCGAAGCATCTCCAGCTTGACCACTCCCTCACGGCGCGCCTGGATGCTGGATTCTTCCGCACCGACTTTCGCCACCCCACCGATGTGGAACGTGCGCATGGTTAACTGGGTGCCAGGCTCGCCAATGGATTGGGCTGCGATGATGCCCACCGCCATACCCAGTTCGACTAAATCCCCAGTGGACAAATCCATCCCGTAACATAATTGACAAACTCCAATGGGGGCCTGACAGGTCATGGGGCTACGCACCAGGAGCTTGTCAATGCCCAGTTCCTCGATGCGCCGCGCGATTTCCGGGGTGATAAGCTCATTTTCGCGGACAATGATCTCGTCGGTCACTGGGTCGACAATGTTGCGTCGGCTAACCCGTCCGCGGATGGCCTCGCGCAGGGGTCGTTCCGTCCGCGTTCCTTCATAGAGGGCCGACTTGGTAATTCCCTGCGTGGTGCCACAATCGTACATGGTAACCACAACGTTCTGAGCGACGTCGATCATTTTCCGTGTGAGGTGGCCCGCTTCAGCGGTTTTGAGCGCGGTATCTGCCAAACCTTTGCGGGCGCCGTGCGTGGAAGTAAAGTATTCGAGAACAGTCAAGCCTTCGCGGAAATTGGACTTAATGGGCGTTTCGATAATCTGTCGATTCGGCTTGCTCATCAGGCCGCGCATACCTGCTAACTGAGCCACCTGATCAACATTACCGCGGGCGCCTGACTGGGCCATCAGATAAATCGGGTTGAGATAGGGCCGGCCATCCCGTTCATCGTTCCCTAAGGTAGCCATCACTTCCTTCTTGACCCGGTCGGTGGCATCGAGCCAGACGTCTATCGTGCGGTTATATCGTTCCTGGTCAGTTATCGCACCGTTTTCCCACTTTTTCCGCAGGTCGGCAACCTGAGCCTCGGCCTTACGAATGATTTCCTCTTTGCTCTTGGGAATCCGCAGATCGTCGGTGGAAAAGCTCAAACCGCTCCGGGTCGCCTCTTGGAAACCGATTTCTTTCATGCGGTCCAACAGTTCAATGGTAGCCTTGCGGCCCAGCATTTCATAGCAATCGGCGATAATGCGCGACAAAGCTTTCTTATCGAGCACGACGTCATAAAACGGCATGCGCGGGTCGAGAATTTCGTTGAAGATAACGCGGCCTACAGTGGTCTGAATAATTCCATTGGCGGGAGCGGGGAGGTAGCGCCAGTCTTTGCCGTCGAAGGTCACTACCTTCTTGCCGCGGGGTAGGCGCACCTGGATTTGTGCGTGCACTGCCACTTTTTTCAGAGCATACGCTAAATGAACCTCGTCCAGCGAAGCAAAGGTGCGCCCTTCGCCCAGCTGACCAGGCAACATGGCTGTGAGGTAGTAACAACCCATAACGATGTCCTGACTGGGACTGATAATCGGGTTGCCATGAGCGGGGCTGAAGATGTTATTAGTGGACATCATCAGCACTGTCGCCTCCACCTGGGCCTCGATGGAGAGCGGCAAGTGCACGGCCATCTGGTCGCCGTCAAAGTCGGCGTTATAGCCTTGACAGACCAAGGGATGGATACGTATAGCGTTGCCTTCGATCAACACGGGCTCGAAGGCCTGGATGCCCATGCGGTGCAGCGTTGGGGCGCGGTTGAGTAAGACCGGATGATGGCGCGTTACCTCCTCCAAGATGTCCCAGACTCGGTCATCACGCCGTTCGATCAGACGGCGGGCCGATTTCACCGTATCGGCATAGCCAAGCTGACGCAGCCGCTGAATGATGAACGGTTGGAACAATTCCAGAGCAATGCGTTTGGGCAGACCACACTGGTGTAATTTCAGTTCTGGCCCGACCACGATCACAGAGCGTGCGGAATAATCCACCCGCTTGCCCAAGAGGTTCTCCCGGAACCGCCCTTGCTTGCCTTTGATCATGTCGGTCAGTGACTTCAACGCGCGGTTCGATGAACCAACGACGGGCCGTTTACACCGCGCGTTGTCGATCAGTGCGTCCACGGCTTGCTGCAACATGCGCTTTTCATTACGGATGATAACCTCAGGGGCGTTCAAGTCCACCAACTTTTTCAAGCGATTGTTGCGATTGATGATGCGTCGGTACAGATCGTTCAAATCGCTGGTGGCAAAGTTCCCACTCTCGAGTAACACCAACGGACGCAAGTCTGGGGGAATGACTGGAATCACTTCCAACACCATCCATTCGGGGCGGTTCTCACTGTCGCGCAGTGCTTCCACTACCTTGAGCCGTCTGACTAACTCCTTGTAACGAGCGTAATCCGATCCTTCTTCGCGGGCCTTACCCGCCGCCTTGATCGTTTTTTGCAGCTGGGCAAGTTCCTGGCGCAGTTCGCGGGAAAGTTTGACCAGGTCGATGCGCTGGAGTAACTTTTTGATGGCTTCGGCCCCCATCTCGGCCTCGAAATTGCGGCCATACACCTCGCGTGCGCGGCGATACTCTTCTTCCGTCAACAAGACTCGCTCGCGAATCACCTTGTCGGAGTTGGGAATCGGCTGCCCCGCCACCTTACCGGGATCGATGACCACATATTCCTGGTAATAGATAATCTTTTCGAGTTCGCTGACCTTCATGTCCAGCAAAGTACCCAGTCGGCTGGGCAGGGACTTAAAAAACCAGATATGGACTACCGGGGCAGCCAGCTCGATATGGCCCATGCGCTTCCGGCGCCAGCGACTGTGCGTTACCTTCACCCCGCAACGGTCGCAAATCATACCGCGATATTTCATGCCTTTATATCGGCCACAGGAACACTCGTAGTCCTTTTCCGGGCCGAAGATACGTTCGCAGAACAAGCCATCGCGCTCAGGTTTATACGTGCGATAGTTGATGGTTTCGGGCTTTTTCACCTCGCCAAACGACCAGCTGCGGATATCCTGGGGACTGGCGAGGCTGATGCGCACCGCCACGCAATCATTGATACGTTCGTACCCGGTTTCTTGCATGGTATTGCTCACGGTGAGGCTCCTTGTCAGCTGGCGTGCGGATCGCAGCACGCTCAGGACTTGTCTGCTAAGGAAGAAAGTAAGCGTTGTTTACGAATCAACTGCACGTTCAGCCCCAGACCTTTAATTTCGTGGGTCAGCACCTCGAAGCTGGCTGGGGTTCCCGGTTCCAGCTTAGGCCGACCTTTGACGATGGATTCATAAATCTTGGAGCGACCCTCCATGTCATCCGACTTCACGGTGAGCAGTTCCTGCAGCATGTAAGCCGCACCATAAGCTTCCAGTGCCCAAACTTCCATTTCGCCAAAGCGTTGGCCCCCGGCACGGGCCTTCCCACCAAGCGGTTGCTGAGTAATCAACGAGTAGGGGCCGGTAGCGCGGGCGTGGATTTTGTCATCCACCAAGTGGTGCAGCTTCATCATGTACAGGTAGCCGACGGTGACTTCCTGATCGAAAGGTTCGCCAGTACGGCCATCGTAGAGGCGTACCTTTCCATGCACGGGCAGTTGGGCTTCCTTCAGGCACGCGCGAATTTCCTCTTCAGTAGCGCCGTCGAACACCGGCGTAATGGCGCGGAAGCCCAGCTTAGCCGCGGCCCAACCTAAGTGCGTCTCCAGAATTTGTCCGACATTCATGCGGGAAGGCACGCCCAAGGGATTCAAAATAATGTCCACCGGCGTGCCATCTTCCAGGAAGGGCATGTCTTGCACAGGCAAAATCTTGGCGATTACCCCTTTATTCCCATGGCGTCCGGCCATCTTGTCGCCCACGGAAATCCGCCGCTTCGTGGCGATCCATACCTTGACCATTTGCTGTACGCCTTGCGGCAACTCTTCGCCACGCTTCAGGTAATTGATTTTCGCTTCTCGTTCTTCCAAGAGTTGGCGCGTACGTTCGACGAATTGCTGATAGGTCTCTTCCACCTGCCGCTTTCTCTCCGGGCTGCGCAGTGGGGCCAACAATGTTTCCAGGAACGATTGTTGTAGGTCTTGAGTCACCAGCTTGACGGCCTGCTCGAATTGAGCTTTTTCATCTTTTTCCCGTCCCAGCACCTTTTCGTCGGGACCACGAATGTCCTTCTTTTCCAGAATCCGCTGCAAGGTGTCCACAAATTGGCGATATTGCTGAGCGACGGCCTTGGTGGTTTGCTGTTCGATTTCCTTTTCCCGGGCATCGAGTTCTTTGCGTTCCTCCTCACTGAGACTAGCGCGTCGGCTATACCGTTCCGCATGGATGACAATACCCTCGATACCGGGAGGCACTTCCAGGCTTACATTGCGCACATCTTCGCCCGCACGTCCGAAAATGGCGTGGAGAAGTTTTTCCTCCGGGGTAAGCTCCGCGCGCGACTTGGGGGCGATTTTGCCGACCAGGATATCTCCGGGCCGCACGTAGGTGCCCACACGCACTACGCCATGCTCATCCAGGTTAGCTAACTTGCGCGGCGATTCGTTAGGAATATCGCGGGTAAATTCCTCTTTACCCAATTTGGTTTCGCGAATTTCCGTTTCATGCTCGGTGATATGGATTGAGGTGTATATGTCTTCATGAACCAGCCGTTCGCTAATGATGATGGCGTCCTCGAAGTTGTATCCTTCCCAAGACATGAAGGCGACGAGCACATTGCGACCAAGGGCCAACTCGCCCTGATAACAGGCAGGTCCGTCCGCAATGATTTGGCCCGCTTTAACTCGTTGACCCAAAGTGACGATGGGCTTCTGATTCAAACAAGTTTTCTCATTCAAGCCGCGGAACTTCCGCAGCACATATTCCTTAGCCCCCGGTTGGCTGCGTGCTAAGCGGAGCAAAGCACCGGGGCCTCGCGTATTGTTAATCATTTCGTCGCTCAATGGACTGTCAGCCACAATAATACGTTCGCCATCCACATAGACCACGTAACCATCGCGGTCGGCTCGCACTACCATCCCAGAATACTTCGGCACCTCGGTTTCCAAGCCCGTGGCCACTAGTGGAGGCTCGGTCTCCAACAGAGGCACCGCTTGCCGTTGCATGTTCGCACCCATGAGAGCCCGGTTGGCATCATCGTGCTCCAAAAAGGGAATTAACCCCGCGGATACACCTACGATTTGCTTCGTGGAAACGTCAATAAACTCCACTTGCTTCGGGGAGACAAAAGTCAATTCCCCGCCCTTGCGCACCTGTACCAAATTTCCCAGCAACTTACCGTCCTGGCGCGGGGCATCGGCCGGTGCGATGTAATACTTGGCTTCTTCATCAGCCCGCATCCAGACGATCTCGTCGGTAACTTTTCCGTCCCGCACGCGGCGATACGGCGTGATTAAGAAGCCATATTCGTTGATCCGCGCATACACGCCCATGCTGGTGATGAGGCCGATGTTGGTACCTTCCGGGGTCTCGATGGGGCAAATGCGGCCGTAGTGAGAAATGTGGACATCCCGCGCCTCGAACCCGGCGCGTTTGCGGTTCAATCCGCCCGGCCCTAAGGCACTGAGTCGGCGCTCGTGAGTGAGTTGGGACAAGGGATTAGTCTGATCGACCACTTGGCTCAGTTCGCCCCGGCCAAAGAAGTATTCCACTGCGGCGGAAACATGCCGCGGGTTGATGAGGGTACGTGGCGTCATCTCGGAGATTTCTTTCATTTGCATTCGCTCCAACACAGTGCGGCGCAACTTCAGTAACCCCTTGCGAATCTCGTCGGCTGCTAACTCATCAATGGTGCGGACGCGGCGATTGCCTAAGTGATCAATATCGTCAACCTGGGCTTGGCCTCGCGGATCCCGCAGGGCCATGATATAGCGGATGCAATGCACTAAGTCGTCGGCACTCAGCGTCATTTCCGTTTCGGGCACGTTCAGACCCAACTTGCGATTCATACGGAAACGTCCCACTTGCCCCAGGCGATAACGGGCGGGGTCGAAGAAGCGTTCGCGGAACAATTCCATGGCTTTCTCAAGTTGTGGCGGATTGCCTGGACGCATGCGTTGATAAATTCGCAGTAACGCCTCCTCATGGGTCTTGGTCTTGTCTTCATGGATCGTGTTTAGGATCAACATGTCGCGAATCTCGCCTAAGACTTCCACGTACTCCAGGCCGCTCAACAGAATCTGGTCAACTTGTTTGGGCGTTAATTCGGTACCTGCTTCGGCGAAAATCTCGCCGGTCTTCGGATCAACCACGTCGTCCGCGACGCGTCGCCCGACTAGTTTTTGCACGGTTTGGCGATTGACCGGTATCTTTTCCGTCGGATAAAAGGCCCGCAGGATGTCGGCGTCGGTTGAATACTTCGGGGACATAGCGCGGAGCAGCATGGTAACGGGGAACTTACCCGTTTGATCAATGCGGACCGCTAACACGTCTTTTTTGGTCGCGACGTTGATTTCAATCCAGCTACCGCGCTCGGGGATGATGCGACAGCCGTGAAATTTGCGGTCGCCTTCTACCTCGACGGTGAAGTCCACTCCTGGACTGCGGTGCAACTGGCTCACCACAACCCGCTGGGCGCCGTTGATGATGAACTCACCACCTCCTGTCATGATCGGTATGTCGCCTAAGTACACATCTTCCTCAATGACCTCATCCCCGCGATGCAGGCGTAAAAACACACGGAAAGGCCGACCATAAGTCAGTTTCAACTCAGCACAGTCGTCGGGCCCGAAGCGCGGTTTGCCCAACTCATAATACAAGTATTCCAAACGCACACTGCGGTCGTGGTTTTCAATCGGGAAGGTTTCTCGTAGGAGCGCCTCCAGGCCGATGTTCTGACGGCGGTTCGGCGGCACGTCCGGCTGGAGAAAGCGCTCATAGGCTTTTATTTGCACCTCGATAAGATTGGGAACGGGAAGCGCGTCCTCATAGCGGCCAAAAAACCGCTTCTGCGTCGGCACTATCTTTCTTAGGGTCGGGATGGGCATACGGCTGGCTCCTTTGCTGGAGAGAGGAATCGTACACTAAGTACGGCGTAAGTTCATTACAGAAGGACAGACGCGATCTGAAGCAGCTGCATACGACGGACGCAAATGCCAACCACATCGCGCGCTGCCTGAGCGAAGGCGATCTGCGCCTACCAACTTGCCACCGCACTGGGCCAAGCACCGCCTCCGATTGTGCTTGCGAAAAAATGCTTCGGTCAACTTATGTCCCGCGTGCCTTCTTGGACTCAAAATCGCCGGAAGCAGGAGACCCGTTCTGATCTTCCTAGGGGGAACCGGTACCAATGGTACCCCCGGAGGTACTTAAAGCCCAAAGCGGCAACTGGAGCGCTCCCGCAGGCCTGCCAGTTGCCGACATTCGCACCTCCAACATGAACCTTAGGCAATTACTCCAAGACGACTTCGGCACCGACTTTTTCCAGTTCGGCCTTAATTTTCTCTGCTTCCTCTTTCGACACCCCTTGCTTGATAGGCTTAGGCGCACCTTCGACTAGGTCTTTCGCTTCCTTCAAGCCTAAGCCCGTGAGCTCGCGAACCACCTTGATGACCTGAACTTTTTGAGCACCAAACGACTTAAGAATCACATTGAACTCGGTCTTTTCGACTTTCTTCTCCGCCGGAGCAGGGCCAGCGGGGGCAGCTGCCACACCTGCTACCACTGCCGCAGCCGCTGCCGGCTTGATACCATGAACTTTCTCCAGGTAATCAGCCAATTGCAGGCACTTGGCAATGGAAAGCGCGACGATACGATCGCCTAATTCTCGAATCTCCGGGGACCAAGCCTGACCGTTGCCTTCTGCCATAGTGAGACCCTTTCTGCGCCAAATTGATTTTTCGCAGTTCCTAGGGCTGTGTCAAGCCCAAAAAGTATTGGAAATCGAAATGGTTAGCTCCCTGAGTTGCCTGGAACCTCCAGATGAGAGACAACTCTACGAAGTGGACTCACCTTGTTCAGCGCGAGCCCGAAGTTGCGCTACTAAGCGGGAGGCTGGGCCGCGTAATTGCCCAATCAAGTACGCCGCCGGCGCCAGCACTAAATTGACTAGCCGAGCCAGCGCTTCCTCGCGTGTCGGGAAATGCTTCGCCTCCTCGAAGGAGACGCTTCGCTTCTCAACCACTGCTATCTTCGGTTCAAAAATGACCTGGGGCTTTTCCGTTTTGATTCGGTTGGCCCAATCTTCCACTTCCCGCGCTAATTGGGCGATGCTGGAACCTCCCCAGGCGAGAATGGTAGGCCCACGCCAACAGTCTTCGGGTACTTCCAATCCCAAGTCGCGGAAGACCCGTGCCGCCAGAGTATTCTTGACCATGTGCAAGCGAATGTTCTTGCGGCGCAAGTCGAGACGCATTTGCGTCGTAGTCTTAGCGTCTAGTTTCTGGATGTTGAGCAGTATCAGGTCCTGCACACCTGACAACGTCTTTCTCAAACTTTCCATTTGTAGTTGCTTGACCAGCTTACTCATGGTCAATCCTAGTCCATTTGTTGCTCTGATGCCCAATATTTACGGGAAACCAATTATATAGATGGGCACCAATCGCTCGGCAAGGGGCAAGAGAAAATTTTTATTCGTGCCATCAGGCTAGAGGGCGATGCGAATCCCAGGCCCCATAGTGCTGGAAAGCGTAACCGACTTTATATACTGCCCGCGCACGGCAGCGGGACGCGCCGCCCGCACAGCTTCAAGAAAGGCTTGGACGTTTTCCACGAGTTTCTCGGTGTCGAAGCTCAGTTTGCCCACAGGCGCATGAACGTTCCCAGTTTGATCCACGCGAAATTCCACCTTTCCCATCTTGTATTCACGCACGGCCTGAGCAATGTCGCCCGTAACGACAGTGCCAGTTTTTGGGGAAGGCATTAAGCCACGCGGTCCTAAGAGTTTGCCTAGACGACCAACCAGTCCCATCATATCTTGCATAGCCAAAGCAACATCGAACTCAAACCAGCCGCTCTGAATTTTCTTAGCTAAATCGTCAGCGCCCACGTAATCGGCTCCCGCTTGTTGGGCACGTTGAGCGTTTTCGCCTGCAGCGAAGACAAGCACGCGCACCGGTTTTCCGATTCCATGGGGCAAGCTAACCGCACCACGTACGACCTGGTCGCTCTGCCGCGGGTCGACGTTGAGCCGTAAATGCACTTCCACAGTCTCGTCGAACTTAGCGCGGCGATGTTGTTTCAAAAACTCCACAGCCGCGCGGAGACTCATCGGCTCGAGCTGACGAATTTTTTCCTGAAGCTGTTTCCGCTCATTTCGCTTCTTCTTGCCCAGAGGCGGAGCTTGGCCGGGTCGACCTTTCTTTTTGGCGCGGGCAGGTTCAACAGTAGTTTTCGTTTCCGCTTCCTTCGGGGCCGGTTCGGCGGCTTTGGCCTCCGCTGGCCGAGTCGGTGCGGTCTTCGCCGCTTCCTGCTTCGGCGGCTGGCCTTTAGCGGGCGTTTCTGCTGCCTTCGCAGCGGTCTCTGTGCCAGTAGATGTTGCGGTTTCCGTCGCCTTTTTCTTCGCCATTGCTAAGGCACCCTAAGGGTTGCAAAGGATTCACTTTGGCCCACGTTGACTCGGAGGCTCATAACGCCCCTAACGAGATGTCAGCTAGCACTTAGACGATTCGCAGGCCCATACTTCGAGCAGTACCTTCGATAATCCGGATGGCATGCTCGAGATCCGGTGCATTGAGGTCGGGCAATTTCCGTTCGGCAATCCGACGAATTTGCTCCCTAGTCACTGTGAAGTTGGAGTATTTGCCCGTGCGACGATTTTTTTCCTCAGGAGGAAGCACTTCGCCACCTTTCTTCTTTTCGATAGGAATCCCTGCTGCTTGTTTGAGCAGAATCGCGGCGGGCGGCGTCTTGACGACAAATTCGAAACTGCGGTCGGTGTACACAGTGATCTCGACGGGCAGCATCAGGCCGCGTTGATCTTTGGTACGCTCGTTAAACTCTTGGACAAACTTACCGATGTTAACCCCATGCTGGCCTAAGGCCGGACCAACGGGCGGTGCAGGCGTGGCCATTCCCCCAGGACATTGCAATTTGATCTTGGCCTTCACTTCCCTTTTGCCCTTAGCAGGTGCAGGTGCTGGCATACTGCCATTCTCCCCTAGTGTTCGATACCGATTGATACCGACGACACGACGTCAGCACATGGGGAAAAGCATTGTAGGCAGGTGTGTGCCGCTCTGACAAGGGGACCCAAGCTAGACGGCTTCTAATTGCCAAGATTCCACTTCCACGGGGACGTCGCGTCCAAAGATTTTGAGCATCACTTGGACTTTGCCTTTCTGTTCGAGAATTTCAGATACTTCTCCTTCCATACCCGCGAAGGACCCTTCGCGGATTTTCACCCGATCGCCTCGGCTAAAACGGATTCGCGTGGTCGGAGGTCGCTGGTCAGCGGTCTCGGAGCTCAGCCCCTGAATTTGTTGTACCTCATGTTCGGCCAACGGCTGAGGCGGCCGCTGGGGACCCGCGCCGACAAAATCGATCACTCCGGGCGTGGTACGCACTAGGGAATGTAATTTATCGTTGAACTCCAACTCCGCGAATATATACCCTGGATAAAGTTTGACCTTGCGCGTCACCCGCTTCCCTTTGACCATTTCCGTGACGCGTTCCATAGGGATAATGATTTGACCAAAAAACTTGTCCAAGCCCTCCATCTTGACCCGGCGTTCGATGGTCTTCTTGATGTTATCTTCCTGGCCCGCTGTAACCTTGATGGCATACCACTTTTTGCCACTCCCAGCCGCAGACTGTTCGCTCCCAGAGCTGGCACCGCTTTCACCGGGCGTGGGCTTGTCAGCATTTTCGGGCAGGCTCATGACAGCCTTCCTTTACTTACGAAGCTGTGACTCCCGCAAAGGGTAAGAACGCCTCAGACTCGACAAGGCTCGTGGGAATCGTTAGCTTCCCAAAATTCCTAAGAATCCACCCAGAATAAAAGTCCATACGACGTCCATCGAGTATAAAAAAAGCGCGAGCAAGAGCATAGTCACCAACACCACCAATGTGTCGCGCCACAAACTTCGCCAGGTGGGCCAGTAGACCTTGACCATCTCATTTTCCGCTGACACAAGAAAGTCTGTGAACCGTGGATAGTTGACTAAGCGCCAGGCGAACCAGCTGCCTAGACCGAGCACGAGTAGACTCAGGGTTAGACGCGGCATCCGCACCACAGAGAATCGCAGGGAAGTGAATGGAAGGCTAGCGACCCATTCCCCGCTGCCGCCCAAGTGGAAGTGGGTATAATTCCACACGCCCGCTGCTACCAACAAGATGACGCCTAACATGGTCAAACGACGCAACCAAATCCCCTGGCCTTTTTTATAGATGTTCCAAGAGAACCAGCCTTGTTGCTCCAAAGTTTCCGCCCACTGACGGAAGCGACTGGTGTGGGCCCAGCGGTAGAGCCATGCGATTTCTCCCAAGGCTAGAGCCGTCAAAAGTGCCCAGCCTATATAGGAACCCATTTCTCCCAAGGACCACCAGCCCAATAGCCAAGCTGCGAAATGACCGAGCAACCACCACACCAATGCGGCCACGAACCAAGCCACGGTCAGGAAGGCGACTCCACCTGACAGGCCCACCATGCGCGGGAACAGCTTAGGCCAAGCGTACACTAACACAGCTGCTACACCCGCCAGCGCTGCCAATTTCAGCGCCCCACCGAGGATCATGTTGCCCTCGAACCACGGAGCAACGTACGTATTCCAAAGCTCAGGAACTAAGTGATGCACGAGAATCACGCCCAACCACACATACAACGCGCCGCTCAGGCTGGCCAGGGGAAACGTCCATGCCCAAGACCAGGCCTTAGGCGTCTGACTTTTCAATTCGGCCTTCTTCTCGACGACTTGGGCCATCGCGGGTTCCTTTTTCGTAGCGTCCTTTGCATCAGCGAGTCCTTAGCTCACGACCAAGCGAGCCAGAGAATAAAGCTATTCTAGGGAGTTGGCAGGCGGTGCGGTTTGTTCGGGAGCCGATATCTTTATCTTTTGCACACAACCTCTCTCGGTTACGCGGCACTCACCGGTCAATTGCTATTCGCCTCGTAGGATTTGCACCGATACACGGTGATTAACCCGCTCCAAAGATTCGCCGCTGCGTACGGCGAACCCGACCGTCCCGTCCGACCTTGTGCACCCGGCTAGGCCGCTCACTTTCGATTCCAGCGGAAACAGGGGCAGAGGGACTCGAACCCCCAACCTGCGGTTTTGGAGACCGCTGCTCTACCAGTTGAGCTATGCCCCTGGAGGCAGTATTGTCAATTCATTGTATGGCTAAAGCTACTGCCAAATCCTCGCCCATTTCGCATTCACTTTTTCCGAGACTCTTTATGCAGCGTGTGCTTACGTTCCCGGGGACAATATTTCCGCAACTCTAACTTGTGATCAGTCTTACGCAGATTTTTCTGAGTGCGGTAGTTGCGTTCGCCGCAGCTACTGCACTCCAACCACACGTAATCCCGTTTCTTTTCCGCCATTTCGATTCTCGCAACTAGTTCCGTGAGGACGCGGAATCTTTCGATTCGTCGCGAGCTGGAGCCTGCCTGCCCTCGGTCGGTCAGAACCGAGGAGCGCTTCGTTCGCCCAGTTATGCCTCATTCGAGAATTTTCGTGACTACGCCTGCACCGACCGTCTTGCCACCTTCGCGGATGGCAAAGCGGAGGCCTTCATCCATGGCAATCGGCTTATCTGGCAGAAGCTCCACGATCATCCTCACGTTATCTCCTGGTTGCACCATTTGGATGTTTTCAGGCAAGCGCACGGTGCCCGTTACGTCAGTGGTGCGGAAATAGAACTGCGGTTTGTAACCTGAGACGAAGGGGGTATGCCGACCGCCCTCCTCTTTCGTGAGGACGTACACTTCTGCCTCGAATTTGGTGTGAGGTGTGATAGAGCCAGGCTTAGCTAGCACCATGCCGCGCTGTAACTCTTCCCGCTTGACGCCGCGCAGCAATACTCCAACATTGTCCCCTGCCCGGCCGACGTCTAGGGTTTTATTGAACATCTCGATGCTGGTCGCCACAGTCTTACGGATTTCCTTGCGCAACCCAACGATTTCCACTTCATCGCCGGGCTTGATAATGCCGCGTTCGATCCGACCCGTACCCACCGTTCCGCGACCTTCGATGGAGAAGACGTCCTCGATGCTCATCAGGAAGGGTTTGTCTTCTTCCCGCACTGGATCGGGGATGGAATTATCCAAAGCTTCCATCAGGTCATCAATGCACTTGCAGGCATTATCGTCCTTGCCCCCTGATAACATGGCAGCCAGCGCATTGCCGCGAATTACGGGTGTTTCATCCCCCGGGAAGCCGTACTTCTTCAGCAGGTCCCGCACTTCCAACTCTACCAAATCGAGCAATTCTGGGTCATCCACTTTGTCAATCTTGTTCAGGAATACAACGATGTACGGCACGTTGACCTGTCGCGCTAAGAGTACGTGTTCCCGTGTTTGAGGCATGGGGCCGTCATCAGCAGCCACAACCAGGATGGCCCCGTCCATTTGCGCGGCACCGGTAATCATGTTTTTGATGTAGTCGGCATGGCCCGGGCAATCGATGTGAGCATAGTGCCGCTTGGCCGTTTCATATTCCACGTGGGCAACAGCTATGGTCACCGTCTTGAGCTCATCGCGTTCGGTGCCGCCCTTGGCGATCTCCTTGTAGGTCTTAACCTTATCAGTAAAGTGAAACTTATGGTTCTGTCGGGCCACGATTGCTGCAGTCAGCGTCGTCTTGCCGTGGTCGATGTGGCCAATCGTGCCTACATTCACGTGCGGTTTTGTGCGGACAAAAACCCCCTTAGCCATTGTTGATGCTACTCCTTTCCAGAGGCCCAGAATTCGACATTCCTAAGCGGGTCATCAAAGGCCTGCCGAATGTTAGTTTCTACTTGGTGTCGGCTCGCTCAAGATTCCAGCTACGCCCGCTTGCCCACGTGCTCGTCTAGCTTCGGCGGCCTAGCAGCCAGACACCAAGGATTGACCACCACAAAGCTGCTGATGGGATTCGAACCCATGACCTCGTCCTTACCAAGGACGTGCTCTACCAGCTGAGCTACAGCAGCGTTCAGGTTCCAGGCGGCCAAAGTCCCATACCAAAGCGGGTGATGGGAATCGAACCCACATCACCGGCTTGGAAGGCCGGGGCTTTGCCATTAAGCTACACCCGCATACTGAGCCTGTTCAAGCTCAGTTTCTTATGGCACTGGGCAGGGAGGGATTCGAACCCCCGTAGGCCGTTCGGCCACCAGATTTACAGTCTGGCCCCTTTAGCCACTCGGGCACCTGCCCATTTCGGGTCGAGCTAACTTTAGTCAGGCCGATTATTGTTGGCCAGAACCTCTTCCTCGGCAAGGGGCGACCTTACTATCGGGCCCCCTTACCTCGAATGCACCAAATATTTTATGTTCCCTTACCAGGTTCCGCAAGGGCAGCGGAGAGGGCGGGATTCGAACCCGCGGTATCCCTTGTGGGGATACACGGCATTTCCAGTGCCGCGCCTTCGGCCACTCGGCCACCTCTCCAGGATCGAGCTAAGCCTAATTATTGTATTGCCAGGTAAAATCGCCCAGCACAATCCCGATAAAATTCCCCAAGATTACCCTGACCTAGTGAGCTAGTAGCGCAATCATTTCCGCGAAAACCTGACCTCCAAAATCACAGCGTGTAGCCACTTTTTTTACTGACTTCGCGAACGAAGAGACACGCTATCATTGCCTCAACCCGCGCCAGAATCCTGCGTAACTGTTCCTTCCCCTAACGCCAACCCGTAAGCGCAACACGCACGATAGTGGCCATGCACATTTATTGCCCAACGCTCCGCCCTGTAGTCCTCCCAACATGCAGGCACGCGGAATGGAATTACCAGAAAACAAGTCTTTAGTATCCTTCTCACGTTGTTGTCGGGGAAGGGCGTTTCGCTCCTCCGCCCGAAATGTCCGGTGTATTTCCTAGGCAGGGTATGGCGTCCAATTAGCGTCACGCGGCATGATAAGGCTTGGCGAGTACGACTGGTTAGAGTTCGCGGCAGAGACGCGGCCAGGCGCGCACCTTAGCAAGCCGGAACTGACCACGTTGGCCCTCATGAATTGGCTGACCACGAATCTTGTACTTCCTGAATTTTGCAACTTCAATCAGATTTCTTATGCCACTCGAAGAATGACGCCGAGTTCTTGGGCAAAGAGAACAACTCGCCGCATAAGATTGTCGCGTAACCCGTATTACACAGTGGCGATCAGGGTTACCGGAGAGCCCGTTACGCCAAAGACTAAACATAGCAAATATGATCGGCCACTCAAGGGGTGGGGGCCTTTGATGTTCATAAGAACGCTTGTAACTTCACAGGGATAGGTTTAAGCAAAGGTCGTCATTGAGCATACCGCTCACGGAGCTCTAACAGCAAATCACTAAATTCGACTTCCAGTTTCTGAACCTTCCTCTGAAGCAGCTCCCTGCGGCGCTCCAAATTCCGTGAGCGCTCAAATTCATCCAAAACAACACTCCGCTAGTAACAGGCACTCCTCCCAATAGTGATATGTCGGCCAGCACCGTTACGGCGCCTTTACCCAGCGCTTTCCCGACATCATTGGCACGGGGAATGTCTTCACTTAATTGAGCGGCTTCAATCAGCAACCCTATGAGTTTATGATGAAGTGCAACTAAATCTTGGTCCGCGTTCGCAGTGGGGATGCTTCCCAGTACCCAAGCTAGCTCGCGCACATTGTGCGCGAATTCTCGGGCGTCTTGCGGTTGCTTTGATTTGTCTTTTTCAAGAGCTTCGAACATGGTCTTGAAGTAATCAATTGTAGCTTTCGCATGGGCGGGCTCTGTTTGAGCGTAGGCCAATTATTCCTTTGTGAGTCAAATCGCCAAGGCGAAGCCGAGAACGATCGCACTATTGCGCAGCATAGTGCAACCTCTTTTCTTTATGGCCTGTTGGAGCCGCCCACCCAGTGCTCGCGTCGCCTTTAGCGCTAACGACATCCGATAGACGCTTCAGGGGTTCGCTCGACGTAATGTCCGTGAGCCACGCATTTTACCAAGTAACCAGGCGGTATTCATTTCCGGGAAGGCGTTGTGTTCGACTCTGCCAACAAGCTCAATCTATTTGCAACGGCGAACTAAGGCCAAGCTGTCAATGAGGTACCCTTGCTACTCTCGGAAGAAATCTCGAAGGCCTTTGAAGGCCATAACCCGCAGCGTTGAATTACTAGCAACCTTTTTCCCATTCTCGAGCATCCCTTTTGGGTAGAGACTTTCCGCGTCGTTGTAAGTTACGTTTGTTTAGAGGCGCCCCTAAACCCCGGGACGCTATCTGTGTAGAAAGTCGTTTGTTGTTCCCGCGTGAGAGGCCATGGCGCGGTCTGCCTAACTGTTGCGGTTGCTAGTTGGTCATCTCCCTGCGTTTCTGTCGCTGACAAACAAAGGGTTATTGGGAAAGACCTAGAGGCTGCCCGAGAGCGAGTAGGCTTGCATCCGCGGTCTTGTCTCTCGATAGGACTATAGCTCGGACCCGTACTGATGCTGTGAGAGCGAGCGTAGAGAAAGGGTGAAAGCCGCTTCGGCGGTGGCTAAGCAGCCGCGTGTGAGCGGATTCAGATAACCCGTTGTGGGCTAGCTCAGGATGCCCCAGATGATGTTGCCCTGAACAAGTTCACGAGGTTGCTTGAGGTGGTTGTACTGGATCATGTGCGGGTCAAGGCCGACGCTATGATAGATCGTGGCCAAGAGGTCGCACGGATGGACTGGGTTTTCCAGCGGTGCCGAGGCCGTCTTATCGGATTTCCCATACACGAAACCTCGCTTGACCCCTGCACCCGCAATCACTGCGGTGAAGCAATATGGCCAATGATCGCGACCATCGGCACTGTTGCCGTTACCCGAGGTGCTCACGCCGCGTTGCGGGCTACGACCAAACTCACCCACGGCCACGACCAGAGTCTCCGAGAGCAAGCCCCGCTGATCCAGGTCTTCCAGCAAAGTGGCCAGGCCGGCATCGAGCATGGGCGCCGAGAGCCGCTTCATTCGGTCAGGCAACCCCACATGATGGTCCCACGAATGCAAGTCGGAGTTGGCAATCTTAGGCCAATTGACCTCGACGAATCGGCAACCTGCTTCGACCAGACGCCGCGCCAGCAAACAGCTTTGTCCGAAAGTATTGCGACCATAGCGATCGCGGAGGCTCGCCGGTTCCTTGCTCAGGTCGAAGGCTTCCCGAGCGCGGCCACTGATAATCAGGCTCAGCGCCTGCTGATAGTAGGCATCGGGATTATACTTAGCCACGGCTCGCTCCAGATCGGGCAGAGTTTCGTTAATCAGCTGCCGGAGGCTCGCCCGACGCGTCAACCGTTCTGGCGACAATTCCACGCGAATCTTCAAATCGTCCACCTTGATACGATCCATTTTGTTCATGTCATTGTCATCGCCGGGCGGGAACAGATAGTATGGGTCGTAGGCCTTGCCCAGGAACCCGGCCGTGCCCCCCTTATTGATGACGTTCGATTCCTGTAACGGGCGGGGCATCATCACGAAAGGCAGCATCGGCACCTCAGGCGGTTTCCACTTGGCGATGTTGCAACCAATGTGGGGAAAATCTTTCGGGCTGGGCGGCTCCAGCTGGCCCGATGGGCTGACTTTGTCTGTCGTGTAACCCGTTAGCATCTGATAAATCGCCGCTGTGTGGTTGAACAAACCCACAGGGGTGTAGCTCATCGAACGGATTAGCGTTACCTTGTCGTTGACCTGCGCGAATCGCGGCAGTACTTCCGTAAACTTCACCCCAGGAATCCGCGTGTCAATCTCTTTGAAAACACTTCGCACGTTGTCGGGAACGTTATCTTTCGGGTCCCACAGGTCAATGTGGCTAGGTCCGCCCTGGAGATAAAGCAGAATCACACTTTTGGCCTTACCAAAACCCGGGCCTCCACCACCGCCATTCTGTTTTGCCTGAGCTTCCGAGCGCAGAACATCAGCTAAGGAAATACCCGCTAGTGACAAACCGCCAATGCGGAGCCAATCACGGCGGGTCATACCATCGCAGGTTCCTGCCACAGGACCGGGGATGACTAACATGGCTTATCCTCCCTAGGGGGTTTCAGTGCCAATAATCGCGAGTACTTTCTTATTCAGGCGGGAAAAGCCGTCGCCCTGGCAGCCGAACGACGGGCAATAGCTAGGTGTGGCTCTGGGGAGTTCAAGACCTCTCTTCCGACGGCAATCGGCAGGCACACGTCTCCATTTTTAGTCTATCCATGGTAGAGCAGACTGGCAACTGAAAATCTCCGGTCAGCATCATGCTCGCTGCTTATCGGATGAAGCAGAATTCTTTCGCATTGATCAGCGTCCAAAGGAGGTTTTCATAAGCGGTCTTTCGGTTGACTTGCCCTAGACGCTCAATGTACTCTAACGCGATTTGCAATTCATCGGGCTGGGGCTTCCGAGAGAATGCCCACAGATAAATTTCCTCCACCTTGCTGCGTTCGTCCCGGTTCGTTTCGCGGGCCAACAAATCAGCACGTCCACCCTCGCGAGTCAATTTTTCCTGGATTTCATCAGAATTTAGCAAGTGGAGTACCTGGGCCAGGTTAGCGTCGTTGACCCGTTCGCATTCACAAGCACTATTGCGGGCAGGTTTGCCAAACACTGTCAGGAAGTAGTTGGTATAGGTTTCGTCGGGCAACATAATCGCGCGGTTCGGAGCATGCCGGTCCCGCGGTAAAGGATTGAATGGGCTCGGAGCATTTAACACTTGGTTGACTGCGTCGTAAAGTACTTCGGCAGTCATCCGCTGGGGGTAAAACCGCGCGAAATTCTTACGGTCGAACTTATTGAATTCATTCGGCACGCTGCTAAGTTGATAAGTGCGGCTCTTGCAAATCGTGCGGATCAAATGTTTCAGACTATAACCATGCTCGATGAAGTCTTTGGCCAAGGCGTCGAGGAGGGCTTCGTTACTCGGCGGATTGGTAACGCGCATATCATCCAGGGGATCTACTATGCCACGGCCGAAAAAGTGTGCCCAATAACGATTGACCACGGCGCGAGCGAAGAAAGGGTTATCTTTGCGCGCAAGCCAGTCGGCGAGGTGATGGCGCGGGTCTGTGCCGGGCAGCACAGTCACAGGTTCGGCATCTAATGGTTTGAAGGCCGCTGGTTGACCAGTACGTTTATTGATGACATTTCCATCATGCCGCACACTGATTTGAAAGAACCTACGTTGCTGCCCATTGGGTTCCTGACCAGGCTCGAGAACTTCTTTATGGCGTATGCGACCAAAGAATGCCGCTAACCCCCAGTAATCGTCCTGACTCCATTTTTCAAAGGGATGGTGATGGCATTGAGCGCAGGCAATGCGCAAGCCCAGGAACACTTGGGCGAAATCGTCCACGAATTGATTTGCCTGGTCTATTTCCTTATACCAAACCACGGGCGGATGATTGCGTTCATCGCCCACAGCACACACAAGTGCCCGAGCCAACTGGTCGTAGGGCAAATCGTTCTGAAGGGCCAGCCGCAGCCAGTCATGGAAGGCGAAGGTTCCAAAAGTGCGGCCCGGGTCGCCGCGTCTTTTGATCCGTAAGATGTCCGCCCATTTACTTGTAAAGAAGTAACCATACTCCGGGCGTTCGAGCAGACGATCAATAAGTTTGTCCCGCTTACTCGGGTCATTATCCGCTAAGAATGCCTGCACCTCGGCCGGTGTAGGCAATGTGCCACAAATCTGTAACGTAGCCCGGCGGATAAACTCCTCGTCGGAGCACAGCGGCGAAGGCATCAGATTCAGGTCGCGCCACTTTTGGGCGGTATGGACATCTACCAAGGTCTTCGGCTCGAAGGACCAACTCGGCGGCACCTTTTCAGAAGGGACCACAGCGCGAAACACCGTCACGTGCCCCTGATAGCGAACCATGATGGCCGCATCACCGGGCGCACTGTAACTGCGAACTAAACCCTGTGCATCCACGCTGGCCACTTCCCCATCGTTGCTTTCGTATTGCGCCAGGCCGGTAACATCCTCCACCCGACCATCGCTGTAATGTGCCCAGGCAATTAGCTGCTGGCTGGACCGCTGCGGCATGCTCCGCTTGTCCGGGTACACACTGAGGCGTACCACCGTCGGATCATTGGCCGGCCCCCAGGGCATGCCTGCCATGATCCACCGTCGGATCAGGCGATATTCCTCCGAATCCCTCTCCAACCGTTTACCCCCACCATGCGGCATTTGAGCCGTCGCTTTCAGCAGCAACAAGCTGTTATCCGGAGCCGCAGGAAACACACGCCGACCTCGCGCCTCCTTGACGATGGCGTTATAATCAATCTCCGGCTCGAAACCTAACAGGGACAATTTGAATCCATTTTGTCCCGAAGATTTGCCATGACATCCCCCGGCATTGCAGCCTAATTTGGTGAAGATAGGAACAATCTGATTGGGAAAGCTGATTGGTAGCGGTTGTTTCGTATGGGAGACGGTCACTTGCACGCGGACGACCTGGTCGCCATAACGAGCTGTCACTTCCGTCGTACCGTCGTCCACAGCGACCACCCGACCCGACACTACGCGCGCTATCCTTCCATCCCCAACCTGCCACTGTACCGCACGAGTTAAGTCACGCAGTTGGCCATTTGTCAACTCGGCAGTAATAAGTACCTGGGCACTCGCCCCCTCGCCTTGCAAGCGGACTTCGCTAGGAAACACACTCAATGCTTTTACAGTTTCTATCGCAGGCCCAGAGTCATCCGCCTTCGCAGTTGCGCGTTCATCCGCGAATACAACTAGCACAACACCGCACCACGACAGCAGCGCCATCCGCGCGAAATTTCTTAGTGGCTTTCGCATAGCTTATTCCTCTTTTTGTCCGGGATAGGCAGCGTGGCAGGCGGGTTACTTGCGGGTAGGCTGTGCAGACTAGGTTTGGCAAGACTAGCAGCCTTCTCGAGGCACGAGCGCGTAGGCAGTAAAAAGGCAAGCAAACCAGTAATTGTTTTCTAAACGGAGAGGGCGGGATTCGAACCCGCGAGAGAGCTTATCGCCCTCTACCGGTTTAGCAAACCGGTGCCTTCAGCCACTCGGCCACCTCTCCTGCGGGAGTTAAAGACAAGTCACCATTTTGCTGATTGTGGATCCTTGCTCCCCTCAAATTATCCTTCTCTATCATCGTACTGACTTAGAATCGCTGGGGCAAGTCTGGCTCACGCTGGCTATTCGCTCCTCAATGGACAGCTCTGTTCCACATAACGCAGTAATCTTAAGGCTAACGTATGCAACTGTGTCGGCTCCAAAGGCTCCTGGGGATGGTTCCACACAATTGCGAATACATACCATTGACCCATGCGATTTCGTAAGAGCAAAGCATACGCTAATACTCCAGGTTCTGAGCCTCCTTTATAACCCACGTATTCCCAATAACGTCGGTTTACAGGCAATCCGGGATTCAAACTCAATATGTCCAGCACCTCGGGAATCTTCTTCGACCTTTGCCACAGCGCCTCTAGGATGCGCCCTACATCTGCCGCGGAGAAAAACCACTCAATCTCGTCTACGCGCTGCGGTTCAGTCAGGGGCCTCGGCCTATCCAGCGACGCTGCCTTTACCTCGGTATCCAAAAGTTTTCGCTTCGTAGCCACGTCACCCGTGACAAATGCCTCCTGCTGAGGAGCACTAAGTACCAACTTGAGTTTGAATAATTCCGCCGTGGTCAAGAAAGGAATGTTTCGTTCTGGCCGCTTGACGCCTAACTCCCGCTGCTTCTGTTCCACTCTCTCCCGACCCAACAGATGCATCAGATGGTCAGCTGCCGTGTTATCGCTCTGACCAATCATCAGGGCCGCCAACGTAAACCAGGTTAGCGGCGCGCCCTCGGGCCAATCATGCAGCAGACCTGCGGGCAAGGACGCCCATTCGCGCCGCACACGAACGACGTCCTCCCAGCGCCGCTTTCCTTTCGCAATCTCATCCACCGCCGCCACTAACACTAAGAGTTTGAATACGGAAGCCACTGCCAAACTCTCCTCACTATTCCAATCTAGAATCACTCCAGGCTCCGGTTCTAATCGCCGACACCACAAACTTAGTTTCCCGGGCAACCGTTGCAGTTCCTGACGCAAAATGTCCCAATCCTCTTTCTCACGCTGAGCACCCCGGAAAAACAACGTCGTGATGCGATGGGGAGGCTGCGCTTCCACTTCTATAAGCGTTGGCACAAGCATACCGTTCTCAAACAAGAATTCCACCTCAGCACGATACGGCTTGGACATGCGCACCAAGCGCACCTCCCGAACAGCCCCATGTTTCGCATGCAAATCACGAAAAATCTGCGGCAAATCTATCTGGGCCGATTCTACTGCTTTGATAAATATCGGGGCAAACTCTTTCATCAGATTAGGGCTCACCTCCTTCGCAAAGTAGGGCATTAACTTTTTCGCTGCGCTCAGTACCTCCGATTTCCCCTCTAAGTCCTGCTCCCTCGGACCTGTACCAATGCTAGGTGCTAATATTGCCAGCGTGATTATACATGCACCTGAGCTGATGAGCGATCGGGCCCCCATCTCTAATTTCCTTTAGTCCATATCTAGTTTGCTTTGTCAGGATCCGTTAGGCCACTCCTAAGTCCGATAAGCGAAAAATCGGTACAAATCTTAGTCCCCGTTCCGCAAATCGTTCTGCCGCTCCTTGCTCTCGATCCAACAGGCTTATCACACATACAATCTTACCTCCTGCCTGTTCAACTGTTTCCACCACCTGCATCGACGATCCTCCCGTGGTCGTGACATCCTCCACCAAAACTACCCGATTCCCAGGCTCAAACTTACCCTCGATTTTTTTTTGCAGGCCGTGCTCCTTGACACTTTTTCGAACGAAGAATCCCTCTATGACACGTCCATGCCGATAATAGGCTATTACAGCCGCCGTGGTGATCGGTATCGCTCCCACCTCGGGACCGCCGATTGCGTCAAATTCTAAGTCTTTAGTCAGGTCGTAGATTAATTCGCCCACCAGTGCCGCCACCTCCGAGTTAAGTAAGATCATCTTACAATCCACATAGAATGAGCTTCTCTGTCCCGAGGCTAACACGACTTCTCCGAAGCGCAACGCCCTTGCTACTAAGTAAGCTAAAACTCTCTCGCGCATTGCCTGCACACCCATCATGGCCAATAACTCCGAGTTAAGTCATAGCCGATATACATCAGTGCCCCATCTACCAAAACATGACTCACCCAGGCGCTATAAATGTTCCCTGTATATCTATAAACCAACGACCAAATCATGCCTCCCACCATAATGCCAAGACTAAAAAGCATTCCACTTGTCCAAAAGTAAGTTCCAGGAATATAAACATAGAGCACCACAATGTGGTGGAGGGTGAACGCTGCGTTCGCCATTATGATTGCCAACCACGACGGCCAACGCTGCGACAGTTCACTCCATACGAACCAGCGCCAATAATATTCCTCCAGCAATGCATGAACAATACTTAGAAGCAAAGCCAGACCTAAATATGCGGAGAGAGTTGTTGCGCCAATTTCCTGCAACTTCCCCCAAATATGCGCACCTACTTGAGTCATCCATGGCTGTGATCGGTAATACGCGAAATAAGCTACCCAAATTATCATAACCAACGCTATACCAGAAGCAAAACCGACCAACCAATCCTTTCTATGAGGTGCCCGTACGGACAGTGTTTGCCGCTGCACTAGGTGTACGTACAACACGGGGAACCCAAACTGAATCGTTTTTGCCACGATGTAAATCGGCTTGGCCCAGGCACTGCCCGACAGAATTAGGAAGTAGAATAAAGCTGCTACTGTGGGAAAAAACAGCATAAAGAGCCATATTAAGAATTGGCCTCGCGATTTCTTCCTAGAATTAGCGCTAATAAACCGACTTATCCGAGACATATCATACCCGATGTCTTAGTGAATCCGCGATGAGTTTTGCATGGTCAGGCCTCGGCGACGACCCGGCGAATTAGTGTTCGCAGCGGCTTCTCCGCTTGTGCTGCGGTAGCCAGAATGTCTGCCACGGACACTGGTTGGAGCGCGTCAGGTAAGCACATGTCAGTTATGACGGCAATCCCCAAGACGCGCAGTCCGGCATGGACGGCGACAATTACTTCGGGTACCGTGGACATCCCCACGACATCTGCCCCGATGAGGCGCAGGAATCTATATTCTGCCCGCGTCTCCAGGTTGGGCCCTGCTAACGCTACATACACCCCGCGATGCAAACGAATCTGCTCTTCTAAACCTATCCGTTCAGCTAACGCGAGTAAATCCCGGTCATAAGCATAGCACATATCAGGAAAACGAGGCCCTAAGCGTTCATCATTTGGGCCGATCAGCGGGTTATCGCCCATAAGGTTAATGTGATCCTCAATCAACATAAGATCTCCCTTGCGCCATTGAGGATTCATTCCGCCGCAGGCCGTGGTGAGAATCAATATCTCGCAACCTAGCGCCTTCATAACGCGGACTGGGAACGTGATCTGTTGCATTGGGTAGCCTTCGTAATAATGAACTCGACCCTCCATCAAAACTACTGTACGTCCTTGCCAAGTTCCACCAACTAAGTTACCTGCGTGGCTAATTGCGGTCGCTTTGGGAAAATGGGGGATACTTTCATATGGTATTACTACTTCCGCCTGTACTTCTTCGCGCAATCCTCCTAAGCCAGTACCCAGGATAATTCCAAAGCGCGGTTTGCCAGACCATTGCTGTCGAATCGCCGCAGCGGCCTCCTGAATCTGCTCGTAAAGCCCTTTCATAGCATGTCTCCCGAGTTAGTCCGGATTGAGGAACATCCTCATGACGCGCCAGCCTTCTGCAAAGCGATAATGCGACTTTTCCGCCTCGAATTCGTCGTAGCCCAAGAAATTTTCCGCGGCGATGTTGGTTCCTGCCATGATCCAAGGCACTAGTCCCCGCGCATGTGCACGCGTTTGCAGAGTCGTCCGATGATCAGGAGTAATCCAGACGCGCCATGCCGGGTAAGTGGTGAGCGCTTCAACCAATGGCCCAACTATGTGCTGATCAATTTGCTCTATAGTCCAAACCTTCACCTCGGCCTTACCTTCATGAGAGGCTTCATCCGGGGCCTCAATATGCACACATACTATGTCATAATCAGTGAGTGCCTTGACTGCATAGCGACCTTTGGCGGCATAATCGGTATCTATATAACCCGTTGCTCCAGGCACGTCAATTCTATGCCAGCCAGTCAGTGCACCGACCCCGCGTACTAAGTCCACCGCGGTGATTATAGCACCACGTTTGCCATACAACCGCTCGAACGGTTCTAAGTTAGGGGCCTGGCCTAATCCCCAGAGCCAAATTTGGGTGGCGGGTCGCTTTCCCTCAGCCTGCCGTTTTTTGTTGATGGGATGATGGCGCAAAACCTCGCGACTACGTTCCATCAGGTCTCTTAGGATCTCACTGCCAGGGCCACTGGGTAGGTATTCCGCAATCGGACGATCAGGAATATCGTGAGGGGGTTGCGTCTTCGTATCGGCACTGAATGGCCCGCCTGCCTGACCTCGATAGATGAGCAGGTTACGGTAGCTAACGCCAGCTACAAACTGCCAACTCGCCGTTCCTAAACTTTGCTGGAGAGTGGCCATGAGGTCGCGGGCCTCTTCGGAGCTAATATGCCCCGCAGTGAAGTCCCTCATCTCTTCATTTTCGATATAAACTAAGTTACAGCGGATAGCCCAATCATAAGGTCCTAACTTAATGCCCTGAGCTGCTGCTTCTAAGGGGGCCCGACCAGTATAGTAACGCACGGGATCATATCCGAAAACACTTAGCATAGCCACATCACTGGCCGGAGTGAACTGGTCGGGAACGTTGTTCGATAGGCCTAAACGTCCCTGACGCGCCAGCTTATCCATGTGAGGTTTTCGGGCGGCTTGCAAGGGAGTGCGCCCTTGAAGTTCCTTGACAGGTTCATCAGCCGCGCCATCGGGTATAATGATCGCATATTTCACTTGTCAGCTCCTTCGGAGAGATTAGTAGTAAAGATATCCGATGGATAGTGACTTCTACTCAATTTGAGGCTCAGGAATCTCCAGGTTCAACAGCGCACAAGCCAGCGCCTTACCTTGGCTATCTAAACGTAAGGAGCGAGCAGCTCCGCCGGCTAACACATCGTAGAGCACGAAGTTGAGTCCCCAAATGTTAGGAGCGAGATACCGCTCAACCCGACTAGGCTTTAGGGAGCAAAAGTAAGCGGCCACGCGTTCGGCGGTCAGATAGTTGCAGAGCCAGCCATAAACTTCAGGATAACGTGCTAGGACGCCGATATTAGCATGGTTTCCCTTATCGCCACTTCGGGCTAAGGCGATTGTGTGTAAGCGCATATGCTTTGCCTCCTAGGTGTCCCAATATATGACTTCTGTCTGCACGGCTGACTTAGGAATCAGCGCGGGCCAATAAGCAAATACTTCGCGTACTGCCGGCCGACCGGTGGCATAGCCTGTGACTCCTGGGGGGCCGCTTGTTACCAGCGGGGCAATTTCACGAGCAAATCGCTCTAAGACCGAACGTTGCTTATCCCAAGCTGCAATTCGCAGCACGACTTCATAAGGTGAAACTGTGGGCCAGACTCCCGGTACACTATCCCCTGCCCCTAAGAGCTCTGCATGAAATTCCTCAGGTTCTGCACCGGCTCGACGTAACCGCCGACGAATTATATCGGCACATAGCTTGGCCTTTTCTCGTGCGTCCTGGCCGGCCACGACGATTTGGCCACTGCAAAAATAGCCATCTCGATAGGCAATGGATACCTTATAAGATTCAGTAGCAGGTTTACCTCGGGCATAGCGTATTTCGACCCCCTCAGGTTCTAAAGCAACCAAGCGAACGCTGGTGAAGTCAGCAACAACGTCGGGCGTGATATAAGCCGCGGGATCTCCGACTTCATAAAGCAGCTGTTCGCGTACTGTGTCTATTGTGACCATGCCGCCACTGTCGCTCGGCTTTAGGATGCGAAATGTCCCGTCAGCTTCCAGTTCTGCTATGGGATAGCCTACATCGGCTAAATTCGGTACACGCTGCCAGTCCGTAAATAACCCGCCAGTTACTTGAGCGCCACACTCAATGAGATGACCGGCGATGGCAGCCGACGCTAACTTGTCCCAATCCTCCCAGGACCACCCGAACGCCCATACTGCAGGGGCAACGGTAAGGGAAGCATCGGCGACCCGACCCGTTATTACTAAATCCGCTCCTTGCTCTAAAGCTTGAACAATCGGCCGAGCGCCTAAATAAACGTTAGCACAAACCACGCGAGCACGCACAGCACTCAAGGGCTCGCCCGTATCCATGTGGGCCAGTGAATATCCTGCTCGCAGTAGGTCATCTAAACGAGGTAAGATATCATCCCCCAACACAATTCCAACGCGCTTCCGCAAACCGTGGCGCCGGAGCACTTCCAGAGCACGTTCGGCACAACTATGCGGGTTTAGACCGCCTGCATTCGTAATGATTCGTAAATTCTCCTGACGTCGCCATAATGGGCATAGGCGATCCAGAACTTCGATGAAGTCCGTCGCATATCCTAGCTGTGCATCACGCTGGCGCTGTTGGGCTAGGATAGACATAGTAAGTTCGGCTAAGTACTCCAAAGTCAAAAAATCTAAGGCACCTCGCTCCACTAAGAAAACTGGCGCGTCGAGCTGATCTCCCCAGAAACCGCATCCATTCCCGACACGTATGGTCTTAGTACTCATGTTTTCTAAGCTTAGCACTTTAGTGGCGTCATACCTGTAAGACGCCGGTCCTGAAGTCTTTGCCTAAGTCTAAGGTTCGCGAGACTATCTTAAGAGCCAAGATCAAGGTTGAGCGCGTTTGGACCGGATCAATAATCCCATCTACCCATAAGCGAGCCGCGGCATAGCGAACATCAGTTTGTTCTTCATAACTGCTGCGGATGCGGTCGCGTATAGCGGCTAGCTCTTCCGCCTCGAGCGGTTTTCCCTCTCGGCGTAAGCCAGCTAACATGATTTCCAGCAGAGTACTGGCAGCTTGTTGCGCCCCCATGACGGCGTAACGTGCGCTGGGCCAGGCGAAAATAAATCGCGGATCGAAGGCTTTGCCGCATAGAGCATAGTTTCCGGCGCCAAAAGAGCCGCCAATAATAACGGTGATTTTAGGCACTATACTATTACTGATAACGTTAACGAGCTTGGCGCCAGCGCGAATGATCCCCGCTTGTTCCGCATCGCGCCCCACCATAAAACCATTAACATCCTGAAAGAAAATGATAGGCAAGCGTAGTTGATTACATACCATAACGAAACGGGCCGCTTTGTTAGCGCTATCCACATAAATGACGCCGCCATATTGAAGCTGTCCCTGCGCGTTCCGGCAGCGGCGTCGCTGATTAGCCACTACGCCCACACGTATGCCGCCAATAGTGGCAAATCCACAAACGAGGGTAGGACCATATTCGGCTTTGTATTCGTCAAAACTCCCCGCATCTAAAATACATGCTAAGACATCGCGTACTTCATATTCACGTAAACCCTGAGGGTCTACTAAGCTGTATAGGTCTTCTGGGGCCCGCTGAGTCCTATACGATTCGTTGCTGTCTAACAACGTCTGCTCGGGCAGTTGTGCTATTAGTTGCCTCAATCGTTTCAGGCACGCCTTATCATCGGGTTCCCGAAAATCTATGGTACCGCTGATGCTGGCGTGCATTTGCGCTCCGCCTAGTTCTTCATGAGAAACTTGTTGACCGATGGCCGCCTTGACTAAGGCAGGTCCTGCCAGGTACAAGCCCGACCCCTCGGTCATAAGTAGGACATCGCATAGAACTGGTAAATATCCACCGCCCGCTACGCAATTACCCATAATTGCTGCGAACTGAGGAATACCCGCGGCACTGAGGACGGCATTATTGCGAAAGATGCGGCCGAAATCGTCTTCGTCTGGAAAAACTTCATCCTGGAGCGGTAAAAAAACGCCCGCACTGTCGACTAAGTAAACAAGAGGCAGGCGATTTTGCCACGCGATGCGCTGAGCCCGAAGCACCTTCTTAGTAGTAATCGGGAAGAAGGAACCAGCTTTCACTGTGGCATCGTTAGCAATGATCATGCAGGGGCGATTATGTATCAGTCCTATGCCCGTGATAACTCCCCCGGAGGGAGCTCCGCCCCAGTCTTGGTACATATTCCACCCAGCCCATAAACTTAGCTCGAAGAAAGCAGGCTGGCTTTGATTACCTTGTGGCTGGGAATCGCATAACAAACGAATCCGTTCGCGGGCAGTTAACCGTCCTTTTTCATGTTGTCGAGCAATGGCCTGAACGCCGCCCCCCAAGCGTATCAGGTCTTCTTGCTCGCGTAACTTAGTTAGCAGGTCCTGCCACTTGGAGGCTAGCTCACTCATGGATCACCGTGTCCCTTAGGAGCACCTGCTAGGCAATGAAGAACATACTCATGTACCCAAGGTTCTTCATTGTCATTTAGTTTAGTTATTTAGGTTCGGCTAGGTTCCCAGGGCTGGGAATGAGAACGGCATGGGAGCGTTCCTATCTTGTCGGTACGCGTGCCATTACCGAGGCTGCGAAGATGTTTTGATGCTCTTGTCTTCATTTTTCGCTTAATTACCGCGTAATCGCTTTCGCAGTCGCAAGGTTCCATAGAAACCCGCTGGGTCGCCAAGATTCACGCCTTGATAGTGACTGGGATATGCTTATTCATCGTGAGGGGCTAAGATCCACTTCACGGTAGTTTTCCGCGGCTCAACCCAGGCATGCGCCAGGTCGTAAAGCGAGAGCCTCACCAGTGGAGTAGCGGTGAGGTGAAGTATATATCCTTATAGCCAGTCCCGCGTTGAGGCTTGCGGAAAATTCTGCAGCCCCGCCTTCCCAATTATTGTTCCCAAGCATCAGCGGCCACTAGTCCAAAGAAGTAAGGTCGAAGCGCAATGATCTAAGCAAGGCAGCTACGACGGGCAATAACGCGCTCGGTGCGGCTTTCGAGATTCTTGGCGGTTTCCTCTCTTGATAAAGGCGCGTCAATGAATAAATTATTTCGTACTCCAAAGTAATTTCGGGACTTGGATACCAGAAGGAGGAGCCATGACGACGGCAGTGATTCCCGGGTATAACTACGGTGAAGCGACGGTGGCTCGATCGCCCCTGACCTTAGCGGAGCTTGCTGAACTGAAACAAGCGGTGATGTTCACCGAAGAGGATGAAAAGTATTTGCGGATGGCAGGGGATGTGCTGGCCGATCAAGTGGAGCAGATCTTGGACTTGTGGTATGGTTTCGTAGCAGCGCACCCATTCTTGGTGCGGCACTTTCTCGATGCCAACGGTCAGCCCATTTCCGAATACTTAGGGAACGTTCGAAAGCGCTTCGGTCAATGGATCTTGGATACGTGTCGTCGCCCTTATGACCAAGCCTGGTTGGATTACCAGTACGAGATCGGGCTGCGACACCATCGGAGCAAGAAAAATCAAACCGACGGTGTGGCCGCGGCCTCGACCCATGTGCCCCTAAGATTCCTGATAGCGCTCATCGTGCCGATTACGATAACCATTCGGGATTTCCTACGTAAGAAGGGCCATAGTGAGCAAGAGGTGGATAAAATGTATCACGCCTGGTTTAAGTCCGTCGCCTTACAGGTGGCGCTGTGGTGTCAGCCTTATGTCCAAGAGGGCGATTATTAGGACACCTTGATGGCGAAAGCATCTTGACTTCCGAACCCAGCGAGCTCGAGGCGAAGATTGTCGCAGCGCTGGAGCGCCTGGCCCAGGCCCTTCAACGAGCCTTGTGGGAAGCAAGTTGGCGGAGGGGCTTGAGCGCAACCCAGGCCCAAATCTTGGTTTACTTGCTTCATCGTGGCAACGAACGAGTGAATATCAAAGACCTGGCGTCGCGCTTCGGATTGGGAGCGGCAACTCTCAGTGCTAGCGCGAGCAGCTTGCAGCGGAAAGGTCTGGTCAGGCGGTACCGGGACGCTCAGGATCGTCGCGTGGTCTATGTCCGTTTGACAAGGCGTGGTCGCCGTCGCGCGGCCCAACTAGCCCTTTGGACTCAGGCCATTGAGGCAGAGATTGCGGAACTGGACACACGTAGTAAAGAAAGATTATTAGCTACATTGCTGGAGGTAATCGCCCGGCTGCAACGAGCTGGACTGATTAGCGTGGCCCGGATGTGCACGACCTGCGTTTATTTTCGGCGTAATGTTCACGCAAACCCTGCCGCCCCGCATCATTGTGCTTTGATGGATAAGCCGCTTCAGCTCATGGAGTTACGGGTCGAATGCCCTGATCACCAACCCGCTCCAGTACCAAGCGGAGGCAACTGCAGTAAATAGACTCGCAGGCCAGAGCGAATCACTGAAAGTAGTAAACCGCGTTGCGGAACAACCGTAGGCCATCGCCTTCGGAAGCCAGCCCGCGTCGCGTCCAGTGCGGATGCTGAGTCGGCAGTATGTGACGTTCTGGATGAGGCATGAGTCCCAAGACGCGGCCAGTGACATCGCATACGCCTGCGACGTTGCCTTGGGAACCATTCGGGTTGAACGGATAACCAGCTAGCCGCCCCTCCGCGTCCACGTAACGAAGCACGATTTGGCCTTGTCGCTCAAGCGCTTGCCAGGTCGCTTCATCGGAACACAGGAAGCGCCCCTCGCCGTGGGCGACTGGCACCTGCCAACGGTCATATCCGGCCAGAAAAGGGCAACGTCCTGGCTGAGTGGCGAGAAAAACCCAGCGGTCCTCGAACCGGCCGTGTGCATTGACAGCCAACGTTGCAGGGATAACCTCAACCGCATCTTCCTTAGCCCCTAGGAAGTCGGGGTTGAGGCAGACCGCGTGTTTGGGCTTGCGTGCGGGAGGAACTATGAGGCCCGCTTTGAGCAGAGCTTGAAAGCCGTTGCAAATACCCAGGATGAGTTTATCATCGTCGCGGAAACGCTGCAGCTCGTCGCCCAGGTAGTACCGTAACTGATTGGCCAGGATTTTGCCCGCTGCCACGTCATCGCCATAACTGAAACCCCCGGGGATAACTAGAACCTGATAGTCGCGAAGTTGACGAGGATTTTCCCTGAGCCGATTGATATGAACGCGGCAAGCGTGAGCGCCGGCCAACTCGAAAGCAAATTGGGTCTCTTCGTCACAATTGGTACCAGGAGCACGAAGGATTAGTACACGTACCGCAGCCATAGAGCTTTTTTCAGGCTAAAATGCTGTGCAAATTCCGGGGACAGTATACCAAGCGCGGTGGGTGATATTATTGTAAATCGCTCACGTTCCCGGAATGATTATTTGGTTTGGCCATAAGCGAACTCCGTGCTGCTCTGCTTATGACAGCTTAGGCTGAGTGCCGAATTCCCTCGGAGCCGAATTCCTGCGAACTCTGAGATGCCAAGAATGAACGACGAGACGCGAGCAACCCCAAACGGTGGAGAAGCGCGACCTTTTGTGGTGCGTGTAGCTGATCGGGTCCAACGATTGCCTCCTTATTTGTTTGCCAAGATTAATGCCTTGAAGCATCAAAGGCGGCGGGAGGGACGAGATATTATTGACTTGGGCATGGGAAATCCCACGGACGTACCCGACCCAGTCATCGTTGAGAAATTATGCGAAGCGGCCCACGACCCGCGGAACCATCGTTACTCCGTGAGCGTAGGCCTTTACAACTTGAGACGCGAGGTCGCCCGCCGTTACGAGCGCAGGTATGGAGTGCGCCTGGATCCAGAAACCGAGGTCATTGCCTGCATAGGCTCGAAAGAAGCGTTCAGCCACATGTGCTTGGCTCTCATCGGTCCGGGCGACACTGCGATCGTGCCCGCTCCTTCCTTTCCCATCCACGTTTACGCAGTTTACTTGGCCTCGGGCAATGTCATCAGTCTGCAATGCACGCCGCCTGACCAATTCTTGTCGCAGGTAGCCACCGTAGCACAGCAACTCTACCCAAGACCGAAGGCATTAGTACTGAACTTCCCCCATAATCCCACGGGTACCACGGTGGAGCGGGACTTCTTCGTAGATGTCGTGCGATTAGCGCGGCGCTACGAGTTTATGGTGATTCATGATTTTGCTTACGGCGATATTGGTTTCGAAGGTTATGAGCCGCCTAGTTTTCTTTCCGTACCCGGAGCAAAAGAGGTAGGCGTGGAAACGACAACCATGAGCAAGGGCTACAATATGCCAGGCTGGCGGGTGGGGTTCTGTGCGGGCAATTCCGAAATGATTCGAGCGCTCGCGACGATTAAGGGATACTACGATTACGGTATATTTCAAGCCATTCAGATCGCGGCAATCGTGGCCTTGCGGGAGTGCGACGAGGCGGTGCGCCGTCAAGCCATGACCTATGAGCAACGCCGAGACATTTTGGTCGAAGGCTTACGTCGCGGCGGATGGGAAGTAGAAAAACCCAGAGCGGGCATGTTTGTCTGGGCTAAATACCCGCCTGCTTGGCACCACCTGGATTCGATGAGTTTTGCCATGAAACTCCTGGATGAAGCCGGGGTAGCAGTCAGTCCGGGCCGGGGCTTTGGTGAGGCGGGGGAGGGCTTTGTACGCTTCGCTTTAGTAGAAAACGAGCAAAGATTACGGCAAGCCGTACGCCAAATCCACCGTTGTTTGCGCACCGAAAAACCGTTAGCCCGAGATAATCTTAGCGTCCCAGCCTAAAGCTTGAGTCGATACGCATAAGCGTTCGATTCGGTCTTTACGTCCTGGAGAGTTTCGGGTAAGAACGGGATGCTACTAAACGCTCGCCTTTTGGACGTATCGCGAAACGTCCATTAGGCGGATTTTACTGCCCCGCTTCGTCTGAGGAAAATGAAATACCTCCTCCATGGGATAGTTCTGCATCCGCGCATCGTACTCCTCGCGTGGTTGCTACTTGGGGGATTGCTTACGGTTTTAGCATGGTATCTCCACCCGTATTTGCCACCAGATACTGGCGATTTCCTGCCGGAACACACTCCCACGGTGCAAGGCTATCGGCTACTTCGCGAGGCCTTTCCCGACATCGCCTCGGAAAGTTCCGTCGTATTAGTTTTTCATAGCCAAGCTCCCTTTCAAGCATCCGAGCGCCAGCTGGCACAGAATTTAGAAGAATGCTTAGAGCAATTGAAGCGGAGCCGACCTGAGTTGGGGCTAGGAAGGTTTCTCACCTGGCTCCATCCCTTTCTCGGCCCACGATTGCTCAGTGCCGATAGTCAATGCGCGCTGGCCATCGTCCACCTCGACAAGCCGTTTATCCATGACCTAACGACTGAAACCGTTCACGAAATTGAAACGATTGCAAGACGATTGCTCGAACAACATCACGTCCTACAGCACCGCACGGTTCCCATCGAATTAGCGATCACAGGCACGGCTGGTTTCGGGCGTGATCTGAACGTGGCGATCTACCACAGCTTAGATATCACTACCTGGGCCACTGTCATTTTGATACTAGCTTTATTATTTCTCGCGTATAGCAATCCCTGGATTGCCTTAGTTCCGTTGGTGAGTATTAGCGTTGCGGTTTGGGTCTCGCTCAGGTTATTAGAAATCCTCTGCGTTCTTCTAGGCACGCCGTTAGTAAACATGGCCCGTATCTTCGTCGTGGTCGTCTTATTTGGCGCAGGCACCGACTATTGTTTGTTCCTCATCAGTCGGTTTCGCGAAGAGATATACACCCGTTCCGCTGAACAAGCCATGGGGGTAGCTCTCCGCCGCGTATGCCTCGCACTTCTTGCTAGCGCAGGAGTTGTTATGGTCGGCTTGGCCATGATGGGCTTTGCCGAGTTTGCTCGTGTGAGCACAGTAGGTCCGTTTGTGGCCATCAGTCTGGGAGTGGCCCTGGCAGCAGCCCTGACTTTGGCACCAGCTTGCTTATTAGAAATTCAGCGCTGGCAGCGAACTGCCTTAGCACCACTGTCCTCAGATTGTGTCAAACCCCATGTTCCTGCGAATCGATTTTGGCTTCGCGTTAGCCAGTGGGTGGGAGCTTATCCTCATTATGTGCTATTGGGAAGCTTCCTCCTTATGTTGCCCCTGGCTTGGTACGGCGCTGTAACTGAGGCGGTTATGGACGTTTGTGCGGAGGTACAACCGTATGCGCCCAGTCGTCGCGGATTAGATATTATTCGGCAACATTTTCCCGCGGGCGAGCTCGGTCCACTAACAATATTGTTAGTGGCACCTCCCGATGTCAGCGACCACAAACTTCGCGAGCATCTCCTTGCGATTTCTCAGCGCCTTAGTCAACTCGATAACATCCAAGATGTTCGGAGTCTGGTGAGGCCCCTGGGTAAGCTCAACGCGACTCGCCCTGATAAGAGTGCCTCTTCCAGTTGGACTCCTTGGTTAGATACTGTCAACTGGTTGACCAGCCAACTCGCCAGTTCTTACTACGTTAGACGCCTTTCAGATAAGTGCGTCAGTCGGTTGGAAGTAGTGTTCGAGACCGAACCGTTTTCCAAAGCCAGTGTCGCTACCCTGCAACAAATTCGACAAACTGTGGAATCCTTTATCGAACCTCAAGGGGTGTTCCGAAGTGCAGCTATGCATGGCATTACTTTGTTTATTCACGACTTATCTAAGGTACATGAGTCCGACCGCTGGCGGATTAATACTTTGGTCCTGCTAAGTATCCTGATCATCCTCACTGCCGTGGTGGGAAGTTTCGGCTGGGCCTCCTATTTATTAGCAACAGTCTTATTTAGCTATTTTGTGACGCTCGGCATAGTCAGCATTATCGGCCCATGGTGGCTGGGCACCGCTATAGGCGTTACCGATTGGAAGGTGCCTTACTTTCTGTTCGTTATCCTCGTGGCCGTCGGCGAGGACTATAATATATTTCTTATGAGTCGGGTGCGCGAGGAGCAGCGGCGATTAGGCCTTTATATAGGGGTGCAACAAGCATTGGCCTGCACGGGTAGCACCATCAGTATGTGCGGCATTATCATGGCTGGCGCATTCGCCACCATGATGCTAAGCGAACTTATTACATTATTTCAACTCGGTCTAGCATTAAGTATCGGAGTATTGCTTGAGACGTTCGTGGTACGCCCTATCTTAGTCCCGGCAGGGTTTCTAACCTGGTACAACGTGAAAAACCAATTTTTCTCAACATGGACAAAAAGCGCCGTAGAAACAACACGTGTCTCTGGGAAGTGTACTAACACCCCAACAGTTGATATGGAGCCTGCCAATCGCCTTAATCAATAGATCCTGGCAAAGCAGATCCTAACAAAGCTTTCTCCTCTCATAGCTAGCGCCATATTGTGTTCATTTGCTAAACTCCCGAGAATTTATTGCTTATTCTTTCAAACCAGCGTAAAAACTCATTCCTTTGTCGGCTTTGAATGCTTCAGGCGCGCCAGCTCTTCTTTCAAGTAGCGGACACTCTGAGCCACCGCCCGATCCTCCGATTTGTAACGTGGGTGCAAAAAATCAATTTCAATGGCTAACAGACCTTGATAACCCGCGTCATGGAGTATTTGAAGTATTTTGGGAATTTCGACCGCTCCTTCCCCGAGTGGTACGCTCGGCCAGAAACCAAAGGTTCTTGGATCACCTTTATAGGCGGTAACATCTTTGATATGGGTGGCGCGCACCCACGGGGCCAGCTTTTCGGCGACCTCGACAGGATACTCATAAATTCGCAGGTTATTGGCAGTGTCTAAACACACGCCTAAATGGGGAGAATCTATAGCTCGAAGTAGCTCCACCATCTGATCGGCGGTCAGATCCAAATGATTTTCTAGCGCGAGTATGATACCTAAACGTTCGGCATGGGGTAAAACACGGCGTAAAGCGGTCAGGAGCTGTTTTCGATGTTTCGACCAGCCAGGCGGCTTAGTCCGCCAACTGCCACCCACGATTCGCATCACTTTCGCCCCTAACTCCCGGGCATAATCCATATGCCGCACTAAGTCTCGCTCCGCTTCGCGATCGGCCCCGGACTTCAGACCATTGGGATGTCCCCAAGCCCAAACGAGTTCTAATCCTTTTCGTTGCAGCGCTTCTCGCAACGCCTCGCGAAAATCGGGCTCATCGGCAGGCAAGTAACAGGCCTCTAGCGAAATGCCCGTACAGCCCAGCCGTTTGGCCCGTGCTAACACATCCCAAACCGTCCGTCTCTCGCCTATATCTTCCTGTAAGCCCTCATAATATTCCCCGAAGTAACGGTGGTAACAGTATGAATCTAAGGCCAATTTCATGAATCACCTCATCATTTATTCATTTTGGAAAATTCTTACCGCCGCCGAGTGTGCAAGTGTGTCCTCGGTCAGTCAATCAAGGTCTTATTTCCATCTATTGGGAAAACGACGTCCGTCAAGCATGTCATGCAAATAATAATTGTATGGCCGATATTAGTGTTCATGTCTGAAGATTGCTTAGTCGAAGTATGGACTGAAAACCATGTTCGAGCAGCAAACTAATGAAGATATTTACCAAGTTGTTGAATTGCCAAATTCAGGCGGCGTTCCGCCAGGCCCTCTGGTGGCTAGTTCCCGAATAAGCAATGCGGTCCGGTTCAGTGCGTACATAAACATGACGGTAAATATCAGCTAGATAACAGCTCAGCTCTTGGTGGCGTCGGGCCATGACTCGAGCTGCGAGTTCTAAGCATTCGTCCAAGTCTCGTTGGGGGCGAAGTTCGCCACGAACATATTTACAGAATGAGGGGATGTAATTTGGCGCGTAGGACGGTCCTGGGAGCACATTGCAGAATATCCCGAATATAGAACCCGTATTGACTAATACTCCCAAACCAACTTTCGTATGGTCGCCAATAAATGCCCCTAATTTTAGTAAACCGCTATCTAACCGTTGGCTTCGATGCAGCACGGGCACCGCCTTATAATCATGACGTAAATCGCTTATCTGGACTCCGGCGGCAAGATTGACCCATTCACCGATCCACGAGTGGCCTACGAAACCGTCATGGTATTTGTTCGACCAACCTTGAAAAATACTTGCTTCGACTTCACCTCCCATGCGACAGCCCGGACCGATGGTGGTACCGCGTCGGATGCGGGCACCGAAAATAACACAATTGGGGCCGATATAACATGGACCCTCGATGCGGCTGAAAGCATGAATGTGTGTGTGTTGGTCAATAATGATAGGTCCATGTTGGGTGCTGAATACCACGGGCGCTTCTATAGTGGCTGTGGCATCTATATAAAGACTGTCCGGATTCCCGAAGATGTGCACGTTCTGGGCACTAAGTTTCTTAGCTGACTGAGATAACCAGACCGTGGCGTCCTCACATAGGATGGTCTCATTGACTGCTATCAGGTCCCATGGGTGAGAGATCATGAAGCCTGGGACATTTAGCCGGGGTAAGCTGTTGGCCCAAAGATGTATTTGGTCGAACCAGTCGTTGTTTAGTTGGGGACGATAGTCGGGGCTAAGGCGGATATAGGCAATTTGACCGTCTTTGATCCCCACGTGAGGTTCATGGGGAATGGAAAACTCTAGTGGAGGCAACCAGCGCGCATTGACGAACATAGTCGCCTCATGATGAAGCCAATCCAGGTCATTAACAGGAACGTCGGGAAATAGTTCTTGAGTTAATGCGGTCAAATAAGGGCGTACCCAGAGCCCCCAAAGACCAGGTCGCAATCGCTGCAGGATTTTCGCTAAGATAGTACTCGCCCCTAGGTAGTTTTGCACCAGTGGACGGGTCAGGCAAATTGGCTCTAGTTTATCAACTATGCTATCTTCGAAAATGCACAACTGCATATCATCTCCCCTCACTAAATTCCTATGAGTTTTGGGGATGTTATCAGGCACTTTTCCATGGCTGCAGTCGCTATAGTAGAGTACCTAATTCCGTGGTGCTGCCACCGAGTGGTGGGGGACAGCGCGTGATTCGGTCAGACGATCTTGAGTTTATCAGCGGTTCCAGTGGCTACTAAGTGGCAACTGTTGCGGATGGAAATCACGGTAATGTGCAATTGGAAGCTTTGGGAAACTAACCGAGTGGTTGTTATTAGAAGAACGAAACGCTATCGCTAAGTCGTGCAATGAGCTAAGTCCATAGTAACGTTGGAGGGCGGGTTGGAAACCGTAGCGTGAGGCATCCTGCAGAAGCCTGACAAACGTGAATTTGCCGCGCTGGGCTAATAACCATTCGGCCAAAAGCAAGCTTTGGCCGTAAAACATGTGCCGATCTAAGTCGGGTGAGACCGAGTCTATAGTAAGAAGCTTCTCCAGGGGAATTAAGTGTTCCCGAGGAGCCGATAAGACTTTTTCTCGAAAGAATTGGCGGCGGTCATCGGGTTCGGCTAATAAAGCAAGGGCTTCGTCGGCCCAGTAAGGTAAGGGACGCGGCCCAAAGCGACCAGCGAGGCTTACGTGAGTAGTTTCGTGCGGTACCAATCGGGTCAGTAGATCTGGAACGTCTGCGCGTATATCCATGCGTCGCCGTAACACCCGGCGTGCATCCGCGGTGTCGTAAACCAGGGTCGAAAAACCAGGCACGCTCGGCGACACTCCCGTAGCTCTGCTAAAACTGGTTCCGTCAGGGTGGAGATAGATTTCGCAAGGCCGCTCCCATGAAGGAACAGTCAGCTCCCCGAACCAAAACCAAGCGTTGAGCGCGTGGACGTGCTCGGCACAACGCAGCACTGCCTCGGCTAATTGCGCGTTGCAGTGGTAGATGCGAAAGTGAGCGGATTCGGCAAGATACCAGCTGTCTAGCGGCTCAGGCCGATGGTGCACGCGATAGCCAGGATCAGCTTGGCGGCGCTGGAGTTCGCTCATAAGTCGGTGAACGAAGGGCCAGTCCGGGCTGCGTTGCTGAGCCGCGCGCCCCTCCTCGAGGAGAACCGCCCAATCGCAGGACGACGATTCTGAGGCTTGCATTAGGTGGGATATCTCCCACCAAGAACAATAGGCCCAACGTTGTAGTCGCAGTTTGGAGGGAGTTTGTTGGCTTTCGGCAGCCCGCCAATAGCACATGCGGGCGTGTTGGTAACGTCCCTGGGCGAAGGCTTCGTCGCCGAGTTGGTTCCAATCGGTCGAGGGATCGATGGCTGGTGTTATCTCTTCATCCAGACGACCGCGGATAATAGGACGTGCAGGCGACTTAGGTGCTTCGGGAATGCCCCACGTTTGCCGCAACCATGCGGCGCGGGCTGGCTGGAGGATGGCGAGACGCTCTAAGTAAGTGGGCATCAGGTCGGAGCGTCCAAGACGCTGTAGCTCGGCCAGGTATTGCTCGTAGGCTACAGCGAGCAGGTCCAGGTACGTCGCGTTGCCGTTAATTTGGGACAGTTGGCGTTCCAGGACGCGCACAGCGCTGCCAGGTTCACCTCGTTGCAAGTGAACTTGTGCTTCCCGTAACGCTTGTTGCACCAACAGCGAGCTTGGCGCTTCTTCTCCTGCCACGAGGCCAACAATCATGCTGATGGGCAGTAGAGCTGAGAGCAAAAAGCGCTTCCTGCGCATCGTGGCTTCCTTGCTAGGAAAAAGGGTAAGCGGCCTGGGTGTCGAGGGTCGCCTTGATCGTTGGGCCGATAAGTTAGTGGCGATGTGCGGAAATTGCAAGCCGAGTTGGGCCGGGTGCGATGCTTTATAGTCCTTATTGCGACATTCAGAGGCAGAGCCCATTAGTTCAAGCGTTGTGTGGCAAGTAAACGAGATGGTTAGGAAACACAGGTGTGGGATAAGTGCCTAATGCGAGAGCCGATTTGCTTACCTTGTATCGCTAGAGTCGGTAGATTCGCTAAAGCTGGCAAATCCGCAGTTCCGATACTTGCCTGCAGAGCTGTCGGACACGGCGCGAGGAGTGGAACATGGCACTGGGCGGAATACCGCAAGGGGAACTGCTCTGCCGCTTGCTCGAGGCATGTTCGCTACGCCACAAGGTAATCGCGCAGAACGTGGCTAACGTCAATACCCCGGGCTATCAGCGGTTGGTTGTTCGGTTCGAGGAAGAATTGGCGGAGCAGTTACGCCGCGAATCATCGAAGCATGACCCAGGGCCAGTTGCAGTTCGTCCTTGGATCGTTGGAGATGCGACGAATCCGCCCCGCGCCGATGGGAACACGGTTGATATTGCACAAGAGCTGGGTTTGCTGATGAAGAACAGTTTGCTCTATCAGACTTATGTGCAGATTTTGGCGCTCCGCTTGGGCCAATTGCGCAGTGCGATTACTGGTCGTTAGGGTCTCCTGGGTGCGCCTAAGAGGGTCTGAGTAATGATTTTCGAAAATCTTTTCCCTATTACGCGGATCAGTGCTCGTGGCCTGAGTGCTGAGCAACGGCGTATGGAAGTGATTGCTAATAACTTGGCTAATGCGTTTTCGACGCGCTCGTTAGAGGGTGGACCGTACCGTCGCAAAGAGGTCGTTTTCGAGGCCTTATTGCGTCATCACCTTCGACAGCCCCAGTTGGAAGGAGTACGGATCGCTGCCATCGCAGACGACCCGTCGGAATTCCCACGCGTTTATCAACCAGGCCATCCCGACGCAGATGCAGACGGATATGTGCTGTATCCGAACGTGTCTTTGCCACTGGAAATGGTGAACCTACTAACAGCTAGTCGAGCCTATGAGGCCAATCTCAAGGTGCTGCAAACCTTTCGCCAAATGATGGAACAAGCATTCGTGCTCCTGCGTGGTTGATGCGGACACATAACTGAGGCATCATGTCCATCACGCCGATCCGCGAAATAGCTCCGGCACTTTTACCCGGCGCGTCCTCGCCCACCAAAGCGCCCGGCTCGGGCACCTTCCCATTTAGCCGGGCGGTGCACGAGCTGTTGCAGCAAGTTCAAGTCAGCGCGGCCCAGGCAAATCAGGCTGTGCATCAGCTGGCCTTAGGACAAGCGGAGAGTTTACACGACGTGCTGCTTAGCGTCGCCCAGGCCGATTTGACCTTCCGCTTACTTCTGGAGATTCGCAATCGGCTGACGGAAGCCTACCAAGAAATCGCGCGGATGCCAATTTAGCAGATAGCTTGGTGCCCAGCTTTCGACGCCGCTTATGAACTGGTGGTTGCAGCTCCGCGAACAAATCAGCCGACTGTGGCAGGGCCTGAGCTGGCCTCGACGGGCCTTCTTTCTCGGCGCCGTGCTGGCTCTCATAAGCGCCCTGCTCGGCTTGATTTACTGGGCGCTGCAACCGGAGTATCGCGTACTTTATAGCGGCTTGGCCTTGGAAGATAGCGGGGCAATTACTGCGCGTTTGCAGGCGCAGAACATTCCCTACCGTCTGGAAAACCAGGGTACGACGATTCTCGTTCCCGTGCAGTATCATCAGCAAGCCTTGGTGGATTTAGCACGCGCCGGGTTGCCCGCGCGCGGCGGGAAAACTTTTGATGACCTTTTTGACCAGGGCACGCCTTTTGGACTGACTCCGTTTCTGCAGCAAGTTAATTTCACGCGGGCCCTACAAACTGAACTGGCGCGGACAATCATGCAATTGGAACCGGTGGCCTATGCCCGGGTGCACATTACTCGGCCTGAACCAAGTCCGTTTGTTCGTGAACGAAAACCTGTCACTGCGAGCGTGATGCTTCGTTTGAAGCCGGGGATGACGCTGCCACGTAGCACAGCCTCAGCCATTGTTGCGTTGGTCAGTCGAAGTGTGGAAGGGTTGGCTCCCGAAAACGTAACCATCGTGGATAGCCAGGGCCGGCTCCTCACGGAGCCCGCCACCGAGGGCGGTCTGTCGGGACATTTACTCGACCGCAAACGTGACTATGAAGCTTACTTGGCTGCCGAGGCGGAAAAGATGCTCACCGCTGTGCTCGGCCCGGGAAAAGCCATCGTTCGAGTCGCCGTGGAGTTCAATCATCAGACGCTCACGGAAAAATCGGAATCGTATAACCTCGAGCAAAAACCCATCCGCCGCTCTGAAATCGTCAACGAGAAGACTACAGGCACGATGGGTCTAGCGCGGGGCCCTGCAGGCACGACAAGCAATCTCCAACGCACGATGCCCGCAGGGGCGAACACGTCTTCCGAACAACGAGAAACGGAAACCACCGAATACTACCCGCCCGCCCGAACGGAGATCACCCGTGTGCACTCGGCAGGCCAGATTGAGCGGCTCACGGTGGCGGTCATGGTAGATTTGTCTGGGCCGCGCACGGGCAAGCCTTTGACGGTGAGCGAAGTGCAGGAACTGGTCAAACAGGCGGTGGGATTCAAACCGGGGCGTGATGAGATTCGGGTAACCGAGGTCCAATTGCAACTGCCCGCGCCGAGCACCCTGGAGCAGGAATATCTCAGCGCCCAGGCTTGGGAGCGTTACCTCGCTTTAGCGAAGTCTATATCCCTGGCTTTAGTGGCCCTGGCGGGGTTAGCGTTCGGTTGGCTCGTACTTCGGAGCTGGAAGCCTTCGGCAGGGACAGCCACACCCGCCGCCCCGGGTGTTGTGGAATTGGCCAAGCAGCAACCTGAGATGCTGGCCCGCATTATTGCCCAGTGGTTAGAACAGGAGGGCAACTTAGTCCAACGGGAGGCGCCGGCCTCCGCAGCAACTCCTGCCCAGGCCGCACGGCCACCCTTGCGAGCCGCGGCGTGATCCTGATGTAAGCTAAATTGGAAGTAGCCCGACAGTGGTGACCATCTCAATGGACGGACGTGCCAAAGCCGCAGCTTTGCTCGTCAGTCTAGGGCCATCTGCAGAAGCTGTGCTGCGCCGCTTGCCCGAGGAACAAGCCCAAACCTTGCGGCAGGCTATGCAAGAACTGTCCCACTCGCCCCAATTGCTCCACTGGCAACAGCGCGCTTGGCAGGAACTGGATGAATTGCTCCGCCAAGTAGAGACGTCAGCAAGTTCCGCACCTTCGTCGAGCCAACCGACGGCTCCCACTCCGAGTGTGCCAGCGACGGAGCCTGCCAGCACGGAGAACCTAGCTCAGCTGCGGGCGCGCTTGCTGGCTGCCCTGCAAGGTCAAGAGGAACCGCTGCCTGTCTTGCGCGAAATACCATCGGCCTTATTGTCGGCGGCCTTGGCAGACGAACAGCCCCGAACGATTGCGTTAGTCTTGCAGCAACTGCGTCCTGCCGAGGCGGCTGAGGTGCTCCGCCGTTTACCTCCAGAAAGCCGTCGCGAGGCATCTTTGCGTTTAGCCCAATTACAACCGCCCAGCCCCGACGTGATGCGAACGCTTCAGCTCGCCGTGTTGAGCAAAGTGGCACGTCTGACAGAGAATCCCGAATTGGCCCTGAGCGACCAACAGGTGGAGCGCACAGCGAAATTGTTGCGGCAGTTGGATCGCCAGGATCGGAAGGAAATCTTCGAGGCTTTGGAACGTTCCGATGCCGCGTTGGCCCAGCGAATCAAGGAGCTGTTATATCGGCTCGAGGATATCTTACGTCTCCAGGATCGCTCCGTGCAGAAGGTGTTAGCTGAAGTTGACTCCCGAACCTTAGCCTTAGCTGTCAAAGGCGCTTCCCAGGAAGTGCGGGAAAAGATTACCCGCAACCTGTCTCGACGGGCACGTGAAGCTCTGCAGGAAGAGATGGAGTTCTTAGGGAGCGTCGGTCAGACTCAGATCCGACAAGCACAGCGGCAACTTATCGAGGTCCTGCAACGCTTAGATTTAGCGGGTGAATTGGCCTACGAAGAGGAATGACATAATCAACTCCGACCAACGCGCCATGCATCCAAACATTGGCTTATCTGAATACGTGATCCGCTTGCCGCGGCGGTTGTCCGGGGTCTGTTTAGCTGACAACGTCCCAGCAACCACGGTAGTCCCATCGGCCCGAGAGTCGCCTGTGGTGAACGAATCGAACTGTGAACACGATAAACAACAAGCGCTCCATTGGCAACACGCCATACTAAACGCCGTGCAACATCTTCAACATCAGGTGCAGGGCCTACGCCAAGCATTACCGCGATTAGCCGCTGAGTTGGCCTTAGTCATCTTTCAAGAGACTCTCGGAAATGGGATGCCAGTGCCTCTGCAGGTTTGGCAAAAAAGATTGGAGGAGTGGACGGCCACATTGAAAGTTGATCATCCCATCACCCTCGCGCTTTCGCCTGAGGATTGGCAGTGGTGGCAAAGCGAGGCCGCGGCGAATTTACGCGCTGCTCTGCCCACATGGAAACTTGTTGCGGATCCACAATTGCGACCGGGGGAGTATCGCATCGAATGGGAGGATTTGGTGCTCTGGTGGCGTTGGCATGAACGTTTGGCTGCGGTAATGCAAACCGTTCTGTCCAGGGTGGACAGCTATGCGGTGGAATAGCACATTCCTACTTGAACTTCGCGCCGCTTTGGGCCAAGCTTGGCAACCGACTTGGTGTGGTCGGCTCCGTAGTGTTCAGGGGACCATCATGACCTGTCGGCTGCCGGCCGCGGTGGGCGACTTGTGTTGGATTTATCCGAGCCACGGTCCACGCGTGGCGGCGCAGGTCATCGGTTTTCGCGACGCCACGGCAATCCTGGCCCCTTTCGAACCGGTTAGTGCTCTAGGACCAGGAACGTTAGCACAACACACAGGAAAAAAAGTTACCGTGCCGTTTGGGCCAAGTTTACTCGGGCGTGTGCTCGACGGTTTAGGCCGACCCGTGGACGGCAAGCCGCCGCCCACAGGTCGCAACATCCCTGTGCGCGCGACGGCCCGCGTCTCTCCATTAACCCGCACGCGGATCCGCCAGCCTTTCATCACGGGCCAACGAGTGATTGACGGCCTGCTTACGCTCGGCCAGGGCCAACGCGTGGGCATCTTTGCAGGCAGTGGAGTCGGCAAAAGCACGTTGCTCGGTGAAATCGCCCGCGGTGCAGAAGCTGAAGTTGTCGTGCTTGCGCTCATCGGGGAGCGGGGACGTGAAGTTCGCTCCTTCCTCGAAGACCACTTAGGCACGGGCTTAGCTCGCAGCGTTGTCGTAGTGGCCACCAGCGACGAAATGCCCCTGATGCGGCTGCATGCTTGTTGGTTGGCCTGTACCATTGCCGAAGAGTTTCGCCAATCAGGAAAGCAGGTGCTCTTGTTGCTCGACAGCCTGACACGATTGGCCATGGCGCAGCGCGAGCTCGGTTTGGCGCTGGGAGAACCGCCGAGTAGCCGTGGCTATACGCCCTCTGTCTTCCAACTGCTTGCCTCGACTCTGGAACGCTTGGGCCCCGCTGAGTCCGGCAGTATTACCGCCCTGATGACCATCTTGGTTGAAGGAGACGACTTGGACGAACCGATTGCTGATGCCTGCCGCGCGCTTCTCGATGGGCATATCGTGCTAGAGCGGCAACTGGCCGAGAAAGGACACTATCCCGCTGTCAATGTGCTTCGCAGCGTTAGCCGTATCGCTCACGAGGTGGTTGACGCTAATCATGCCCGGGCAGCCCAGCAAGTACGGTCCCTATTGGCCACGCTCGCTGAAGTGGAAGATTTGGTGCGCATCGGTGCCTACGTCCGCGGCAGCCAACCCCAAATTGATCGCGCCTTAGATCTACAACCCGCGCTCCTGCAATTCCTACGGCAAAACCGTGGAGAGCGGATAAGTTTCTCAGACACGCGCGCCGCCTTGGAACGATTAGCCGCTGCCTGGGCGACCAGCGCCGCCTGAGCACCTATGCCCACGACGGACAGGCTTGGGGACTGAGCCATGAGACGCTTCCACTTTCCTCTAGAGTTCCTTCTTCGCTGGCATGAGCTACGACTGCGCCAGGCCGAGGTCGAACAAGCCCAGGCGCTTCACCAATGGTGGGAAGCTGCGCAACAAGTGCAGGCATTACAGCGACACGGACAAGAACTCAGTGAGGCGGCTTTTTTGCGCTGGACCTCGTGCGCAAACAGCAAAGAACATAATGTTTCCCATGTGCCATCTCAGGAGGGCCTTGTCCCGGACGCGTACTGGTTTCTGCTCGCCGAGCATTTACGCGTGTTGCACCAGGTTGAGCAATTAGCCCGGCGTCATGAGGCCGAGCGGCGCCAGGTCTGGGAGCAACGGAACCAACACCGTCGGGGTCTAGCCCAACAAACCGAGATAATCAAGCTTCTACGCCGTCAAGCCTGGTTGAAGTTCCGACGTGAACTGCGAGATTACCATCAACGTCTCCTCGACGAGATGGCCTTGCGAGGATGGTATAGCAAAGACTCTGCCCTGTCTTTTTTCCCGAACTTGATGCAACCGCTTCGGGCGATTGAGGAGGCGGAAGCATGAAACGTCTTTTACTCTATGTCCTGGTACCTGCCGTGTTATTCAGCCTGTCAGCGGGCGTTTCCTGGTGGTGGCAGCGGCAGTCCAGCCCCGGTCTGCACGATGGCCACACCACTCCTTCAGCCGGAGAGCATGGGGGGCCTACGAATATGTCCCTGTCCAATGCGGCCTCTGAAGAAAAATTGGACGAAGGCCCTGAGCGCGTCGCGGTTCGCTTGGCCCATCCTCAGCAGGTCGAAGCTGCGATCCAACTTATGGCCACGTTAGAAAAACGCCGTGAGGAACTGCGTCGGCAAGAAGAAATGTTAACGCAGCGGCAAAAGAACCTCGAACTCGTCTTCAACGACATCCGCGCCGAAAGGGCAGCCCTGGACGCCTTACGCAAACAAATACACGAAGAGATGCGCCTCCTGGAAGCCCAGTTCCAGCAACTCGAACAAAAACAGCAAGAATTGCATCGCCACCAGGAAGAAGTAACTGAGCGTATCAAGGACTATGAAAGCTCGCTCCGTCTGTTTGAAGACACCGAGCGAAAGAACCTGGAAAGCCTGGCCGAACGCATCGCTAATATGGCTCCTGAAAGTGCGGCGAAGCTGTTCGAGCACATGGCCAATACCGGGAACCTGGACACCGCGGTAAAGTTGTTCAGCTTAGTCAAGGAAACCCGCGCGGCCAAAATTCTCGAGCAGATGCCCCCTGACTTGGCCACGCAAATCATCGAGCGGATCAAACTCCTGAAACGCCCTGCCAGTAAACCTGGCTCTACGTCAAGAAGCTAAAGTTTGCTGTGTCTGCGGGGCAGATAACCGTCGAAGCTCGAGAAGTTCATCTCATGTGGTCAAGATAACTTCTTACCTGAGCCGATGCGAGCTTTGAGGGAATCGGTGTCGCTTGGTCCACCCGCTGGGACTGCACCATGGCCGAAACTGCTTCGACCGAAGCCACCGCCCAATCCGGCGGCCGACTGCGATGGGTCATCCTTGGGATACTCGCCTTAGCTTCGATAGCTGCGGGGTTCGCCTTACCGTGGCTCTTCTCGGCTTGGGCCAGTTCCAAAAGAGACGCTCACGCTACTCCGCGACCACCGCCGAAAGAGTCCGTGGAGAAGACTGCTTTCGTTTCTTTCGGCGATGTCGTCGTCAACCTCCATGAGGAACGCTTAACGCGATACCTTCGGCTCAAAATTGTCCTGGAAGTCGAAGAGAGTGAGGAAAAGGACATTCAGGAACTCTTGAACAAACGCAAGGCCCCGCTGAAAAGCTGGCTCATCTCCTATTTAGCCGACCGCACCTTGGACGAGGTGCGTGGCACCGTGGGGATCAATCGGATTCGTCGTGAAATTCGCGACCATTTCAACGAAATGCTTTATCCCGACGGTCGCGAGGTGATTCGCCAGGTGCATTTCGAAGAGTTTACCGTACAATGACCGGAACGGTACAACCGTTCGACTGGCGCCATCCCCAACCTGAGCCCAGCGAGGTTCGCCGCGCAGTTGCGCGTTGGCTCAGTGCACTGACTCAACATTGGACTGAAGTAGGGCGGCGACGGTTGGGCTTGGCGCTTCAATTCCGTCCCGGCAAGGTACGCCGTTGTTACGTGGCCCAGGCTTTTGATGATTTACCCGACCAGTTGCTGTATTACTCCATCCACTGGTCGGACCACGCCTCCTCCCTGTTAGGCATCCCACGCCCCTTGGCCTTAGTGCTGACGCTGGCCCTACTTGGCGAATCTACCGACAGCTTACCCACTGACCGCCCGCTTACCGCGATTGAGACTTCTCTCTGGGAACATGTACTTGACCGCGAATGGCTTACCGGGATGCAAGCTTGCTGGCAGGGCAGTAAGTCACCATCTTGGCAACGCGGACCGTTGGAACCTGTTCCCCAGTTTTCTCCGGCCCTCAAGCAGCAGCTCACGGTGCTCCGCGCCGAGGCACAAGCTGAATGGGCCGGGGCAAAGACAATTGTGGTCTGGCTCTTGACCGAGGCACTCATCCGCGAATTTTTTGCTCCCGCGGCACCAGCGACGGAGACGCCCTCGGCGGAAGCCCTTGCACAGGGTATTCCGTTACACATCACCGTTCGGCTCGGTGAGACCCTTCTGCCCCTGCGGCAACTGCAACAACTACGCGCCGGAGATGTATTGTTACTGAACCAACGTCTCGACGAGCCTTTAGCTGTGCTCGTGGAGGGCGAGGTGCGCTATCGGGCCTGGCCGGGTCGGCTCGGCCGAAAGCGCGCTGTCCAAATAACCGCCTTTTGGGAGTCCTGACTATGTCTGCTCAAGGAACCGAAATCGTGGCTCACGCGGCTGAGTTTGCCGAACTTCCTCCTCATTCCCAGAATGAAACTTCCGTACCTTTGGAGCGTCTGCATCAGTTGTCAGTTTCTGTTACCGCGGAACTCGGACGCACACGCTTACCGTTGCGAGAAATTCTCCGCCTCGGCCCAGGTTCGGTCATTGCCCTCGACCGCGAGGTCAGTCAGCCCGTGGATCTACGGGTCAATGGCGTACTTATTGCTCGAGGGGAAATCGTCGTCGTGGAAGACCGCTTTGCCGTTCGTATTGTTGAGCTTATTCAGCCCGCACTCTCCGAACTTTGCTAGCTAGCGACTCGCGCAAAATTATTACTTACTGCCTGCTTACGGCTCGTGCGCGTCTTCATCGAATTTTCGCAAGGCAGTTTATTGACGCTCGTCTTTGATTTCGGTACAATTTTTGCGATTCGTGTTTGACGTATCTAAGGATGAAGAAAAATGCAACACTCCCCAACGCAGTGCTGGACCGGGGCACCCCGTACAAGGAATCAAGTTGTTTGCTTGACTGACTACGGGGGTGATTCCCGAACCGCCAAATCCCCGTTCACACGTAATTCATAAATTACAAGGCTGGCAATAGAGGCTCAATCGGAAGTAATCATGGGAACCGCTGCTAAAGGAGACGAGCACCCATGTCGTCGCGACAAAAGTTAGAACAGTTGACCCGGCGCCAACTACAGCAGTTGGCCAAACAACAGCATGTGCGAGGCTATTCTCGCATGACGAAAGAGGAGCTAATCGCTGCGCTCTTACACGCCGAAAGCATTTCTCCGGCCGGTGGGGTGCGCGCAGCGACGCGAAAGCAAAGGGTTTCAGCGACTTCGAGGCCAGCACGACTAGAAACCCGGAAGCGAAGCCAACCCGTGGCTCGTGTTACCCAAGATGCCAGTTCAACCGAGACGACGCGCCCCAGCTTCACCCGAGTTCCCTCGGTTGCCCGTAGGGAGGAGGTTCGCATTTCCACACCTGAGCAAGAGGTCGAAAGCAGCAAATACGACGTGGGCATACCAACCCGTGAGTTCACGACCCATCTAACAGGCGAGCTGCCCAGTCTGTATGGCGTCGATCGCCTGGTGTTACTGGTTCGCGACCCGTTCTGGCTCCATGCCTACTGGGAATTAACACCGGCGACCGTTGAGCGAGCCGCTGCAGCGTTAGGCGCGGATTGGCATACATCCAAACCCACGCTACGCTTACTCGACGTCACTGCGGGCGACGGCACGGGTATCAGCGAGACTATAGTGCGCGACATCTTCATCAACGACCAAGCGCGGAACTGGTACATCGAAGTAAGCGACCCGCCCCGCAGTTTCCGCGTGGACTTGGGCTATCTGACCTCCTCAGGCCAGTTCTACACCGTGTTGCGTTCCAACGTGGTAACCACGCCGCGAGCCGGGATAAGCGACCGTATCGACGAGGCGTGGGCCGACTTGCCGGAAAACTATGAACGCATTCTGGCGATGTCCGCCGGATTTCAGCCAGGCACCAGCAGCGAAGAGGTGCGACGGCAAATTCTCGAACGCTTACGTCGGCCGCTGGCCTCACCGATGTTGGCGAGTATGGCTTCCGAAGCCTTGGCGCGGCGTCGCGGACAGCGCGGATTCTGGTTCCAGGTCGAAGCTGAACTGATTGTGTATGGCGCCACCGAACCAGGAGCGAAAGTTACCTTACAAGGCGAACCGGTCGCGCTTCGGCCCGATGGTACCTTTACCGTGCGTTTCGCCCTCCCTAACGGTCGGCAAATTATCCCCGCAGTCGCCATTTCGCCCGATGGCCTGGAAGAACGTACGGTCGTCCTAGCGGTCGAACGCAGTACGCGGGCTCTCGAACCGGTCCTTCGGGAAGTCCTCGCAGAGGCGTAAAATCGCAGGCTCGTCCAGCGGCCAGCCCCAGCGCCAACGGTCGTAGCAAAAAGTAACCCGAACTGAATGGCGAGCGCCTATCGCCTTCGTGGTGCGTCGAAATGGATCGGCGTGAGTTTCTGAGCGTTCGAAACTTAGCGCAGAGCGCGGGGCAGGTAGTGGGTTGGGTCAGCGAACTAGTACCCGAAGCAGCACCCGTTCCGCCGCGCGAATTAGCATGGTTACGGTTTCAGCATCCGGCCATGGCTACCACGTTCGAACTGGTGCTTCCGTTTGGTACCCCCGATGCATTGAACATTGCCGAGGAAGTATTCGCCTGCATCGAGGCAGTGGAAGCGCAGTTGAGCGTGTATCGGGAAGAGAGCGAAGTCAGTTGGCTCAACCGTCGCGCCTACGACGAAGCGGTCATCGTGGACGAAGAGCTTTTTCGCTTGTTGCAATTATCGTTACGGTTATACCATGAGACAGAAGGCGCGTTCGATTGCGCGATGCATCGGCTCATCGAATGTTGGGGCTTTTTCCGTGGCCCACCGCGCATTCCGGAGCCGGGCGAACGCCAACGGTCCTTGGAACAAAGTGGGTGTCGTTGGCTCGTCCTGGACGAGACGCAACGAAGTGTGCGGTTTCTACGTCGCGGGGTGGCGCTCAACTTTGGCAGTATTGGCAAAGGATACGCCCTGGATCGAGCAGCAGAAATCTTACGGCAACGCGGTTTGAGTGGCTTGCTCCAAGGGGGCCGCAGCTCCGTTCTGGGCATTGGGCATCCTCCCGATTTTCCCCAAGGATGGTGCGTGGCGGTGCGTCATCCGACCAATCCGTTGCAGACGCTGGCCACGGTGCCTCTGCGCGACCAAGCGCTCGGCACCTCGGCGGCGACGTTCCGTCATCTCGAATGGGCGGGTCGTAAGCTCGGCCACATTCTCGATCCGCGGACTGGTTGGCCAGCGTCTGGCTTGCTCAGCGCCACGGCCCTGGCCCCAACCGCAGCCGAAGCCGACGCCCTGGCCACCGCCTTCTTCGTCCTGGGTACCGATAAAGTCCGCGACTTCTGCGCCAACCATCCGGCGATTCGCGCCATTTTGCTCCCCGAAGACACTGGTACGCCGATTTTCGTCCCCTAAAACGCCCGCGCCCTCGCGCTGCTCTCAACTAAGTGTCGGAGATGCTCCAAAAGATAGTTGGCCATGAAACGAACTATCGCGATTGGATATGGTATTATCTTGACGAACGCAAAATCGAATTGGTACCATAAGAATAAGGTAGAGTTGCCAAGAGGGTAATCATCTTACATCGTCTAAACAAAAGACAAAAGGGGACTTACTTATGCGCTCCGGTCAAGCTTCAGGTCGCATTGGCTTCACGCTCGTCGAAGTACTTGTAGCAGTTGCGATCATAGGCACGCTCATGGCACTTTTATTCCCCGCTATTCAACGTGTCCGTGAATCTGCCAACCGCGCTCGTTGCGCCAGTAACCTGCAGCAACTGGCCTTAGCGTTTTATACCCATGCCAGCCAACGGGGTATGATCCTGCCAACAGGAGGGTCTCCCACTCCTCCGAATCAGAGCACACCCACAAACGATGGGTGGGGCAGGCAGATCACTGAGGAACTAGACAAAAATTTGCAAATTTTGTATTGCCCGTCCCGTCGCCGAGTGGGTGTGTTTGGTAATGGGACACAACAAACCGACTATGTGGGTGTCGGCAATATCTTCGCTAGTATTACCATTACCGACAAAAACGTGTGTAACGGTTGCTTGGTGCCCTGGTTTCAAAATCAGCCGCCCGGTCAGCAAATTTGCCGCCGCGTGTCGATTACGAACGACATCCCGGACGGACGCGCCACCACTTTATTGCTTGCGGAAAAAAGCATAGACCGAAAAGCCATGGAAGCTGCGAGAGACTTGCATGGCGATTACTGGGGCTACGCCTTTGGTTGGCCCCCCGGTCCGAGAGCACCTAATGGTCAAACTACTCAAGGCTTCGATACCTTACGTTGGCCGCAGACGCAACCTTTCCAAGATACCTATACCGGAACGACACCCAGCTATACTTTCGGCTCAGGTCATCTTGGTACGTTCAATGCGGTCAGCGCCGACCAGTCGCTGCGTCGGATACGATATACCGTAGACCTGAATGTCCTACGCGCTGCTTGTACACGGAATGGTGGGGAGAATGTGGATTTGCGCCAGCTGGAATGATCGTGGCGCAACGGATCGCAGGAATTGCTTGATTTGATTGGCAGCCAGGTTAAACAAGCTGTACTCGAGTTCGCCTCTCGAAACGAAAAACCGTTAGTAGTTTATTGGCAGCCATTTTGGTTCGGTGGCATGGCTGTGTTGCCGATGGTAGCGAGTTTATTGCTCCAATGGCACATGGCGGAGCCGAGGGTCGTTTATCATCTGCGTTATCTGGAATTAGATAAGCCGCAGACGATCCTCGGAGACCGAAACCACCTTTTCCGACCGGTGTTATACCAATTCCTGCCTGATAGCGAACATGTGTTGTGGTCGCATGAAAGCAGCGACTTCCGTATGAGCAGTTGGCGAGACGGCAAGCCTCAGTTGACCTGGAACGTAGCTGCGCGCCGCATCACTGCGATGGCCCTTAGTAGCGACGGTCAGTATCTGGCCACCGGTCATGAGTGCGGTACAGTATGCGTTTGGCAGCTGCGGCTTCGCAAACCCCAGCGCCGGTATCGCGACTTTCGCAGTCCTATTATCCACGTGAGCTTCGCCCAGCATGATCAGTGGTTAGTCCTGGCCAGTCTCCGGGGTACGGTTACGGCGCCCGATGAGGCCAACGTCTTTGTGCGGGATTGGCAGACCAATGCGGTGCGCAGTATGTTTCCGCGCGGTGAACTGCTGCGGGAGGCCGGCTATGGTCTCGTCATAACTCCGGACCAGGCACACGTGATTCCTAGACAACCTTACTATGAGACCGCACCGTTATCGGTGTACCACCTCGCCACGGGCAAGGAAGTGGCCCAACTATCGGGAAACCATTGGCTCGGCTTCGTTCGCGACAGCGACTTGGCCGTAACGCTCGACGATCGGCATCAGGTGGTATTGTCGTGCTACAGGACAGGTCAACGTCACACACGGTGGGCGGTACCGCGTGGCTTGACGGTCATGGCGCTGAGTCCCGACGGCCGATTTATCGCTGCGGTGGATAAACTGCATGGTTATCGCTGGGAAGTTCGCGCTACGCAGCGCGGCGACCTGGTCGGTTGGGTGGACGATACGCGGTCGAGTCGCGTGAGTGCCGAATTACTGGACCTGATTCGTCCGCCGGGCAAAGCTCGTCCGGAGCGGCCGAAACCGATCGCGGCGTGCCTGACTGCCGATGCTCGCTATCTTATTTTGAGCAATTTCCGTTACTTCGGTCTTACCATTTTCGAGGTGGAGTCGGGGATAGAGCTTGGTCGCATCCGAACCGATCACCCATTTCCACGGATCGACGATCTTCGGGTAACTCCCGACGGCAAGTACCTTTTGGGCAGGAAGGACGGCTTCGTGCACGTTTGGGACATCAGCACACTGACAAGCACCAGGTAGTCCGAGTAAGCAACGAATGCCCCGGAGCGCGAAGAGCTTCGTTCCAGTTTACGGTTGTCGAGGCCGAATGCGGGCAGTTTGGTGTGGTTGCTGTTGCGTGCAGGTGGGCAAACGTAAGTAGAGCAAAGTCCAGTGGCCGTTATCGCTAGTCGCTTGGTGCAGGATTTCAGCGTTCTCGACGGAGTATTCATCTCGAGGGAGCACGAGCCGCAGGCGTCCGTCCGACCAGGCTGGTAAAACACGCGGGAAGTCATCCGTGACCGTGCATCGTGCCTCTTTGGGACTGAACCAACTGAGCCGCATTTCGATCACCGCTTCGCGTTCGTTGGGCTGGCGCACCTGGGCAAAGGGGAGCATGACGCCCCGATAGCCGGTCAATTGTCCCCGTGTGGTTCCCTGGGGTTGGACCACGTGGGCTAAGTCCACAGGGGTGCGTAGGAGTCCATCCCAACCGTGGACATTGGACTGACTTACGCGGCCGATCCAGAAGAATTGCCCCGTCAGAAATAGGCGTTCATAGTCAAGCCGATAAACCGGCGGTTCAATTCTGCTCCAGGATTTAGCGCCGAGTCGGTCGGCTCCCTGGCCATCGTAGGAGAAATGTTCGGCCAACTGCCAACCATTGCGGAGAGGAGGCCATTGTTCGGGCGGGATGAGGAATTCCCCGCGTTGCGCTAAGTGCCCCGATACGTTGGCCTGCAAAAATACCAGCCGCACAGCGGCGTCCTGGTGCACCTGCTGGACTTCGCGCCGCAGCCAAGTGCGGATGTCCTCGGTGAAACAATTCTGCGGGTTGGGACAATAGTCCATGACGCCTAGAATCCGCGTCTGTGGGCCGAAGGTTATGCGGTAACAGCGGGGGCCGAAATGATACCGATGCCGCCGCATTTCTGGCCCCTCATAATCGTGGGGGCCACCGAAGGTGAAGTAGCTCGGCGTGTTCCCGTAACGCACTATGAGATGCCAGAGCTGAGCGTGTCCGTTTCCCTCTTTCGGATATTCGATCAGACCGATGTCGTCATTGATGCTGATCCAGGCCGCGTTCAAATACGCCCCCGCCTGCCAGAACAGTCCGCGGCCCAATGATTCATTCGTCGCGGAAGTAGTACCATCCAGCTCGAACGTCTTGTGATCCAAATGGAAATCCTGGAAGCCGAGAATCCAGAAGGCGGTGGGCCAATCGCGCAGTAATTTGACGGCCTTGTATTGCATGGCGCGACGTAATCGGCCCGCGTCGTGAACCTGCACCGTAAGATGGTACATGTCGTCCGGAGGCAAATCCTTGGGGATGCGCACACGCAGGTGCCAACCCGCTTCCCATTTCTGATCGCAGAATAGTTGGCCGTCTCGCCGCGCCTCGAGAATCTCGCAACGCCGCGTGATGTAGTCGTTGGATAAAGATACTTCCCAGCCTTGCGCCTGGTCGCTTCCCCGACACAACACGTCTAACTCGTTTCCCGGCAAGGCGAAACAGGCTCGTAATGTCCGCGGCAGAACCAGGAGGTCATAATCCGGATCACGGAGTAACTCGAAGCGCGCCGAGCCTGGAATTTTTACTTTTTGCCGCTGCGATAGGTATCCAGGTCGGCATGCTTCCAATTCGTAATCGCCGGCGGGCAGGCCCCGAAACTGAAACGTGCCGTCGGGATAGGTTCTCTCCTGCGCAACGATACGTCCGCGCTGGTCGAACAAACGGAGCAAGACCCAGTTCAGTTCGGGGCGTCGTCGTAGGTCGCCATCCCAGTAGTCATCAGGCTTTTCGCTACGGCGCAGTTCTCCGGTAACCAGACCGGTCAGAGCAGGTTCCTGCGCTGCGGTTACCCAGCATACCCAGGTCCACCCACCCAGCCACAGTGCCAGCATGCAAGTTCGGCTCATACTTGGCGCCAGACAATATCACGACGAGTAGTGGCGTTACATTAGAAACCGTTCATCGAAAATAGATTAGCAACAGATGTCGGAGGGAGCAAAACGGGCCGTGGCTTTCGACGCACGAACCCACGGAAGCGCGGGCATGAAGTGAACAGGAATGGGGCGCATTACACGGTCGCTGGGTACGAATGTTTGCGAGACTGCGGCGTTACTTTTTAAGCTGGCGGGCGATATAGTCGCGGGCGCGCTGCTCCAATTCTGCAGAGCGGAGGCCCATCTCACGGGCCTCTTTCACCGCCTGGTCGTAGGACACGCCTTCATCGAGAACGCGATAAGGCAGCCAGACCGCTGCCGCACGATTGGCCGACCCTCAGTGCACAAAAATGGGCCGACTTTGATTGTCGCGTAAAAGTTGGCGCACCCGGTCGAAAACGGCATCGGTCAGTTCGTCCGGCTTCTGGAAAGGCAAGTGGACATAGCGAATGCCTTGCTCCGCGGCCAACGCTTGCTCGTCAAGTGCGGTCTCCCCGGCCTGGCGCAAGTTAAGGATCGTTTTGATTCCGAGCTTTTTCAACTCGGCAAAGTCCTCTTTTGTAGGTTGGCCCCCGATGTAAATGTCCCCGATGCGGGAAAGCTTGGTGATCTTACCGCATTGCACGGCCTCGGGTGCAGCACGCTTCTCCTGGGCCAGGGTTATGGTGGTATTGGCCCACAAAGCAACCAGCACTCCTGCCAGGCAGAAGGGATTTTTTGTCAGCATGGTAGAATCTCCCACTTCTGGTTTGCGATTAAAGATAGCCCTGAAGGCGTCGGCGCGCTTCCTCGAGTGCGCGGCGAATGAGAATATATTCGGCAATGTTGTCGCGGGTCAGCACACCGATGATCTGGCCATTAACGATAACGGGCACGACGGGACAATGATTCTGGTCCATCCGCAGCAAAACGGTTTCGACCATTTCGTAGGGATTGGCCGTCAGGCAGTCCTGGCGCATCACCTCGCGCACCAGAGCCTGCGGTCCCAGTTGCGCTAAGCCGGCGATAATGTCTTTACCAGGAAGCACCCCGACTAACCGGCCATCTTCCACCACGGGGAAATCAATCTGATAACCCTGAAGAATCAGGTGCGCTGCTTCGGCCAAAGTGTGCTGCGGCGATAATGCGGTGAAATTGGTGATCATGGTATCGCGCACGGGAATGCCCCACAGTGCCGCCTTCTGCTGGGCAAACGCCGCTTCCTGTTGGGCGCCGATCCAGACAAAGAGTGCGATGAACAGCAACATTGGGTTGAATACTAAACCCAGGAATCCGAAGAGGATAGCCATCAACTGGCCGATGCTCGCGGCGATGTTGGTGGCTTGGGCGTATTCCATGTGCATGGCCAGAAGCGCTCGCAGTACCCGTCCTCCGTCCATGGGAAATGCGGGGAGCAAGTTGAACGCCACCAGCATCACGTTTACCCAAAACAGCGTACGCACCATTTGCTCGGCGGTGCTGGCCGCTACTTGCTCCGTGATCTCAGCGGACAAGTTGAGCAACGCTTCGGGAGTTCCCAAGAATGAGGTAAAAACAGCATAGAGGATCCCAGCCAACACGATATTGACAGCCGGTCCCGCAATGGCAATGGCCAGTTCCTGCCATGGTTTCTCCGGGATACGTTCTAACCACGCCACTCCGCCGATGGGTAACAGCGTGATGTGCCGCGTGCGAATGCCAAAACGCCGGGCCGTCAAGGCGTGGCCCAATTCGTGCATCACTACGATCGTGAACAACATCACAATCATCAGCATGCCCATCGCGGCTTTGAGCCAATCCTGATACACCAGGTAATACGACACGCCAATCCAGATCAGGAACAAAAGGAAGGTGAAGTGCGCGTAGACATCAATGCCAAAGAGGCGTCCAATCCGCAGTGACCAACCCATGCCTGTCTCCTGATCATGTGTCGGGCTGCCAATGGCATTTTACGAAAGGTATCGGCAAACTCCCGAGTTCGATAAATGATGTTGACGCTCGCCAGGCCTTGGGTATGCCTCCGTTGCATGCGACCGACCACTTGGGGAGCCTACTTGGTTTCCTGATATTGGGGAAATTTTGCAGCTAAGACAGCAAAGGACTCAGCTTGGCCGGCCTGAGAGACCCATTCAAGGATGCCCGAGAAGCAGCGAGGAGAGCCATGAGCGGCCGATTGAGTGCGTTTTTAGCTGTAGTGCTGCTAAGCGGTTTAGCAATCACCTGGGCCGACAGTATTAGGTACGCTTTACGGGAACGGGCCCGCATCGGTCAGCAATGGCGAGCGGAACTACAGACTCGGGTGCAAGTCGAACCAAAAAGCAGCAAATCGAAGATTGTGGTCACGGCCGAGCATCGCGTTTGGGAGAGCATCCTGGCCCTGGCCGAGGTGCATCCTTCGCAGGCTGATAAACCCGTTCTGCACGGAATCCGTCCCGGGTTACCGATCCGCGTGGCCCGTTATTACGAACGAGCGGACTGGCACCGCCAAGTCCAAGGCGTCATGTCTGCTAGCGCCCCCGGCTCCCCCCTCGAAAAGCGTCAGCTTCGCCCGGAGCGGCGCTTGGTAGTAGCATGGCGCGGTCCCGACCAAACCGTGGTCTTCTCTCCCAATGGGCCTTTGACTCGCGAGGAACTTGATCTCACGCAAGGACATCTCGACCTCCTTATGGTGCCCAATCTTCTGCCCGAGCAACTGGTAGCAGTGGGTGACACCTGGACGGTGCCCATCCCGGTAGTTCAGGCCATGTGCGGACTCGACGGGGTTACGGAATCCCAAGTGCAAGGCAAACTGACCGCGGTGCGAGATGGTCATGCCTTTGTCAGCATTGAAGGCCAAGTCGCAGGGATTGTGGACGGCAGCGAAACGAACAACCACATTCGCGCCACCTGCGAATTCGACTTGAACTTCGAGCGTTGGCTCCGCCTGCACTGGCAACAGACGCAGCAGCGACAAGCAGGCCCGGTTACCTCTGCGCTCACCTTGCAAGCTGACATCCGCGCGGAACGACATTTCGACGGTCAGTGCGAACATCTCACCCCAGCCGTGCTTCAGAACCTCCCCGCGGAGCCGACTGCGCCTTTCCTATTGCTCAGCTACCGTGCCCCTAAGAACGTGTGTGAGTTTTTGTATGACCGTGCCTGGCATCGTATATCACAAGATGAACGCTTCGCGGTTTTCCGTTTGCTTGACCGTGGCGAGTTGGTAGCGCAGATGAACGTTACGTTTTGGCCCGAGGCGCAGCCTGGGCAGCATCTGTCTACCGAGCAAATTCGCCAATTCGCTCGCCAAACGCCACAATTCCAGCTGGAAAAGGAGATCGAAAGCGGTGAGCTGCCGGCTCAGGATGGCCGTTGGATCTATCGTCACACCGTGCAAGGCAAAAGCGAGGGGTTGCCCGTTGTGCTGACTTGGTATGTGGTGGCTCATAAGGATGGTCGGCAGGTGGTATTCGTGTTTACCGTCGAACCGAGTTTAGCCGATAAGCTCGGTGGCCGCGACCTGGCCATTGTCCAATCCGTTAGCTTCCCACCGCGTTGATTTTGAGCCGAGGGGAGCGTGCCACCAGGACCAGACTTAGCTTGCAACGCGCATGAGCAAGCGTGTCATGGGGCCGCTCCGTGGGAAACTTTTTTGTTTGACGGTAGGTCAATCCACCGTTAGGATGAAGTTTAGCACGCGTACCGCGAAGGTAATTAATCATGGCCCAGTCCGACGCGACGTTAGGTTGGCAAGAGCGGGGAATATCAGCGGTTATCGAGGTGCTTCAGGGGCAAGGATGGCAGTTGGAAGCGAAGTTGGGACGAGGAAGCTTCGGCGAGGTATATCGGGCCCGTTTTGGCCAAACTACGTTTGCCGTGCGCATTAACGTCGAACCCATCGCTGACCCATCAGACCAGAAGGAACAAAAAATCCGCGAGTTGTCAGCCAAGTTAAGAACCATCGTTCATCCGCGCTTAGCCAGTCTGATGGACTATCAACTGCTTTTGGGGCATGTGGTAACTGTTTGGCAATTGGCCGATGAGCCGATTCGCGATTTGAGTCGCTTGCTCCAGGCCTACCGTCAGCGCAATCATACAGGTCTTCCGCGCGAGAAGGTGGTCCGTTACGTGTGGCACTTAGCAGAAGTGCTTGACTTCTTGAACGGGCAGGGACTGTACCATCGCAATGTCAAACCGCATAACTGTTTGCTCTTCCAAGGCGATGTGAAGTTGGGCGACTTTGGGATGCTACAGTTGGCCTCGTTGTCCCAAAAGTCCCCACGCACGCTGACTGCGGGTCTGATCGGTTACGCACCGCCGGAGGTGTGGGAAGGGAAGCATCACCCGACCTGCGACTTGTACGCCTTGGCGGTGATGTATGTGTACCTATTGACGGGTCGGCATCCGTTTGGCGTGGGCACGAGCAAGGTTACGCCGATTGCGGTCATCGAGCGGCAGCGGCGAGGCGAGTGGGACTTGCAAGGACTAAGCGAAAACGAAGCCGAGTGGGTGAAATCGGCCTTGCACCCCGATCCGCAGGCGCGTTTCAACCAAGGGGCACGACCTGGGTTCGGGGTATTTATCAGGCGCACTCCCAGCCTAAACAACGTTCTGCATCCATCGAACCGAAGGCAGAAAAAACCGAGATTGTCCTGACGCCAAACCACTCTCTAGCCGCGGCGGTAGAAAACGCTGCCGAGCACGCGGTAATTCTATTGCAACCTGGGACCTATCGGTTGACTCAACCGTTAGAGATTCGCAAGCCCCTGACCATCAAGGGAACGGCTCCTGAGAAGACCCTCATCGCATCGGATGCGGAAGGGTTCGTATTGGCCTATCAAGGAAAAGGCCGCTTCCGTCTTGCCCAGGTTGCTATCGTTCATGCAGGCAACCGTCCCGCGGATGTATTCCAAGCGGGTTCTGGTATCGTAGAGATAGTCCAGTGTCTTTTCCGAGGCGGAGTGCGCAGCGACGAAAAAAGTTTGGGGGGCTACGGCCTGCGCTTACACGGCGATGCAAAGGGGCTAGTGAGGAACTGTCGCTGTCTGGTCAATGATTTGCACGGCATCGGGGTGTGGGATCGCGCCCAAGTTGTACTCGAAGGCAACATCTGCGAGCGGAATGGACAATGCGGCATCGTGTTTTTCAATCACGCGATCGGCAAAGCCAAAAACAACGTTTGTCGCGGCAACGGCTATCATGGCATCGGAGTGTACGATCAGGCTCAAGCTGAGCTGCAAGGTAACACGTGCGAAAACAATCGGTACGATGGCATCCTCTTTCTGGGGAGCGCTGGAGGCAAGGCTCACAATAACACCTGTCGCGACAATGGTTTTCATGGCATCCAGGTGAGCGACCACGCGCAGCCAATACTCGAAAGCAATAACTGCGAAGGGAACCAGCGATCTGAGATTTTATATTGCGATAGCGCGGGAGGCACAGCGCGTAAGAATGTCTGCCGAGGCAATGTTTATCAGGGCATCGGCGTGCTCGGATTCGCCCAGCCCGCACTGGAGCGCAATATCTGCGAAGACAATCAGTCTCACGGCATCGCCTACTTCGACAACGCTGGTGGCACGGCTCGTTACAACGTTTGTCGTGGTAATCGCCAACCAGGCATTGGTCTTTATAGTCGCAGACGCCCCCTGCTCGAAGGCAATACCGTAGAGACCAAGAGTTTCGTTTCCCCGCTTTCCGGCGAGAATACGAGCGAATTCGGGAGTGGCAGTAGTTTCAGTGGCGTTCGTTGGCAGGGGGCCGGGCACCCAGCTTGGCAACAAGTTGTGCCACATGGCATAGCCTACCAAGCACAACCACTCGTAGGCAACATGTACTGAGGTTCTCCGAGCAATTCCGCGCCTGTTATTCCAATCCCTCAAGCCATGAGTCCTTTAGCGCAGGCACAATCCCGACCGCAGAATCAAACTCCTGTAAATCCTCAGCCAGGCGGCAATGTCGCCTCTGGCCATGGAGGTGGGCAGCCTGATGACGATTACGGCCGCACGCTGGGCAAGATCAATAAGCTGCTGCGGAAAATCAACGAATTGCTCGAACGCAGGAACAACAGGGATGAACAACAACTGGAAGGCACCCACAGCCTCGGCGAGGCTCCAACTGGGGGCGCCGATTACAACTACGGCCAGGCGTATGATGTGCCTGCCGCGTATCCCGCCGTCGCTCATGGGATGCCTGAGGAAGGCTATGCAGACCAGTCAGATGCTTACGAGCCTGAACCTGAAGGGGACTACGAAGCGGAGAGCGACTATGAGTATGGAGGCGATGAGTTGGAGGCAGAACCGATGGAAGAAGACTTCGGAGGGGATTTTGGAGGTGTGGCTGAGTTTGAGGCTCCCGACGTGAGCGCCGATGTGGATGTCGGCGAGGCGGCTCAGGGTTTCTGGGACTTTCCCAGTTCCTTGTCTGAGTATGGTTAGCGGGGTCAGATGCTGAAACCTGAGGCAACCTTGATGGCAAGGTACGGCGGTTTCCGGCGTGTGCCAGTTAGGCTGTAACTTCGTTGCAAAACTCACAACGAAACTGAGAGTGGACAGCAGATTTGTTGCCGCGATAGTATACAAGCAGGTCAATAGCAGTCTCAGGGGTAAGGGCGATGAGTGGAGCAGCCGGTCAGAATTCTCGGCCACGCGGATTGGGAGTTGCCGCGGTTATCCAAGTGTTAGAACAGGAAGGCTGGCAGTTTGAGGAGCGTCTGGGGCGAGGCGGCTTTGGCGAGGTCTATCGAGCGCGCGTGGGCAACTTTTTGCGTGCCGTGCGCATCAGTTTCGACCCGGTCAGCGACCCCTCCGCGGGCAAGGAGCAGCAAATCCTTCAGGAATTGGCCAACTTGCAACTGATCACGCATCCTCGTTTGGTGAGTTTGATTGACTACAAAGTTCGGCTGGGGCATCTGGTAACGGTGTGGGAGTTGGCCGACGAACCGGTGCGCGACCTGGCCCGCCTGCTGGAGGTGTATCGCCAGCGTAATCAGGCAGGCATTCCGCGTAACAAGCTTATCCGTTACCTGTGGCATCTGGCCGAGGCGATTGATTTTCTGAATAGCCGTGGGCTGTATCATCGGGACATCAAGCCGGAGAACTGTTTGCTGTTTCAGGGGGAGGTGAAGGTAGCGGACTTTGGCTTGACGCGGTTTGCGTCGGCAACGCAGACGCGTCTAACCACGACCATCGCGGGAACAATCGGTTACGCGCCGCCCGAGGCGTGGGATGGGAGGCATCATCCGACCTGCGACTTGTACGCGTTGGCGGTGATGTACGTGTACCTGTTGACGGGTCGGCATCCGTTTGGCGTGGGCGCGAGCAAGGTTACGCCGATTGGGGTGATCGAGCGGCAGCGGCGGGGCGAGTGGGATTTGCAAGGACTGGACGGGAAGGAGGCGGCCTGGGCGAAATGGGCCTTACGTGCCGACCCGCAGCACTACTTCGACCAGGGGGCCCGCGCCTGGGGGCGTGGGCTTGACCAGGGGCAAAAGCCTTGCTGGGTCTTATGAGATCGTGGGTTTGCCTATGTCGAGAAAACTCGATTTGGTCTTGAACTCTGGACATTCGCTGGAAGACGCGGTCAACCGTGTTCCTGAGGGTGGAGTGATCCAACTGCAACCGGGAACATATCGCTTAGCGCAACCGCTGCGGATTGGCAAGTCTCTGACCATCGAAGGCACGGACGCGCACGCGACTATTATTACCTCTGATGCGAAGGGGGTGGTGTTAGCCTATGAGGGGGGAGGTCAGTTTCGACTGGGCAAGGTGAGCGTGATTCACTTAGGGGGTCAACCCGCCAACGTGTTCGAGGCCGGTTCGGGGACTATCGAGATAGAGGATTGTATTTTCAAAGGCGGGGTATGGAGCGATGAGAAAAAGTTTGGCGGGGTGGGACTTTGGCTGCACGGCGTCGTCCGCGGCACAGTCCGCCGATGTCTGGCCACGGCCAATCAATTACATGGGATAGAGGTTTCCGAGCATGCGCAGCCCGTGCTCGAAGGCAACACCTGCGAGGGTAATCAGCAAAGTGGCATCGCGTACTTGGAGAACGCCGGGGGCACAGTACGAAATAACACCTGCCGGGGCAACGGTTACCACGGTCTTGCCGTTCAAGGCCAAGCGCAGCCCGTGCTCGAAGGCAACACCTGCGAGGTTAACAAGGCTACTGGCATCGCGTACTTTGAGAACGCCGGGGGCACGGCGCGGAACAACATATGTCGGGGTAACGGTGCTGCCATAGCAGTAGGAGGTAAAGCCCGGCCCGTGCTCGAAGGCAACACCTGCGAGCGTAACCAGATAGCTGGCATCATTTATTGGGATAATAGTCGCGGTACGGCACTAAAGAACGTCTGTCGCGGCAATGGTTATCATGGAATCGAATTAGACCACCAAGCGCAGCCAGCCCTAAAAGAGAACACCTGCCACGCTAATGGGGAATCAGGGATAGCTTTCTTTGATGAAGCTGCGGGCACAGCTGAGAAAAACTACTGTGTCAGAAATGGTCAATACGGTATTATCCTAGGCAGTAAGGCGACGCCAATGCTCTCCAGCAATGTATGTGAGGGCAACCCTGCTGGACATATTTATCGCGCGAACTCCAGCGAGTCAAACACTGCTAAGTTATTTGAGGAACTTGCTCAACATTTGGGCATGGCCGACGAAACTAATGGGGCGACCGAGCAAGGAAAGTGAATTGGTTCACCAATGCCTAGAAATGGGCCTACCATTGCCCGGGACGTTGGGAACTTTGAGATATGCAAACGCTGAAGAAAGGCCGGTATGCCATCTGTCGGCCTATGGAGAGGTGGTGAGCAAGCGGGAAACTTTGCTGAAGAGCAGGCGAGGAACTGTTGGCTGCCCAGAGGCTGAGCCTATGGCAAGGGGAGCACAATCCCTAGGTTTGTTCACAAGAGTTCCTTAATCGGGTTAGCGCCGCGGTCGACGATGCGAATGGGTCGGCCCCGGGGCGTGGTGTATTGTTTCGTGTAGTCAATGCCGAGAATGGTGCACACCGTGGCCAGGAAGTCGAGAGCGGAAATGGGCCGCTCCACCACAGTGGCGCCCTCGGCGTCGGTCTTGCCGATGACCTGACCGCCTTTAATGCCGCCGCCGATGAGCAAGGTACTCCAGGCACGCGACCAGTGATCGCGACCCGGTTGCGGGCCGCGATTGTTGATATGAGGCGTGCGGCCGAATTCGCCCATCCAGATGATGAGCGTACTGTCGAGCAGTCCGCGTTGGTGCAGGTCTTCAATGAGTGCACTGAGTGCGGAGTCCACCTGGGCGGAGAGTTCTCGCACGCGGGGGAAGTTGTTCTGATGCGTGTCCCAGCCGCCCAGGCCGACTTCGACGAACTTGACGCCGACTTCGATGAGCCGACGGGCCAGTAAGCAACCGTCGCCGAAGCGCGTGCCGCCATACCGTTGCCGCACGCTGGCGGGTTCCTGACTGAGGTCGAAGGCCTTGGCTTCCTTGGAGCGCATCAGTTCGACGGCACGGGCGTACATGGTGTGATGCGCCTGAGCCGCGGGGGTACGATAGGTGCGGTAGAAACCTTGCTCCAGTTCTTCGAGCAAGCTAATACGGTCATTGAAGCGGTCGTCGGCAACGGAAGCCCGCAGATTCTCGACGCCGCGGTTTGGGTCAAGCACCACCAGCGGCTCATGCCGTGGGCCCAGGTAACCGGCGCCAAGTACGCGGGCGGAGATGGCGACGAAGTTCGGCAGCGGGAATTCGGGCCGTCCCAGTTCGTGCGAAACGATCGAACCGAGGCTCGGATGAATCACCCCGCCTTGGCCTTCGCGATAGCCGGTATGCATGTAGTAGCGGGCACGGTTATGGTCGGACACGCCTGTGTTCATGCCCCGCAGGATAGCCACGTGCTGCATGAGCTTGGCTAACTTGGGGAAATGCTCGCTGATTTGAATCCCCGGCACCGAGGTGGAGATCGGTTTAAACTCACCGGCATAGCGTGTGCCGGGCTTCAGGTCGAAAGTGTCTTTATGCGAGGGTCCGCCATCCATCCAGAGCAGGATGCACGCTTTATGTTTCAGTTGCCCTTGCGCAGCCCGTAACGCCAAGATGTCGAGCCAACCGGAGAGGGATAAACCAGTGATGCCCGCGGCGGTGAGTTGGCAGAACTCGCGTCGGCTGAGCGGTGCAAAATCCCGCATGACTTGGCCTCCCTGGATAAGCCCAACCCGTCAGCACACCGGTTGGGACGCACTATAGCGTCGTAAGAATCGTCGCTGAAGCAGCAGGCGGCGGGGGAACGCGAGGTCCGCCCCACCGCCCGGCAGCGTCGGTTACCGCGTGAGGACAAATTCGCTGGAATTAATCAGCGCCCAGAAGACATCGCTCCAGGCGGCTCGGCTATATTGGCGCTGGGCGACGTAATTCAGGAAACGTTCGCGTTCCTGAGCGCTGGGTCGGCGCGACAGCACGCCCAGAAACAGCCAATCGAGCGTCTCTTCGGGAGATTCCCCGCGACGCAGCGCATCCTGGAGAACAATGCCATCGGCGTTGGTCATAGGCGAGTTCATCAGGCGCAACGCATGGGGAATACCCGCCTGGTAATCAAGGGGGTCGGCCCCTTCATCGCCGCTGAAGGCGATGATAAACGCTTCGCGGACGTTGAAGCCGGGCTTCGGGCCGATGGCAGGCTTCCGCGCAGCTAAGTTGCGATTGAACCCGACGACCTGGGCCAGGGCGTCGAATAACTGCGCCGGGGTCATCGGTTTGACGGGCATTTGGGCAAAAAGAGTCGGATCGGCGGGCTGCTCCCCGACGGGTTTGCTGCTCCGCTGATATGCCTGCGTGTTGGTAATCGTGCGCACCAGCCATTTCAGGTCAAATTGGTGAGCGACGAACTGTTGCGCCAGTAAGTCGAGTAATTCTGGGTAAACCGGCGGATTGTCTTCGTGCATGTCGTCCACGGGGTTGACCAGGCCGCGGCCGAAGAATTTCGCCCACCAGCGATTGACCGTGGCCTTGGCGAAGTAGGGATTGTCGGGCGCCGTCAACCATTTGGCTAAGACAGGTCGCAGCGGCTCAGAGGCGCGCAGTTGCGGTTGAGCCCCGCCGAGGAATTTCGGCGGCAGCGCTTTGTATGATTCGGGGAGATTGCGGCGCAACGCGATGCGGGGAAGCTCGCGCACGCCAGGACTAGTCCCTTGCTTGGCCGCGGCTAGCGTGTTATCTCTTTGCACTTTGGCGAAGAACGCGGCGAAGGCCCAGTAATCATTCTGTTTCCAGTTGGTAAAGGGGTGATTATGGCACTGCGCACATTGCAGTTGGTTGCCGAGGAACAGTTTACACACCGAATTGGTAATCTGGTCGAGGCCCTGGTTCGCAAGGAAGTAGGTAACGGCGGGATTTTCCTGTTGCGTGCCTGTGGCGGTAAGCAATGCGGTGACAATTTCGCTCCAAGGACGATTCTGGTTGAATTGCTCGGTTAGCCAATCGAAAAGCGGTTGGGTACGCAGCAGTCGGTTCTGGGAGTCGCGCGGCACAAGCAAACGTACCCATTCGTCGGCGAAATGACGACCATAATCGGGACTGGCGAGTAATTGCTCGATCAGTTGTGCCCGCTTGTTCGCTTCGCGGCTGTCGAGAAAGGCAGCGGCTTGCTCGGCCGTGGGGATTTTGCCCGTGATGTCAAGGTAGGCGCGACGCAAAAATTCTTCGTCGCTTGATAACCCTGCCGGGCGAATGTTTTGGGCTGCTAGATGCTTCAGGATAATGGCATCAACTTGTTGCACCACTTGTTCGGTGGGCAATGCCTGCACGGACACTTTGGCCGACGGCGTGGATGATTGATTCACCTGCGCTACAACCCAGCCGACCACCGCCAACACGGCCCATAAGGCTGCGATACTTTTCACTCGCCTGCCCCAGCGTTTTCCTAGCATCGCGATTGCCCCCAACTGACCTCTTCCGTGGTTAACAACACCAAGCCCCCGTTCAGGTTCCGACTACCATCATAGCATGGTCGTCTTAGAAACCGATGAGAAACGTCCAGAAGCGCGACTTTATCTAAACGGAGCGCTCATGGTGTCGGGCAGGATTCACGACGCGGAGTCTCCGTGGGCACCGGTCGCGCCGTAATTTGGCGGATGGCAAGCGGGAGAAATTCGGGTAAGTCGCTAGCTATCAGGCCAATTTCGCCTTTGGCCTCGCGGGCTAAGTCGCCGGCGCGACCATGCAGGAAGACGGCCAGTTGGGCGGCGGTGAATGGTTCGAGCCGCTGGGCCAGCAACGCGGCGAGCAGTCCCGTCAGCACGTCGCCCGTACCGCCGCTGGCTAAGCCCGGATTGCCTGTCGTATTGCGATAGAGCCGCTCGCCGTCGGTTACCACGGTGCCGTGCCCTTTGAGCACGACGATCACGCGATGACGGCGGGCAAATTCTGCCGCGAATTGCTCACGCTGAATCTGCACCTGCGCCGTGGTTGCCCCCACGAGACGCGCAAACTCACCAGGATGCGGCGTAATAATCCGCGGTGCTGGCGCTGGAGCCAGGGCTTCGACGCCTGCTTGGGCGAGATTATTCAGCCCATCGGCGTCCACTACCAAAGGACGAGGCAGTTCGCTGACCAGGCGTGCAACCAAGTGTTGCAGGCCACAGCTTTGACCCAGCCCAGGGCCGAGCGCCACCACCGTAGCGCTGCGGGCTAATTCCCAGATCATCTCCAGCGCTTGGTAGCTGATCCGCCCATGTTCATCCTGCGGCAAAGCTGCGGTGAGGTAACAGGGGTTAGCTCCTGCGACGATCGGTTGGATTTCGCGGGGCGTCGCTACCTGCACTAGACCCGCGCCGCCGCGCAGTGCGCCCAACCCGCAGAGCACTGCCGCTCCGCTCATGCCCCGGCTACCAGCGACGATCAGCACGCGGCCAAAGGTGCCTTTGTGACTATCGGCAGGTCGAGGCGGGATGAGCGGTAACGTCTCGATCCGCTGAAGAGCCGTTTTATGCTCCGAATTGCCTAATTCCTCGCTACGTGTCATGGTCGCATTTCCTGCATTTGAGCCAACACGCTCATAGCTTACGAAACCGACGAGTTCCTTAGCAAGTCAGAGCGAACAGAAGCGTCGTCACAAGCGTCAGAACGATCATAGCTTATGAAACCAACGCATTGCTTCACCAGGCTGCCGGAGCAGGGCTAGGTTTTCGGATGGGGACTTTCTTCAGGCGGTAACAGGGGCGGTCGCTGGTAACGCTGTCGAATACGGTTGAGCAATTCCAAGACTCGAGGCTGACCGAGGAGGCGTTTTTCCAGGTAGCGCTTGCCGGGGAACTGCATGAGCATGAGTCCCAGCACGATCGTCAGGAAGCCTTGCCCTGGAATGCCCGGCAGGGAAAGGAAGATCCCCACCGCGACGAGGATCAGTCCGAGCACGTTGCGTGCTAAGCCAACTACTAACAGCGTGTGCCAACGTTGATTTCCCGAATTATTTCGGGTTACCGAGTCGCGAAAGTAATCGGTCGGCAAATGGACGATGACCCAGGTCGCTAAGGCCAGACTAACGACGAAGGAAACCACAAACACCACGAAACCAATGGCTAAGTCCCACCAAAGGTTCGACGCTGACCAGCTCCAGTCAGTAAACAGACCAGCCGTCATGCTCGCCCTAAGTATCCTCTTGCAGGGTATGGTTTACCCCTCGCCATGATGAATCCCCTTAGCGCGGGAGAGTAATCCTAGGTGCTCGTGATTGAATCACGGTGCCGCAGCGAGATGGTTGTGCTATTGTAAAAAAACGATCCCACATGTACGAAAGGAGGGCGCTATGACACTCCAGGAAAATTCATCGTTGCCTCACCGACCGCTTAGCAAACTCGGGTACACGCGCAGAGAATTTATGACCGCAGCAGGGGGCTTGTTGTTAGGTACGATGGCCGTTCACCAAAAAAGCCCTCTTAGCGCCATCGAACCGATCAAACGTACGGGTAAACCCCAAGTACGTCTGAGCCTGGCTGGATATAGTCTCCGAGATCACTTTCACGGCAAACGTCAACCCGCGATCACTTTGGAAGACTTCGCCGACTTAGCCGCTTCCTGGGGCTTCGATGCCATTGAGCCGACGGCCTATTACTTCAAAGACACCACGCCCAACTTTCTCGCCCGCCTGAAAGCCCGCTGCACGCGACTGGGACTCGACATCAGCGGAGGCGCTGTGGGGAACAACTTCTGCGTCGCCGACCCGCAGGCCCTGAAGCAACAGATCGCCGACGTCAAAGCATGGATCGAACGTTATTCGCTCCTGGGCGCTAAGACGATTCGCATCTTCGCGGGCAGCGTACCCAAAGGGGATACCGAGGAAAAAGCACGACGCCGATGCGTGGAAGCTATTCAGGAATGTTGCGACCACGCCGCTCGGTACGGTATCTATCTGGCGCTGGAGAATCACGGTGGCATCACCAGCACGCCCCAGCAGATGCTCGCTCTCATCCAAGCCATTAATCATGATTACTTCGGCGTCAATCTCGACACCGGCAACTTCCACGGCGAAAATCCGTATGCGGAACTGCTGCAAATCGCCCCTTACGCTATTGTGTGCCAGGTGAAGACGGAAATTTTCCGCACGCAAAATGGCAAACGGCTACCCCCTGAGCCGGCCGACTTCAAGAAAATCCTCAACATCTTGCGGAGCGTCAACTATCGCGGTTATGTCGTGCTCGAATATGAGGCTGCGGAAGAACCCATGAAAGCCATCCCTCGTTATCTCCAAGAGCTTCGCGCGGCGATTCAAGAGTTAGCCATGGGATAGCGCTGTCATGGTTCAGTCATCCCGCCGCTGAGGCTGCCCAGGGCTGACGCTCTCCTTGCGGTTACCTGCTTTCTACCCCGTTGCAGTCGTTTCTGAGGAATTGTCGGCACTAGGCAGCTCGGCCCCGATCAGTTCCTCCTCGCCGGCAGGAGGCACACGCCCAAGCAGGTGGCTTGGCACGAACCAGATATTAGCGATCAGGGCAGGCACCACCGCACTGCCCATCACCGCCGCGACCAAGTACGAGTATTGTTCGGGCGTGACGATTCCGTGGGTCAAACCGTACAGTGCCGAGATGGTGCCAAACGTCAGGCCCGTGGACATTAGCAGCGTGTAATACCAGCATTCCTTATGATGATCGCGGAAAAGACGAATGACGGGATAGAGCGCAAAAATCTTCGACACCACCTTACCGCCCAACAACAAGACAAACACCATGGGCGCCGCGATCAGAGAAGGAATGGAAACAAAGGAGCCAGCGCGGAGAAAATAAAACGGTGTCAGAAATCCGATCGTCAAAGTGCGGAGCCGACGGATGTAGAAATGATCGCTGCCTAATGTCCGCGCCAAGACCATGCCAACGACATAAGCCGGCAGCACCGCCTCACTCTCCGCCCACAACGCCAAGGACCCCAGACCAAACAAAACGAATAATACCCATTTCGTGCGGATGGCTGCGGTGCGATACGCATAAAGCGTTATGAGCCGCCTCGTTACTGCGGGTAACACAAGAAAGGCCGCCAGGCTCACCGCGACGAAAATAAGCGTGCGATAGGTAAACGGCGCGAAAATCAGACCCAGGGCGATGACCGTGGCCAGATCGTTGATAAAGCAAGCGCCCAGGATGCCCTTGCCATAGTCGGTCTTGTTCAGCCCCGTGTCCAACATGCTGGCATAGACCACGGCCATGGAAGTCGTGGACATGGCAATGCCAGCCAACCAGCTGGCTCGTGTGTCCCAGCCCAGGAGCCAATAAGCCAATGCGGCGCAACCGAGAAAAGGCGCAAGAAAACCTATCAAGCCAATGACACTGACCTCAGCGAGTTTCTCTTTGAGCGAACTGGGCTCGAGTTCCGCACCCGCCAGAAAAGTCAGAACGACCGCCCCTGCGGATGCAACAAAACGCAACCACTCCTGGTTGGCTCCTAACGCGTCCTGACCGAAATACCACTCGGCGACGTAAGCGGCCACAGTCCCGACACAGATTTCCACCAAGGCCCCGGAGACGCCCAGATGACTGGCGAGCGCGGTGGAAACGACAGCCAGAGCGAGCCAAAGCGTGGCTAAGCGAAATATCTCTTGCATCCCGAGTCCTCCTCAGCGTGGTGGGTCGTCCGCGACACCGACCAGCCACCAACGAAAAACCCTGCCGTACGGCAGGGCCAACCTTTTTCACCACGCGACTCCTGCCGTACAGCATCGCGGCAGGAGTCATCAGCCCCGAGTGGGGCGGTTATGAGGGGGACTCCATCCCCTGGCTTCTCATACACTACGCAATTTTACTTAGCTCAGTCCCCCGAGTCAACGGTTAGCTTGCCACCTGGGCATACAAGTATGAAGAACACTACCCGAGCGTGCTCTTGACCAGACTGGTCGCTGCAGCTATCGTCGCACCAGGGTCGAGAATCAGCACCTCGATTCCTATCGCCCTGATCCCATCGCGGACCTTGAAGCATCCAACTTGAGGTCAAAAGGTGACCAATTGGCGTCGTTGGTTGTGCGGCCTACTTGGCTTGGCACTCGTAGCGGCCCTACTCACCGGGCTTGTCGTCTTATTACGCCACGAGCCTGGTTATTATCGCCGCGGCCACGTGCCCCCCAGTCCCCAACGAAGTCAATGCTCCGCCGAGTTCTACCGTCAGATCAGTTCCCTTGTGAGCATGCTCAGCGACCCGGAACCCGACCAACCTTGGCAGTTACGTTTGCGTCAAGACCAGATCAATAGCTACTTAGCAGAAGGATTCGTCGAAGCCCAACTTCACCGCGAACTGCCGGAAGGGGTGCAGGAGCCGCGCGTGGCTCTCGAACAAGATCTCATCCGCATAGGCTTCCGCTACGGGCATGCCCCTTGGTCCACTATAGTTACCCTGGAACTGAGGCTGTGGATCAGCCTGCCAGAGCCGAATGCTGTTATGCTCCAGGTTCGCCGGGTTCGGATCGGGGCCGTGCCTGTGCCCGTGCGCTACGTGCAAGAACTACTTGCCAATCTACTGCGCCGACGCACGGTTGAGGTGACCTGGTACCGCTATGAAGGACTGCCCGTGGCAGTGATCCGCTTCCAAGCTTCGCGCCGCGCGCCGACCTTCCACTTTACCGCGCTACGCATCGAGCCTGGCGAATTCGTGCTTCAGGGCCGTACCGTCGCTCCTGGTAATTAAGGAGGAGCAAGACCTACTCCCAGCATTCGTTCCAATCTTCGCGCAAGCCCACCCAGGCGACCCATTCAAAAACGTTCCCTTGACGCCTCTCGACTGGAGGTGCACGCCCACTTGGCCCGTATGGTGGGCGAACGAGCTCGCTTCTACGCCTGGCCGTCGCCCGCGCACATCTGCCGCAGGCGATAAAGTTTACACTCCCCCTCATCGCTTACGACACTCTTGAACCGCTGCAAGTGGAAGCAATTTTACTCATCGGAAAAGCGCATCGAATTGGAGCGAGCGAAGTCGCAACTGCGACGTGCATGCCTTCCATAACGTGGGCGAGGGAAATTCGTTCCAATGCGGGAGGTGGGAGTCGAACCCACACGGGATTTCATTCCCACCAGGCCCTCAACCTGGCGCGTCTGCCAATTCCGCCACTCCCGCAGGCTGGGTGGCCTGGATAGTCTCGGTTCACGCGACCTTGCCCAGCTGACAGTACCAGCCGCTCGAAGCGGGCCCGCCTTATGCAGCTCTTCACCTTTCCATCTTACGCACCGTTTTTTCTTGCGTCCACGCAATGGTCCTCCAGCCCCTAGGACAAGCGCTGTGAGCAACTGGCTCAACAAATCATCCACCAGTTGGCCTCAGTGTGTTATGATGTTGAAGCTACAATCGAGATTCACCCAGGCTGTTTATCGAAACAACGCTCGGCCTTGCCGTCTTTCGGGATCATACGTTCCGTTGGCATCGGTCGCTTGCGGTAGGGTTAGCTGAAGTGCAACATTGGCTGGATTTCCAGGTCGAACACTTGGTTCGCGCACATTGTATCTGGGGTCTCAACAAAAACCCGACGGCGTCGCTTTCTCGGATGTTAGCACCACATAACGAGGATTCGCCTGCAGAAGATTTCGCGTGATGAGAGATGGAACTTTTTGTTATTCAAACGGCAAGCACCCAAAGTGGCACATTGTGATTGGCGTGGAGCCTAGAGACCGATTTCTCGGTTGGAGAAATTTCGACCAGCGGCAACAGGGCGGATAATCCATCAACATGACCTGAGGAAGCGAGGCGATGGCATGGAACAGGCCACCCAGCGACGAATCGAGGTTGTCAATGATTGAGCTAGCCAACCGGGCTGGGGATTCGCCTTGTGATGCGGCACAAAAAACTTGTATTCGCGAACTGGCCTTGCCGCCGAGGCACAATTTAGGCATGCCAAGGGCAACTGCGCAAAAGAAGGCGCCACTCCATGTGGTAACCGGCTAGCACGATTTGAAGTCCATTTCTCGGGATACCTTTGAGCAGGAGGCTCAGAGGTGCTGCCTGGATACACGCCTGCATATCAAACGGAACTTGGCGCAGCGTATGTCGGCGATTGCCTGGAGTTAATGAAGCAGATTCCTGACGACTCGGTTTCGCTCGTGCTTACTTCGCCGCCGTTTCCCTTACGACGTCGAAAAGCTTATGGCAATGCCGACCCGGAGGATTATTTGACCTGGTTCATGCCCTTTGCGGAGGAAATTTGGCGCATATTGCGGCCCGAGGGGAGCTTTGTTCTAGAAATGAGCGGCGCTTGGAATCGCGGTCAGCCCACTCGCTCTTTACTACCCTATCGCCTGGTGTTACGTCTCGCCGAACGCTTTTACTTGGCCCAGGATTGCTATTGGTACAATCCCTCGCGCTTACCCACCCCAGCCGAGTGGGTGACAGTGCGGCGGAGCCGTTTGAAGGATGCCGTCCATTTCATCTGGTGGTTCAGCAAATCTCCTTACCCCCAGGCCAATAATCGTCAGGTGCTGCGACCTTATAGCGAATCCATGCAGCGACTCTTACGCACGGGCTATCAACCCAAATTGCGACCCTCCCAGCATGCCATATCGCGCCACTTTCGCCGGGATAATGGAGGAGCCATTCCCCCGAACATTCTCATCGTGCCCAATACCCGTTCGCGCGACGCTTACTTACAAGCCTGCCGACAGGCTAATCTTCCCATTCATCCAGCCCGCTTCCCCTTAGAGTTGCCCCAATTCTTCATTCGCCTGCTGACCGAACCCGGCCAAATGGTTCTCGATCCGTTTGCCGGCAGCAATGTTACTGGCTATGCGGCCGAATTACTTGGTCGCCGATGGATCAGCATCGAAATCCAACCACAATATGTGGCCGGTTCCATGTTTCGCTTTCCAACTCTGCGCCAAGCTGCCTGACCGAAACCTGATCCACTGAATAACTGCATATGGTGTCTGTAATCGGCTTGAAGACAGCACACAATTTGTCCTCATCTCTCCCTTCCCACGCTTCGCCTAGAGGACACTTATGCTCGTTGAGGCTTACCTTTCATGGTCGCTTCCGCAGGGGCTAATGCTCAGGCCAAGTTACGAAGCGGCGAACCCGGATTAGCCAAGTCAGTTGTTAACTGACCACTAAACTAACGCTTCCCGAGAACATCAATACACGGTCCCAGGCGGGAGGCTGTGCTCAGAGGTTTTTCCATCGTTTATCTCAATCATGCTAACGCCCGGAGAGACTGAGCCACGCTCTTTTTTCCAACGACTGGAGTGGAATGAGCTTCCAAGCGGACCTAAACTCCCAGGGAAGCGGTCCCGCAGCATAACGCAGCTAGGATAAAAAGCGGGCGTAGTGTAGCATATTGTTAGCCAGCAGCAAAGTGTGCTATAGCAGAACGGGAGCGGAACATGGGCGTTTATGATCGCGACTATTATCGAGACGAGCGCCCCCACGGGTTATGGTGGGACGGGCACTTGGTCACGCCTTGGTTGGTCCTGATTCATGCCGGTGTGTTCGTCTTGCAATTGGTTACCGCAGGACGAGCTTGGCACGGCAAGTTTACCGACATGTTCATGCTCGATCCGCACCGTGTGGCCACTGGAGAAGTATGGCGGATATTTACCGGCTTGTTTATTCACGATATTCACAACTGGCTGAACCTGGTGTGGAACGCGTTAATCTTGTGGTTCTTCGGCAGGCAACTGGAAATCATTTACGGTCCACGGAGGTTTGTTCTTCTTTACCTCTTGGCAGGGGTTGCGGGTAACCTAACGTGGCTCATGGCCGACTGGCTCTGGAACGTGGGCGCCCGCCCGATAGCGTTTGGGGCAGCTCCCGCGCTCACGTTTGTTCTGATTCTGTGCGCCCTGCATTATCCGAGGCAAACGGTATTACTGTTTTTCGTGTTGCCCGTGCCATTCTGGCTGATCGCCGTGCTTTACGTGGCAAAGGATTTAGTAGCCTTCTTACAACAACTGGGCGGCCTGGGGCATCCGACCTTGGCTTGTGTACACCTGGCGGGGGCGGGTTTCGCAGTCGCCTATTATTACGCTCCCATAGGGCGCGATACTTTGGCAGATTGGCGGACACGCTGGAGCATGACCCGTTCGTCATCCTCCCGACGAGCGGCAGCCCCGTGCGTGGATGAACATCTCGAGGCTCAGGCCGACGCCATCCTCGATAAACTCGCACGTCACGGCCGCGACGCCCTCACGCCTCAAGAGTGGGAAATCCTGCATCGGGCCAGCGAGGCTTACCGTCGCCGGAGATAACAAGGTTCTTGCCCATGGATATGGTAGTCCTTTCTGCCGAAGGATACCTATGCCCTCCACTTAGATGGGGCGAAGTGTTGATCTGGTTAGTAGCCGCTTACTTAGTCGGCGCTATCCCATTCAGCCTGATTCTGGGCTACCTCCTCGCAGGCGTGGACATTCGCCAACATGGTAGCGGTAACATCGGAGCGACGAACTTAGCACGGGTTGTGGGATGGAAATATTTTCCTTTGGCATTTGCGCTCGATAGCGCCAAGGGGGCAATGCCGGTCGCAGCGTGGATGTGGCGTGCGGGCATTTTCCTACCTGGCACGATGGCTTCGCAGGCAATGTTTCAGGGGGGCTTGACCAACGTCCCCAATGCCTATGATCTGGCCGCGCTTTTGGGCTTGGCCGCGCTGGCAGGGCATCTTTGGCCGATTTATCTGCGGTTCCGCGGCGGTAAGGGAGTAGCCACAGGCGCAGGCGTTGTCGCTGTGCTGATGCCCCTGCCGACGGCAGTAGCTGCCCTGACCTGGGGAGTCGTCGCCTGGTTGTCTCGATACGTTTCACTGAGCTCGTTATGCGCGGCTTTCGCACTAGTGGTATCGCAGGCGGTTTACACCTGGCCCAGTTGTTTCGCACCAGCGCATCGCGCTGCCACGAGCTTAGCTCTCATTGGCGCGGGTCTGGTATTCCTTCGACATCGGGAGAACATCGTTCGGCTCTGGCAAGGTCGAGAATCCAAACTCGGCCAACAAACGCCTTTGCCGACTTACTGCAATTCCCCGACTAAAATAAGTTTTTCCGGAGACGCGCCGGGGGCTGCCTCGCCTGAGGTGGAAGGTCATGAATCCTAACAGCAGGCCACCGCCAGGACACTATCTCCTCAGCTTGATGCACATCATGAGCGTGGGAGTGTGGTTAGGAGCGATGGTGTTCTTCGCGGTGGGCGTTGCCTGGCCTGTTCTGCTCGGCATGCAGGAGTTCGCCAGGCGCCCTGACAATTGGCTCCGATTGCAATCCGAAAAGGAAGGTATTCGGCTCGCAGGAGAATTTCTCGACCTCGTTTTCCGCCGTTACTTCCTGTTTCAACTGGTGTGTGGGACAGTGGCAGCGATTCCCGCAGTAATCTGGTTACGGCACAAACACTGGTCGAATTACACCCGCGCCGCATTGATGGCCCTGGCACTCGGACTAGTAGCCGTGAATCAATGGTGGCTCGGCCCGCAAGTGCACCGCTGGCGTTTCGCTCGCTACCAGGTTCCCGAACCGATTCTCAGCGACGCCGCACTCGCTGCCATGGCCCAAGCCGAGAGCAATTTTCAGTATTGGCACACACTCAGCCTAGGCGCCGACCTGCTCACGCTAGCACTGGTTCTAATCATCATGGGGCTTGTGCCGTTCCTCTTAGTGTCCATACCTTTCGCTAAACAGCAGGCCCCTCGCTCGGATAACTAAGCCCCAAGTCATTCGTGGGAGGCAGGCCCATGGAGCATCATGTGCCCAATCTAGGGACAAACCGTGCTTACATGTGTACGCGGCGAACTTTTCTGGGATGGACCGCGGCCAGCCTAAGCGCCCCACTCGCCGCGCAGCCCACAGAGAGCCCAATCATCCCTAGCCCAGCACTACCCGAACCCAAGATCGTGTTGCCCACCGACTCCGTACCACGCGAAGGCCCCCCGAAACGCATTGCAGCCATTACCACGGTCTATTGGAAATATTCCCACGCCGATGACATCATTACCAAGTTCATTGAAGGGTATGCCATCGTTGGCCGCATACATGAACCTCATTGCCGCGTCGTGAGTCTCTACATCGAACAATTTCCCGATAGCGACATTGGCCGAGGCTTAGCCGCGCGATACAGCATACCAATTTTCAAGACCCCCGGAGAGACCCTGACTTTGGGCGGCAAAGACCTGGCCGTAGATGGCGTGCTTCTCGTTGCCGAGCATGGGGACTATCCCACCAACGAAAAGGGACAAACGCTCTATCCGCGACGCGAACTCTTCGAGGAAATTGTCAAGGTGTTCCGCGCTACAGGCAAGAGCGTCCCCGTTTACAACGACAAACATCTTTCTTACTCCTGGGAAAACGCCCGATGGATGTATGAACAGAGTCGGGCGCTGAAATTTCCCATGATGGCCGGCTCCAGCGTGCCCGTGACCTGGCGTCGTCCGCCGATCGAATTACGCTTAGGTACACCGTTACAAGCGGCCTTATCGGTCGGCTATGCCGGTATTGAGTCCTACGGTTTTCACGGTCTAGAGGCATTGCAATGTTTGGTAGAACGGCGTCAAGGGGGAGAGACGGGCGTTCGCGCCGTGCAAGCCTTACAAGGAAAAGCCGCTTTAGAAGCCATCCGCTCTGGCCAGTCAAGCTTACATTTATTAGACACAGCGCTCGCAGCCATTCCGCGAAGACATGGCCGACGCGAAGAAGCTGACCGTAATCCCACGGTTTTTCTCATCGAATACGCAGACGGCCTACAGGCTGCAGTGTACATGTCCAACAGCCACGTAGCGGAATTCGCGGCCGCCATCCAACCTCGCGGACACCGCCCCGTCGGCACCTGGTTCTACCTGCCCAAACCTCAACGCGATCATTTTAGTTTCTTGTGTAACCATATCGAGAAAATGTTCCTGACAGGCCGACCGAGTTATCCAGTGGAACGGACCTTACTAACCACCGGCATGCTCGCCTTCCTGATGGAATCCTTACACCAGAAAGGCCGCCGCATCGAGACCCACGAACTTAGTCAAATCCGCTACGCGGTGGCACCATGATCCGCGCGACTTATGCTGCGTGGCTAAGAAGCGTTAGCATAGTAAATACTCCCCGGATAGCTTCAATCTATGTCGCTCTCAAGCAAGCCGGCTAGCACAAACTCATCCGCTAACTTACCTAAGTCGCCCGCCCTTGATGCTAAATACGCCATCAAATCGTGTATCTAAGTCTAATGGTCAAAACCGTCGTTGCCCCAATTCCCTAAACTTCTGGTACACTATCGTGGCTAGGACAGTTGGCCTTTCCTTGATTATTCTACATTTATCTATCTAGTCTGCAGTTCGCTCAACCACTAAGTAAACTTTAGCTTGAGATACACGAAACCATCCAATTCAGGCACACACCAAGAACCATCTTCCATTGACCTGTGACTCCTACTTTAGTCCAAGCGGAATCAAGGTCTAGACAACCTATAAACCTTCCGCTTCCATCACTCTGTAGTCATTTGATTGATCTGGGGCCCGACTCTCCCATCAATCGCGCTCGCACTACGTTAATAAAAGTTGATTAAGCCGCTTGAGCGACAACCTCTTTCTTTTCGCTAGCTTTCTTTTTCGCAGCTTCGCGTCGTGCACGCCACCAGTCAATTCCTTTGTCGAATACCCATTGTACGAAAGCGGCAACGAATGTACCCAGCAACCAAGCCCAGGCAACGCTATCCAATCCCAGCTTTCGCCACCACTCAGACAGGACTAACACATCATCTTCGATTTTCACCCAGCGTGCACCTAGACTTAGTAGCAATACTCCGATTCCGCCAGTGACCAGCCGCACCACGCTCTTAAATAATAACACACTAAGCAAGCCACCGGCAAAGAAACAAATCAGTGGATTAGCCCACTCCTGGAACACCAATCGAGCTAGCTGCCCGGCCAACCATCCACCCACTCCGAAGATAATCAAACGGGTCATGGCCAAGGAGACAGAGCCCGCTCCCAGGGCCGCCAATAACCCCGCTACCAAGGGAGATACCCCATATTGATTACCGTAAACCAGTCCCCACATCCCTGCCAGCGACGTGATTAGCATGCTGAACCACAGTCTATAGCCCCGCCAACCTGCCAAAATAATCGCCAAGCCCAAGAGGGCTAAGCCATACTGTATATAACCGGGTGCTTGGCTACTAAGCCGCACCAACTCGATCATCGCTTCCTGCATGAGTAACAACCTATTTACTTGTGGAGTATCTCCCGACCACTTGATACTAAATATCCAATTCCTCGGCTAAGGCCGTCGCGTTCATGATAAATTCATAGCGCAAGGACGGATCTTTTCCTAACAGACGGACAAATACTTGATCCGCCTCTAAGTCGTTATCAATCTGAACCCGCAACAAGGTGCGGTTCTTTGGGTCCAACGTGGTTTCCCCTAACACGCTCGGCCGCATTTCTCCCAAGCCTTTGAACCGCTGAATTTCAATCTTCGCGTTTTTCGGCAACTTCTTCAAAATTTCATCTTTATGTTGATCGTCGCGTGCCCAGTAGGTTTCCTTACCGACATTAATACGGTAGAGTGGTGGCTGAGCGATATAAACATGGCCCCGACGTATCAGTTCCGGCATGTGGCGGAAGAAAAACGCTAATAACAATGTAGTGATATGATTTCCGTCATGATCCGCGTCCATAAGCAGAATAATCTTGCCATAGCGGAGCTTAGTGATGTCAAACTTGTCGCCTATGCCCGTACCTATCGCCGCGACTAAGTCGGAGAGTTCCTGATTCGAGAGCACCTTGCTGGTAGGCAAGCCTTCGGCATTGAGTATCTTGCCACGCAGAGGCAGCACAGCTTGGGTCTTCCGATTACGCCCCTCAATCGCTGAACCCCCAGCAGAATCCCCTTCGACTATAAACAGCTCAGATTCCTCTAAGTCAGTCGAAGTGCAGTCGGCCAATTTACCAGGAAGATTCAGGCGGCGCTGAGTTACTGATTTCCGCTTAATTTCAATCGCCGCCGCGCGAGAAGCTTCCCGCGCTCGTGCCGCCAAAATGATCCGACCTAGAATCCGATCGGCCGTTTGCTTATTCTGGTGTAACCAGTTTTCTAATGCCGGGCGAACAAAACTTTCCACTTGGCTCACCATTTCTGGATTGTTCAGTCGTTCCTTCGTTTGTCCCTGGAACATAGGCTCTCGACAAAACACCGAGATAATGGCTACAATCCCCTCGCGAATATCCTCGGCAGTGATGGTGAGGCCCTTGATCTTGATATCGTGGGTCTCGATATAGTTCCGAATGGCTCGGACTAAGGCTTGACGGAAACCGTATTCATGAGTGCCACCGCTCGACGTGCGGATACCATTGACGAAACTGCGCACAGTTTCATCCGTGCTCTCGGTCCAGGTAAGGGCCACCTCCATCCGTTCGCCGTTTTCCCGGGCCACGTGGAAGTAACTATCGACTACAGGCTGCTTATTCTGTTGGCGAATGAGATGCTGGAGAAAATCCGGAATGCCACCAGGGTGAGATAAGTTAAATTCTTCGCCGGTAATCTCATTGATAAAAATCAGCTTTAGGCCTCGATGAATATAACCCATCGCATCTAAGTGTTCGCGAATCACTTCTGGATCAAAACGCGTGCTTCGGAAAATCTCCGGGTCAGGCTCGAAATATATCGTAGTTCCGTGGCCCTGAGCCGGTCCAACGCGCTTCAGCTCCGTAACAGGCTTACCTCGGCGAAAGGTCTGTGTCCATTCGTAGCCGTCCCGGCGTATCGTGGCCACGAGTTTCTGGGAAAGTGCGTTCACAACTGAGGAGCCGACCCCATGTAATCCGCCAGAATGAAAATAACTGCCTGAATCCCCAAACTTAGCCCCACTATGCAAGGTGGTCAGTATTAGTTCTAATGCAGGCTTTTTATATTTCGGATGGGGATCCACAGGGATACCGCGGCCGTTATCTATAACCGTTACCGCTTCCCCGCTCTTGTGCAGGATCACCTGAATCGTATCGGCATAGTTATTGAGATATTCGTCCACCGCATTATCAACGATTTCCCACAACAGATGATGCAGGCCTCGGCTGTCCGTGCTCCCGATATACATGGCCGGGCGACGCCGCACCGGTTCTAAACCTTCTAAGACTGTGATGTCTTTCGCAGTATAGGAGGCTGCCATAGGCACTTATTCCTCAGTTTTATTTTCGCTACTAAATAAATCGGCCTGTGGGGGAGTTTCGCTGCGTTGGCTGTTATCTAAAGCTTCCCAATTAACGAGTTGCGGAGGCGGCAAAATTACTCGGACAATCTCGCCACGCTTGATTACTTCCGTGCCCTTGCCAGCGCGGCAACTGAGTTCTCGGCTGCCATCGAGGATGATCTCCCGTCCCGAGGAAGTAACGACGCGCAATTGGTCCTCGGGCCCCTTGATCAGCATCGCGGCTAAGCACCGCGCGCCTTCTTCTAGACGAATACCAATGACGCCTTTTCCAGGGCCGCTTAGTATGGGAATTTGCTCGATTGGAAAATGAAGTACGTGGCCGTCAGAGGCCACTAACATCAGGGACTGTTCTTCGCGGACTAATCCGACATAAATGGCGCGGTCGCCTTCGTTTAGGCGGACATAAATTCGCCCGCGGGAGGTGGATTCTTCTAAATATAGTCCATAAGGGAGGCGCAGCACCTGTCCTTGCGCCGTAACAATCACTAAGTAAGGGCCAGGCGGCTCGCTATTAGTTGGCGGTGCCGGGGGAGGAATGAATCGTGAGTCAGTGGGCAATGCGGCGATAATGCGAGCGCCTTCACCTAATTTCACGAACTTACTAATAGGCTCACCGTACCCGGAACTAGCAGGAATTTCATGAATCGGTAAGGTATAAGCCACACCGTCGTCGCTAAAGAAGACCACTCGATCTAAGGTGCTACCGGGTACGACCGCGAGAATTTCGTCGCCTTCTCGAATGCGGGTGTTTTCGAGAGAAGTAAGGCGTGTCACCCGCTTTACCCAGCCGTCACGGGTAACGATAACATGAGTGTTTTCCCGTACAATGAACGCTTCGGGATCGTAGTCGGGCAATTCTTGTTCGTCAACAATTTTGGTCCGGCGCTTGTCCCCGTATTTTTGAGCAATTTCCTCTAACTCGGTGCGTACCACTTCCCAGAGTTTGCGTTCGGAGCGTAAGATGCCTTCGAGGCGTTGCGCTTCGGCGCGTTTTTCCTGAAGTTCGTCCAGGATACGTTGAATTTCTAAGCGGGCTAACTTATAGAGGAGCAGTTCGAGGATTGCATTGACTTGGACCTGATCGAGGCCAAATTGCCGCATCAGTTTTGTCGCAGCTTCCTCGCGATTTTGACTGCTACGAATTGTGCGAATGACGCGATCCAAGTCCTGGAAAATTTTGCGGAATCCCTCCAAGATATGGATGCGTTGCCTTAGTTGCTCGAGTTGAAATTGGAAGCGTCGGCGGACGGTTTCGAAACGGAATTTGAGAAATTCGCTAAGAATTTCCACTAATCCGAGGCGTTTCGGTCGCAGGGCAGTAATGGTTTGATCCGTTGTGTTATGCTGAGTAAGCCGAACGGGCACTAAACATGTCATGTTATAACTAAAGTTTTCCTGCAGGGCCGTGTGTTTATATAGATATGCCATGACCATTTCTGGGTCGGCATCGCTCCGCAGTTCTAACACAACGCGGATGCCTTCTTTCGCGCTGGATTCATTTACGATGTTCAGGAGCTGGGGAATCTTACGTTCTGCAATAAGTCGGCCGATATGTTCCTCTAAAGCGGCTTTATTTACGCCATAAGGGATGGATGTAATAACAATTTGTTGTCGGCGGCCAACCTTTTCGAGCTTCCATTCGGCTTGGACTTTGATCGTGCCCTGCCCTTGCTCATAAATTTGTTGCAAGGTTTTTCGACTGGCCAGCACCTTACCGCCGAGTGGGAAATCAGGCCCCTTGATAAACTTCAGGAGTTCTTTCACGGTGGCGTCGGGATTTTCGATGAGATAAATGGCGGCCTCGATCACTTCGCGGAGGTTATGCGGCGGAATATTCGTGGCCATGCCGACAGCGATGCCCGATGTGCCGTTGACTAATAAATTCGGAAACCGTGCTGGCAGGACGACGGGTTCTTCGTCCACGGCGTCGAACGTGGGCCGCATGTCCACGGTGCGTTGCCGCAATTCGGTCATTAGCTCTTCGGCAATGGCTGTGAGTTTACATTCGGTGTAACGATAGGCTGCGGCTTCGTTCCCATCTACGGAGCCAAAGTTGCCTTCTCCGTGAATCAAGGGGTAGCGTAAAGTGAATGGCTGCGCCATGCGCACTAAGGCGTCGTAAACGGACATGTCGCCGTGCGGATGATATTTTCCTAACACTTCTCCGACGACTTTGGCGCACTTAATCGGACGTTCGTCGTGATATAAATGTAAATCGTGAAACATGTTATAGAGGATGCGGCGCTGCACAGGTTTCAGGCCGTCGCGCACATCGGGTAGTGCCCGCGACATGATAACTGACTGGGCATAGTTGAGATAGCGTCGCTCGGTTTCGACAACGATAGAGACGTTTTCAATGCGTTCAGTCATAGTGGAGGCCTTGATTAAATACTTTCCTCTTGCTTAGTATCGCTTGCTAGGTGCGGTGACAGTTACGCAACCAGACGAAAGTGTCAGTCTAAATCCACGACATAAATATCATATCCGCCCGAACAAGTCGAGACGAAAGCGAGGCGTCGGCTGTCTGGGGACCAGGTGGGGAAATGTTCCCAGGCGGGGGATTGAGTGACGTTGCGTAACTGGGAACCATCCGGGCGGATGATATAGATTTCATAATTACCATCGCGGTTGGAGGTGAAAGCGATCCATCGGCCGTCGGGGGACCATACGGGCCAACAATCCAGGGCGGGTGAATTGGTGAGCCGGCGGGGTTGGGAGCCATCCGCTTTCACTACCCAGATGTCCCAATTACCGCTGCGGGCGCTGGCAAAGGCGATAAATTGACCGTCCGGCGACCAGCTAGGATGCGTGTCCGGGGCAGCGTCATTCGTCAGTCGGCGGATGTTTTTTCCGGAGATGTCCGCTAGATAAATTTCCTGGTTACCGTCGCGGGTACTAACAAAGAGCAGGTGTTTGCCATCAGGCGAAACGCGGGGACACTCTTCGAACGCTTTATTAGGAATGAGCACAGTGGGCTTCGTGCCATCCGCGTTGAGGGTATAGATGTGAAGTTTACCGTCAGTGCCTTGAAGTTGGTCGTGAACGTAAACCAGACGTTTACCGTCAGGGAACCAGGCGGCGTCGAAGTCAGGGCCATCCTCACGAAGGGTCAAGCGAGTGATTCGGCGCTCGGAAACGTTGAGCATCCAGAGGGACATTTTGTCCTCGTGGATGCGGGTAAGAATGATATGCGAACCGTCGGGAGACCAGGCTAAGTGCGACTTATAGTCGCCGTCGTCGGTGAGCCGTTGCCACGATCCCGGTGGCGCCGATGCGATAAGGCATAAGGCCAAGAAGTTGAGTATATTTAGACCTTTCATCATGATTAGAACCGATGTCTAAGGGGCACTATACGGGCATCAGCGTGAGACTTAGCCGATACGAAAGAAAAATTAGGCTAATAAAGGCTCGAGGACGCGGCCATCGGTGGGCAGGTTGAGATTGCGTAGTTGTTCCGGCGAGATACCGAGGGCGGCCAGGATGGTGGCGTGTAAATCTGCGGGAGTGCATGGATAGACGCGGGGGCGTTCCCCGCGATCGTCGCTTTCGCCGTAAACGACACCAGGGCGAATTCCGCCTCCGGCCAGCAGGGCACAGTAACAATGTTCCCAGTGATCGCGGCCAACTTTGTCATTAATCTTCGGAGTCCGGCCGAATTCGCCCACCGCAACCACGAGAGTCCGTTCTAATAAGCCGCGTTGTTCTAAGTCGTCTAATAGAGCGCTGAGGGCTTGGTCTAAAATGGGTGCGTGGCGGTTTTGCATAATTTCAAAGTTGCGATAGTGCATGTCCCATCCGCCATCGCCTGCATCTTCCTCCGATTCGACATGGTTACTCCAGTTCACCTGCACGAAAGGAACATTCTTTTCGACGAGTCGGCGTGCCAGGAGGCAGGATTGTCCGAAGCGCGTCAGGCCGTAACGTTGACGAAGGGCGGGTGGCTCCTGGCTCAGGTCAAACAAGCGCAATGCGTTCGGGCAAAGGAGCATGTCTAAGGCTTGGCGTTGATATGCATCAAGCGAGGCGGCCGAAGAGGAGGTATCGAGCCAGCGGCGAGCCTGGTCGAGGTGGGTGAGAAGTTGTCGGCGATGCTGTAAGCGTTCGGGGGAAATGTCGGGTGCTAACTCCAGGGCCTCGATGCGCACGCCGCTGGGAAACTTGTATTCAATGCGGAACGGGTCGTAACGTTGACCAAGAGTGCCGCCGCCTTCGCCGACGACGGGTTTCTTTCCTTGATGCAGGCGTCCGCCGATGATCAAGTAGGGAGGTAATCGTCCTGCGGTTCGGCCTGTAGCGCGGGCCACCACCGCCCCGAGAGCCGGACGGAGGTTCCCCTCGGCAACTTGGCCGCCCAGATTTACCGAGCCGCTCATGCTCCCGGTCAGTCCGGTGGTACCGGCGACGCCATGGTCATTGGAACGCGTGTGCAGCGAACGAATGATGGCCAGCCGGCGAGCACGCTGGGCTAACTGCGGGAACAGTTCGCTGAAATACACTCCGGAGATCGTAGTGGGTATAGCTGCAAACGGCCCGCGATACTCGAAGGGAGCTTTCGGCTTTGGGTCGAAAGTATCCAAATGGCTCGGGCCGCCCCATAACCAGAGGAAAATGACCGACTGTGCCCGCGCTGCCGAGTCCGCCGCGTGAGCCTTGACCCGCAGCCAGTCGGCCAACGTCAAGCCTAAGCCAGTGGCGAAACCGATTTGCAGGACTTCGCGGCGATTTAACCCCTGGCACGTTCGCTGCCATTGTTGGCCTAAGGTGAGCATGGTCGGGCCTCCGTTGCAAAGTTGGCAGGGTGGGAATCAGGGTTTACACAGCGTTTCGTCGAGGTTGAGCAGGACGTTGGCGACGACTGTCCAAGCGGCCCACTCGACGACGTCGGCAGGCGGGGTGGTTTTGATCTCCGGGCCTTCGACTAACTTCCGGGCTGCTTCGGGTTGCCGCTGGTATTTTTCGCGGCTGGCGTGATAGAGTGCCACGAGCGGTTGGATTTCTTCCGGGCTGGGCTGGCGAGCTACGCAAAGGCGGAAACCGTAGGTAGCGCGCTCCTGGGGCGTCCCGGAACATTCTGTAGTGAGGCGTAGGCCCAGGGCGATGGCCGCGTGGAAGAATGCGGGATCGTTGAGCGTGACCAAGGCTTGTAGCGGCGTGTTGGTGCGGGGACGTTTGTCGCAGCAGACCTCGCGACTGGGCGCGTCGAACATGGCAAAGCTAGGATAGTGGGCGGTGCGACGCCAAAAGGTGTAAAGTCCCCGCCGATACTGATCGCCCCCCGTGCTCATTACCCAGCGGTCGGAGCTATATGGGTTGAACCAAATCCCCTCGGGTTGGTAGGGAAAGACACTAGGCCCGCCGATCTTACGCACCAGCAATCCGCTGATGGCCAGTGCGTTATCGCGAAGCATCTCAGCATCCATGCGGAAACGCGGACCGCGGGCGAAGTAACGGTTTTCGGGATCTCGCTCTTTCAAGAACGGTGTCAGGCGCGACGATTGACGATACGTGTTCGAGGTGACGATGAGCTTGTGCATGTGCTTGAGATTCCAGCCACTGTCCATAAACTCGACGGCGAGCCAATCGAGCAGCTCCTGATAAATCGGAGGGTCGCCCTGATAGCCGAAATCGCTGCTGGTTTCGACGAGAGGACGGCCCCAATACTGGCCCCAGACGCGATTCATGATGACGCGCGCCGTGAGGGGATTACGACGATCTACGAGCCAGCGCGCCAATCCCAGGCGATTGCGCGGAGCATCAGCGGGAAATGGATGAAGTTTCGCCGGAGTGGCAGGTTCGACTTTTTCCCCGCGGTTACGCAACTCGCCGCGAATCAGGATGTGGGTTTCGCGCGGCTGAGGTAACTCCTGCATGACGAGGGTGACCGCCGGCTGCAGCGAGGCGAGTTTCTTGCGGTCCGCTTCTGTAGCGCGGAGAACCGGTTTCAGGCGAGCCGCGGCCACCAATGGCCAAGGGTGCGCGAGTTGGGCCAGCTGGGGTAATAAACGTCCTAAAATAGCTTCCCGCTCGCGCGCGACCGGTTCGGGCCAGAAGGTCAACTGCGGATCATTACTGCGCCCCCCGTCAGCGGTGTTATTGAAGAAAGCAAACATCTGATAATATTCCCGCGTGGTAAATGGATCGTACTTATGGTTATGACACTGAGCGCAACCGAACGTTAGGCCCATCCATACGGTCATAGTAGTGTTGACACGATCCACGACAGCCGCGACGCGGAATTCTTCGTCGTCTGTACCGCCTTCGGTGTTGACAAGAGTGTTCCGATGAAAACCCGTAGCGATCCGCTGTTGCAACGTGGCGTTGGGTAGCAGGTCGCCGGCTAGCTGCTCAAGGGTGAACTGATCAAAAGGCAGGTTGCGGTTAAACGCATCAATGACCCAATCGCGATAGGGCCAGATAGAACGTCGGTAGTCAGCCTCGTAGCCGTTGGTGTCAGCGTAGCGAGCCAAATCGAGCCAATAACGCGCCTGATGCTCCCCATAATGCGGACTGGCCAAGAGACGTTCCACATAACGTTCATAAGCATCGGGGCGATGGTCGCTCAAGAAAGCGTCAAGTTCTTCGAGCGTTGGAGGCAACCCCGTGAGGTCGAGCGCGACGCGGCGCGCCAGGACTGCTTTGTCCGCCGGCGGCGACGGTGATAGTCCGACTTGTTCCATCCGCGCGAGCACGAGTTGATCAATGGGATTGCGTACCCAATCAGGATTGCGCACTGGGGGTAGCGGCGGTCGTCTCGGCGGCACGAACGCCCAGTGTTCTTCATAAACCGCCCCGGCATCAATCCAGGCACGCAAAATGGCGATTTCATGTTCAGGCAGCGGATCGGCGCCGCGCGGCATGCGGTACGATTTGTCGGACGAGATGACACGGCGGATCAGTTCACTGGCATCGCTCTTGCCTGGGACAATCGCGGGTTGACCTGATTTACCTCCGCGAAGGGCTTTATCGCGATTATGAAGGTCAAGGTCGCCCTTCTGTAAATCGGGACCATGGCACTTGAAACAGCGATTCGACAGAATAGGGCGCACGTCCCAGTTAAAACTGGGAGCGTTCCGCGGCGATTGCAGTTTTTCTGAGGCCTGGCTCGAAATTAGGCCTCTATCTGTCCACTGAACGAACAAGCCCAAAACGAGAGCCATTCCCACCCAGGTGCCATTCCACCGTTTCCACATATTCATTCCTCTCAACTATTCCGCTCGGCAGGCAGTGTACCACATCCAAAAAGAGTTTACTAAAGCAGGCCGAGCTAAGGCAAGATCAATCTAGCACCGAACCAGAAGCCGCGTTCGGCCCGGAAGTTAGGCATGGAGTAACTCAATCAAGTCAGCTCGACGCTGTGGCGCGGTTACTTAGCGATACGTAACGGGTAATGGATGATTCCTAGCGATCGTATTTTGTGCGGCTATGCCGTTATCAAGGCATCCGCCACTAGAGAAAATCGATAGAGAAAATGATCCACCGAGAAACAGCAATCTCGACATGGCACCTGCGATAGCCGCTGGGATTTCTCGAACTGCGAGAGCGGGTCAGTCCTCCCGATGGGCTTCGCGCTCAGTTGCTGGGTCAACAGGCTTCAATGCTAAACTACTTTCCGTGTCTCGATACGCATTCGCTTCCCCTCGTTTACCCTGGGATAATTGCAGCGGCCAACAAGCAGATCATGCATCAGTAACGGGCTGCGTGTGGCGCGTCTTATGGCGGCGATGCTCCCACGAGCACCGCAACTGATAATCACGAATCCGGCGGACCATGATAATTGGCGCATCGCTGAATAACAGCTTATCTCCATAGACTCTAATAATGTAAGCCGCAAATTAGGCGCACTAAAAATTCCGCTTACTGTCGCGAAATAGCACCTACCTGCCACTGCCCCGGGGAGCGGCAACGAGCGGTATAAGACGCCCTGCAGTCGTTTCGCCAACAAGAACCGAGTTCCATCGCCCACCATGCAGAGCAACGCGCACCTAGTCAAACTGCTTGCCGCGCCGCGCTTCGTTATAGCTCAAAGCCGGGACGACGGTCGGTTACGAATCAACGAACCACTTTCCTTGAAGCCAAGCCGGTTAGCTCAACTGCCGCTCGAAGCCACTGACCAATGATATCAGCCCGCTAAGGGGCTGCATGATGTTATAGCGACTTGAGCAACCAACTTTACCACGCATGGAACGGCAACCGTTGCCCTTGTGCTCGGGTAATGAACTTTCTGCTTTTGCAAGAAACAAAAGTAAGCCCGGTGCGAGTACAACCGCGGCCACCCCGAATAATCATCGGAAAGCGCGGGTCAGTCGCCGGGTAGCCCGGTTCAAGTCAGCGATATTTTGCGGGCCGTATATGCCGACCGTATCAGGTTAGCCGTCGCAGAGCGAACCGCTGCCGGTAACTTACAGTCCTCCGCGTCATGCCTCTTAACATTCCTACCAGCCAGCGTCGTCCCACGCGACCCCGAACCCACGGATAGCTCCATCGCTCGTTAGGCCACGAGGTCGAGCATAAGCAAAGACTCCATGATGGCCACATCCGCGCGCCGGCTCGACCTGGGACGTAGGCGCCCAGTCCTAGCGATGCCTGCAGGAATGAGGGATTCCCCAGAGCATATCAATAGGCATAACAGGATTCGCGGCTGCGGCTCTTGCAGTCTGCGCTCTTCCGCAAACCTGCCTCGAAACTAAACGCGGCAAATAGCTGGCTGACGCCAGGAACCGTTAGGGACGTTGTAGCTTCACACCGCAAGAATTGGGCCTAAATACAGCGAAGGGCACAACGCCTACGCCTTTGCCTCTGGCCAAGCCGAGAACAAATCATGAATATCGCGACGAACGCCAACTTATCAACCACCTCTCACCGCGGCAGGTCGCCGATGTACCATACGCGCACGGTGTTGTCCAAGCTTCCCGACACCACATACTTGCCGTCGGGACTCACCGCCACGCTATAAACCGAACCCGTGTGCCCCGTGAACCGCCGCACTTCCTGCCCGCTGGCCAAATCCCACAGCCGCACGGTGTTGTCGTCGCTTCCCGACACCACATACCTGCCGTCGGGACTCACCGCCACGCTTAGCACAGACTCTGTGTGCCCCGTGAACCGCCGCACCTCCTGTCCGCCCGACAAATCCCACACCCGCACCGCGTTGTCATTGCTTCCCGACACCACATACTTGCCGTCGGGACTCACTGCCACACTCCAAATGATATCCGTGTGCCCCGTGAACCGCCGCACTTCCTGCCCGCTGGCCAAATCCCACAGCCGCACCGTGTTGTCGTCGCTTCCCGACACCCCATACTTGCCGTCGGGAGTTACTGCCACGCTCATCATCGAACCTGTGTGCCCCGTGAACCGCCGCACCTCCTGTCCGCCCGACAAATCCCACACCCGCACCGTGTCGTCATTGCTTCCCGACACCACATACCTGCCGTCGGAACTCACCGCCACGCTCGTGACTGCCCCTTCGTGCCCCGTGAACCGCCGCACTCCCTGCCCGCTGGCTAAATCCCACAGCTGCACCGTTGCGTCCCCGCTTCCCGACACCACATACTTGCCGTCGGGACTTACCGCCACGCTGGTTATTGGGCCTTCGTGGCCCGTGAATATCCAACGTTCGCTAAAGAAAGCTAAGTGCCAAACTTCCTCGGCCCAAGTCAGCAACTCAGTACCGCTGCGGCTGACGTACCGCTGTTCCAAACTCGGCCCCAACTGCAACCACAACTCCACCGGCAATACTTTCGGCACTTCTCGCATCCGCCCTTGTTCACGCTTCCAAATGTCCAACAAGTCGCGCTTCTCAAGCTCCCGAAGTTGCTGCAAGACCTCCTCACGGCGCTGTCGGAGCATGGCTACCTGTTTGGCCCGCTCCTGTTGATATTGCTCTGCCAGTTGCTTAGCTTGCAAATGGGCCTGAACCACCTGCTGCAACCGCGCCGCCCAGTGCAATAACGCCCAACTTTGCACCTGGGCCTGCGGACAGTAGCGCAGGAAAAAACTCGGCGGTTGTTGCGGATTCTTCACCAACTCCCCCCACAAGGTTTCCCGTATTTCTACCGTTACTCCCTCAGGCAAAGGAAGCTTCTCCAGTTCCTCGCGAAATTGCTGTGCCATCGCTTCCGCTTGGCCCACCACTGCTAATGCCGCTTGCAGGTCTGGGTGTGAGCCATCCTCTACATGCGGAATCGTCCGTTCCACGGCCAAGTACGCATTCTGCAAACGCTGCAACTCCTCTGACAGCGGCGGCAACTTCCCCGCCATGTATTGGCGTGGTACCCAGTAAACACGAACAGAACGTATGTCGGGCAATCGCAAATCGGCCCAAGGCCGCGCTCGCGTCATGGCCAACGTCAGGGTGTTGACCAGCCCCTGGACAAACTTCTGAGCACTCGCAGGACGCCGATCTCGATCGGGCGATAACGCTTGCCGCACCCATTCTGCCTCCGCGGCGTGCATCCCCTCCGTACACGGCTCGCCACGCAACTGTCGGCTCAGCACCTCGTGAGGCGCTTCGCCAAACGGCGCCCTGCCCGTACGCAAGTGCACATACGTCGCCGCCAAACCATATACATCTATCGTGCGGTGCAACTGCCCCGAGCGGCCCCCTGGCTGCGGATACGCCTCCGGCGGTAAATATCCCATCGTGCCGATGCCCGTGTGCGACTGCGTACTCCCCCCCGCCAGCTTCAGGAACCCCAGGTCGCCGAGCTTGACCTGACCCCCACACAAAAACACATTCTGCGGCTTGACGTCGCGATGATACACGCCCCGACTGTTGAGAAAATCCACCGCCTGGGCCAACTGTTCCATGTACGGCATCAGTTCCTCTAACGGCAAGCCA
>JANXCQ010000005.1:0-52661 GCA_025060195.1 Gemmatales bacterium | reverse complement strand
ACGCCCCGACTGTTGAGAAAATCCACCGCCTGGGCCAACTGTTCCATGTACGGCATCAGTTCCTCTAACGGCAAGCCCGCCGATGGGCTAGGCTCGCCGCCTTTCGGAGCATTACGCCGTTGTTGATCCTGGTAGTCACGCAAGCGATCGAGCAGAGTACCTCCCGTGGCCAGTTCCCACACCGTGACCAGGTGGCCCAGCACCACTTCGTAGCGAATGAGCGGCAACAAGTGCGGATGCTTGTCCAGGCTACTCAGTAAGCGGAGCGATTCCAGTTCGCGTTGCACCACATCGCTGACCGCACCTTGTCCTATGTCGGGCCGCGCTGGTGCGTCGGTGTCTGGCAGTTGGCCGGCCAGAACGTCCATCGCGTCGAGGCTGATTTTGACTGCTAAGTCAGTGCCGTCCACTTTCTCACGGAACACAACACCAAAACCGCCACGACCGATTTGGTCGTCGAGCCGCCAACCGTGGCGCCGACGCAATTCCTCCATCACCGCCTGCAACCCCCGCCCCGTCTGCTGCTGTTGCTGATTCATCTGCACCTCCCCCAGCGGCGTGTCAGGTAGACGGGAAACTCGCCGACGGTCGGCCATCTCTCGCTGCCCCATCGGCGACCTCCGGGAACGGCTTGATTCAGCCGGACAATTGCGCCGCCCGCTTCACGCATTGGGCCAGATGCTCTTTGGGCATATTGTATCGCCGCATCTCGAAACCTGTCCAACGGGGTGGCACCTCAGGAAAGCGGATGGCCAATGGATGCAGACATCTTCGTCCTGGAAGTGCTGCCGCATCCCGCACTCGAAGCGCGTTGAGAAACCGGAGGGCTAATTGGTCCCATGGCCTGTTTCTCTGGGGGTTCATTAGGAGTAAGTCGTTAGCACCTCAAGAAACCGCCGGGCTAGCGTCCTGGGTCGCTTTCTATGTGGCCTGTTGGCAGTAAGTCAGAGCATTTCAAGAAACCGCTGGTTGCTTGATGCAGCCCCTTGGCGAAGGTTAGCGCAGTGGTCCTAGAAACCTTCCACTTGTCGCAACCATTGACTTGAAAGGGGCCCCGTATGCCCACGGAGGCAAGTAATCTAGCCAAAATAAACGTCGGAAGACGTAGAGGACCGCAGAGATGTGCAGTACGACGTGGAGCATTAGCCGGGCCCGTGACCTTGGCCCGAGACTTCGATGGCTTAGAGGCGCACCGGGCTATGGGTAAGCTCAACTTCGCAGAACAAGGGAGGGCAACATAAACGGATAAAGGTTATCCCCAGCGCAGCATTATGGAGGACCACAGCTTCGTAGGGCGGGCGTGGCGAGCAGTTGGCTCAACTGCTGCAGCCAATGTCCTCTGTGGAATTTTGCATATTAATGGTTTCGATAATTCGAGCGCTGAAGCTAGGTATGAAGTGCGCTCATGAACTTCTCGTGTTACAGTCGTTAGAGATACCATTTCGTGGCCAAACGCAAGGGTAGAGCTCAAGCGAACCGCGGCTTATGTAAATATCCGAGCAGGAAAAACGCTTGGTCGGGATTACAGCGCTTAGTGGGAAAATTTATGGAATCGCCATAGGTATGCTGCGCTGATTCCTCCTATATACTTGCGCTTATGCAGATGGGCTACGAAACTGAGTTAGATTTCGGTGTAGGCGAACAAAAATGGGAGAGGCAAGGAAACCGTTACGTAATGTTGAAAAACGTATTCGAAGGTCTAACCATCGGTAAGCTGGCGTTTTCGTGAGCATTTTGGTGGTCAAAGGGCAATCGAGCAAGCCGTTTGCTCCGTCATATTAACGGAAGCGAGCATTAGGAGGGCGAGGGTATGCTGTCGAGAAAAGTGATAGGCTTAACAAAACTACTGCAATCTCAAGGGCTTCGCTTGGGTGTGATTGTTACGGCCTTCGGATTCGCTCTGGCTTTTGCCGGTATGCGGGCGATACCGCTCACCGCTGCCCAGCAGGCTAAGCCGCCCGCGGAAGCCAGCTGTGGTGACTATGGCACGGCTATAGATTTTGAAGCTACGCCCGCGGCAGCCGCTAAGCGAGCCGTCGCGGAAGAAAAGTTAGTGATGGTGCTTCACGTGTCGGGGCATTTTGAAGACCCGGGGCTGACCTGAAACAATGCGGAGGCACTCCGGGTGAGTGCCTTAGCCGATCGGCGCGTGGGCGAGTTTGTCAATCGGCATTTTGTGAGTTCGTTCCAAAAAGTGGCCACGTTTCGCATCGTCGGCGGACAAAAGCAGGGAGGCAATGTCGCGACGTATTTTTGTGCCCCTGACGGCCGAGTCTTGCATGTCGTCCCAGGCCCTGTGGATGCCGAGACTTTTTTGAGTGAGGCACAGTGGGTGGTGGAAAGTGTTCGACGTGGCTTGGAGGAAAATAAGAAGACGGGGACACCGTTCAAGGTGCTTTTCCGCGAATATCATGCCGAACGATTGCGGCAACGGTATGGCTTGGTGGTGGAGCCAGTGCGGTTCGATCCAGACACAAGTGCGGCTGGGGCGTTGACCTATCGCGATCCCACCGGTCGGCCGTTGGCCCCAGTGTTACCGCCGCCGCCGTTGGACGGCCCTGATGTCAATTTTGGCCGCGAGCTCTTGCGTCAGGTGCAAGCTGCGCAAGCGGCCATGCCATTAGCTAAAATGGTCTCCGATCGCGCGGGACGGCGCTGGGCCTTGGGACCGTTGGCTCAGGCTCACATGCTCCTGGCAGCGCACGCCTTGCAACCGATTGATAAACTGTATGGCACGGTCTTCGAGAACATTCTCGGAGAGAAAATATCCACGAAACCGGTAGAAATTGTTACGCCGTTCCCCTGGCGTCCCGAAGGCAAACGGGGTGAACCTTTACCAGCGCAGCGCCGAGTTCAGAATCAATAATCCTAGTTTTGATCGCTGAGCACGAGCATGAGATTCGTCATTGGGATGCCGCCGACCTCGCAAGCAGTCTGCGGGCACGGTAATTGAGGTGCAACTGGTCAAGTTTACTTTCTGACGCAGGACGCAATAAAAAGAAGTCGTGGCGCATCGATATTATTGCATGCACACAACGGACTCGCCTTGCAGGGACAATCGGCAGGCGGAAAGGGAAAAACAGGCGGCCGAATCGGGATCGGTCGCACTAAGGAAACCAAGGGCAAGGCAGTCCGGGCCGTGCAGGCCATGGTGCTTTGCGGGGTGGTCACAGTTCACGGAGTTGGCAGCGTCTCTGTGGGCTGGGCCACCCCATCTTTTCTATTGAATTCGCTGGCATGGACAAAATACGGACGATAGGTTTGATGCCAGTCACTCTAAGTCGAAGTCGAAAACGTTCTTCTTTCCAGGTTCCACGGTGACTTCGAAAGGCGTGGTTTTCGCACTGGCATACTTTTCCGGGAGCAAGTTGACGAAAGTTGCGTCTTCCCGTTCGCGTCGCAGGGTGATGACTACTTTATACTTGCCTGGGGCGGCGCCGTCCCAGGCGACGTAGGTGCTGAGGCGATATTGTCCGCGAACATCTACCAGCGAGTCGGCCCGCGGGTTGGAACTTGGCTCGACAGGAACGAAGACCACTAGCGCGCCTGGTACCGGTTCTCCCCGGAGGGTCACCTTTCCTTCGACGGGTGTGGTGGGTAGCGTTTTGCGTTTCTGGCCTGGCTCATCGGTGTCGGGCACCTGGAGATTTTCGGGATAGATGCCATCGAGCAGCAGGTTGCATATGACAGGGCCAGTTCGTTTCATAGTGACCCACACGATATGGTCAAACTCGCCGTATTCCACGCCGCGCAGTTTGCTCGCTCCGCCCGTGGTGGCCAGTTGATAATAGAGTCGGCCCTTACGAACAAACCGTTTGTACTTGTGAATATGGCCTGCAAAGACGGTGTAAGGCCGATCCTCCAGCATTTGCTCGAAGTCGAGCCAACCCGTATCGGCGACCTTGGGACTGGCCCAGAGCGGACGGTGTAAGAAAACCAAGGTCCAACGTACCTGACGGTTAGCTTCCAGCACCCGGCGGAAATATTCGACCTGCTCTCGGGAGATGTGCCCTTCCGAAGTTTTCGGCGGATCGTCGGAGTTCACCATCAGAAATAGCACGTTTTGAAATATAAAGTGGTAATAGGGCTTTGAAAACTTTGCTTTCCAGAGCCGTTCCATAACAGCGTTGGAATAATCATGATTGCCGGGCACGTAAAAAAACGGCATTTGTAAGCGACCGACGAAGCTATCGAACTCGCGCCATTCGGCTTCGAGTTGTTCGAGTTTTTCAGTGTAGCCCTCGATGAGGTCGCCCACAGAGACCACAAAAGCGGGCTGGAGCAAATTGAGGTACTCGACGGCGCGGGAAAAGATTTTGGCGCGATGTCCCCCTGTGCGGTCGCTGACAATCGCAAACTGGAACTCTTCAGCGCTGCGGTTGATGCGCAAGTGAGTCCAGGGATTGCGGTCGGAAACCTCGATTTGTAACGTAGGCCGCACCGGCGTTTGCCCAGTGCTCCACGCGATCAAGCCAGCGAGCAAAAGGCTAACCGTTGCCAGGATGAGCAGACGCTTCATGGGTGTAATTCCTCGGGGAAGTTCTCAGGGTAAGTCCGTCGGAGTCGCTTGGCCGCGACCCGCGAGTTATGGTTACATTGATAGCCTATCATAACGCGGTCTTTCGGAGAAGAAGATGCGGGCCTAATTAAGCTGAGATGCACATCCTATTATCTGCCCAGCCCCGACCCGCATTTAGCATCTTGGCGCTAGCGGGCGGGGAAAATTCGTTACCGCAGGGAACTCGCCAAGACTGAAGTGGTATAGTAGCATAAACCTAGGATAGGCACCCGCGAAGGAAACCAAGACGGTGCGGCTATGAGCGTGAAGCTAGAGCTCCCTCGGATCGAGTCGGCTGGGTTGAGCGACGTCGGGATACGCCGCAGTCATAATCAAGATAGTTACGCCGAATTGGTGGCCAGTACCGAGGAACAATGGCGAAAACAGGGCCATATTTTTGTTGTGGCAGATGGCATGGGCGCGCACGCCGTGGGCGAATTAGCCAGCAAAAAAGCAGCGGAAATTATTCCCCATATCTATGCGAAACATGCCGAGTTGGGGCCAGCACAGGCACTTTATCGCGCGTTTCAAGAAGCCAATCAGGTGATTTTCCAAATGGGCAGTCAGAACCTGGGTTTTTCGGGCATGGGCACAACGGCCACCGCCTTAGTGCTCCATCCGACTGGGGCCTGGATTGGGCACGTGGGCGATACCCGGGTCTATCGCATTCGCGGGGGGAAAATTGAGCAACTGACTTTCGATCACAGCTTACGCTGGGAGGTGGCGCGGCGACGCGGGCTCGATCCTGACAAAGTAACGGATGTGGCCAGCAACGCTATCGTGCGTTCTTTGGGACCGGAAGCGACGGTGCAGGTGGACATTGAAGGACCCCATCCCATTCAGCCTGGAGATATTTATGTGTTGTGTAGCGATGGGTTGAGTGGCCTGGTGAGCGATGCCGAGATCGGTGCGATTGCCAGTAGTCTGGGCGTGCAAGAGGCCGTGAAATTCTTAGTGGCATTAGCCAACTTGCGGGGCGGGCCAGATAACATCACAGTGCTCCTCGTCCGCGTCCGGAGCTATGAGTCGCCCCATGATATGGCCCGGGAGGCATGGTGGCAGCGGCTGTGGCGTGCTTGGCAGCGTCAGACTCTCGCCGTTCGCCTCGCGCTGTCTAGTATTCCGTTAGCTTTGGTATGCTTACTCTGCGTAAGCGTGTTGTTTCTGTCGGCCGATAGCCGGGCCAACATGTGGGCCTTGGTCTTGGGAGCCGCTTCGTTCCTGGCCGCAGCTGGCCTCATGGGCTTCAGTTGGTATCTTGCCCACCAAGGCGAAACAGTACCTGAGACTGCGGGAGAACCAGGTCAAGCAGATCTGATCGTTCGCCCGGGCCGGGTTTATCGACAAGCCTCGTGTGCTCCCAGTGCCAGTTTGCTCGAACGCTTGGCTCAGGTACAGCGGCATTTGCAAGAGTTGGTCAATGAAGCGGGCTGGCACTATCCCAAGGAGAGCTATCAACGCTTTCAGAATGAAAGTCAATGCTGGCTCCAGCAGCGCAATTTGAACGAAGCGTTTCGCGCCCAGTTGCAGGCCATTCATATCCTGGCCGACACGGCACGTCAGCATCAAAAACGACAGGAAGTCTTTCTGCCCAATTGGAACGGTGATTGAGAAAGGACTCACTGTATGCGCTGGCCTCACGGAAATGCAAACTTTTTTCTATCACACGCCGCCGAAGCCTTACTCCAACCGTGAGAGTACCCCTGATAGGTGAGGGTTCTTCATAGACCTTATGTTTGCTCGATTGCTCACGGTCAACCCGCGCAGCCGCGAGCCTCAGGTGCGTTGGTATTGTGGTTAACTCTTACAAGTTAGCTACTATCATAATCCTCAGCCAATTTCTTTGTACCCGCAGCTATAAGCCTAGGAGAACACCATGACGCGCGCAAAGCAATCCCAGGTGAGCGGTCGTATTTACTTGGCCGCAGAAACGGCAGCGGACCTGATGCAAGAAAATCCTATCTCCATCAATGAAAATGCGACCATTAAGGAAGCAGCGGCAATCTTGTTGGATCGTGGCATTAGTGCCGCACCGGTGATCAACGAAGCGGGCCGACCCGTGGGCGTTATCAGTCGTTCCGATATTGTGCTGTATGAGCGTGAAAAAGGAGAACGCTTATCGCCGCCCGCCGATTATTTCACAGAGGACACCGTGGACGTGGCCACTGGCAAAGCGGTACCATTCGGTTTTCACGTCGAGTATCCCGACGCTACGACGGTGCGGGAAATCATGACACCCGTGATTTACGCGGTCGCTCCCGACACGTCCGCCATGCAGGTGATTCAGGAGATGCTGCATCGCCATGTGCATCGCCTGTTTGTCATTGACGCCTCGGGAGTGCTCGTGGGCGTGATTAGCACGCTGGATATCCTGCGTCGGTTACGTCGTGAACCACCAGAAACGCACCCGGCCCAGGGAACTTCTTAGGGAGAGTGGCACTATGCAAAACCTCCGCACCATCCTTCACCCGACCGATTTTTCGGAACCTGCAAAAGCGGCATGGCAAACCGCCTGCGCCTTAGCGCGATTTTATGGAGCACGCCTGGTCGCCCTACATGTGGTTTTTCCTCTCACCGCCGCGTATACCGAGGTGATTCCTACGGAGGCCATCGAACAGCAAATCGCTAGTGGCCGACAAGCGCTCGAACAATTGGAGCCGACCGAGGCGGGCTTGGCTGTGGAAAAGCGTCTCGAGACTGGCGACCCAGTGGAAATGATTTTACGGGTCGCTGGGGAACTCCCCGCCGATCTCATTGTTATGGGCAGCCATGGGCGAACCGGCTTAGCTCGGTTGCTCATGGGGAGTGTCGCCGAACAAGTGGTGCGCAAGGCGCCTTGTCCAGTTTTGGTCGTGAAACGGCCAATCAGCTAATGGCGGCCAAATCAACTATAGGAACAAAGAAGCTAAGTAGTAAGCCAGTGCGCCACTGAGTAGGCCTGCGACTAATAAAAACCAGGTGGCTCCTTGGCCTGAGTTTTGTTCTGTCGTTTGGGGCGAAGTTGGGGCGGCGAACAATCCTCGAACCACATTAGGAGACATACCCCCTGCGGAACCCCTCGAATTAGGGTAGGGCGTGGAGGGAGCAACAGGCGTTGGAGAATAACCCAATGGTGGCAAGATGCTGGAGGGCTGAAAGTCGTGGCCCCCTTTGCCTGCGTCGCCACTCCGCTTCCCAGGAAAAGGCTCTGGCATGAGGGAACGGTTGAGCTCAGATGGAACATTTCTCCTCTCTGATTCCTTCCTCGTTCCCCCGCTATTGAGAGGCGATACCGACGATTCACTACTTGGAGAATGCCCCGGAGAGATCGGTAAGCGCCGGGCCACGGCATCGCCATATCATCTTGTGCATGGCACACCAACCCGTCCGAGCGAATCCCATTTTCGCTGCTCATGCTCATTAACCCAAGGCTACTTACGGCTTCGGACGATGGGGCACATTGTCTAAAATCTCAGCGGCCTGACAACGCTTTCACTCACCGCGCCCAGAGCCAGTAACTGCGGACTGACCTCGGCCACACACGGATTTGTCTCCACACCGCGACCTCGCGCATCGTGCTTTGCCGTTCTCGACCGGATTCTCACTGCCTAGACGGCGCTGCAGTACCCACGGCGTCTGCTCCCGTCTCTCTAATCCAAGTCGCCTCATTGACTAACTATGCCCATCGTTCGCATTAGGTTCCGGGGCAACTTGGTTAGTGCCTTGGTGAAGTGCCGTCGATGTCGGTCGCGTAGCTGCCGGAATCCCTACACCGCGGTGGTCAGCAAGTTTTATCGTGCCAACTCTAGTGTTCGGCAGTGAGAGGGTGAGCTATACTGAGCAGCACGTTGGGTATATCGCAAGTGACGTGTGCGTTGTGCGTCGCTTGGTGCTAATGGATTTGGTTCAGCCTCTTGGGCCGGCAGGTCGGATCAGGATTTGCGGCGGTAGCTCTCGAAGTGGTGGGCAGTGGGTGGTTGTAACAAGCGGCAGCCACCAGCAAGTTTATGGCCCAATGCTAAGGTGCCTCCGCTTTGTCCGTTCGAGGGGTTATTGCAAGAAGTGAAATCGGTTCGGCCGTTGCTAGGGAAAGCGCCACCACAATAGCTGTCAGTGGAACTGGCTTGTTGAGAGGAAGTCGAAGATAAGGAACAAGACCCAGGTGGGTCGGGGTGGATGATGCTAGGGAGCGACGTCGGCTTGTCTCCTGAAGCCGAAATTTCCGAGTTATTGACATTGGATTTGGAACTATAGCCAGCACTAGGGTGTTGGAATTACCACGAGAGAGGTACCTTTGGTTACGGCCAAGGAACGTGGAAACCGCCATATCCATAGCAGCCAGTTTGAAGTGGTGCCGATTGCCACCTGTGATCGCACTAACGAGCACCCCAAGCGTTTAGGGAGCCTGGGTGGAGGCTGCCTAAGCGTGTGCTCCAACATGATACCTACGATGAATGAAAAAAACCCAAAGCTTGCCCATTGGGAAACCATACCGGCTCACTCGCCGCGCGCTGCAAGCAGACTCGATGAGATTGACCAGTTGGCGCGGGGAATTTGCCTGCCTAGGCCGTGAAATCGCCTTTTCCTCAAGCGCCACTGGCGAGCCGCGTGCTTCCGCGCAGTGAGCCGCTAATGAAAGGAGAAGCTGGGATGAAGTTCGGCGACGACGGGTACTTGCTCGCGGAAGGAGAAATCAGGCCAGAGCACGGGATGTTTGTATTGTTCGGGAGTGCCGCCGCTACGGCGCAACCGCTGGCGGTCCCAATCGTGCAATCCCTGGGCCGCTACCAGTATCACGCGAATTTCGCCCAGCCGACTTTTGCGTTTATCATCGTACTCGCTGTTGGCTAGGCGGAGCCTGCGGTCTAGAGCCTGGGCCAACTGGAGCACCTGAGCCTTGCTAAGCGGTTCGCTTTGTTCGATAAACAAGCCGTAGTATGGTCGCTCCTCATCCCAACACGGGGCTAACGTGTAGTTGGTTAGCGCCAGGTCAAGGTCGGCGAGGGCCTGGCGCATCGCTTCGGAAACTTGGAAGGCAGAGAGTTTCTCCCCGGTGATGTTGGCGAAGTGGCTCCCCTTGTTCAGGAACGCAATCATGGGCGTGCGGTGATAAAAACCGGTCACGCGCACCACGTCGTAAATGTTGTAACGATACAGGCCGTAGGCTGTTGTCAGGATGAGAAAATAATCGCGCCCTTCCTCGATTTCATGGGCGGCTAAGACGGTTGGCTGGGACGAATCCATTTCATCCACGGGGATGAACTCGAAGAAATGGCTGGTGATGTCTAGGACACCACTGGGTGTGTGATCTTCCAGCGGGATGCTGAAGCGTCCTTCGCTGGCTAGTAATCCCAAGTCGCGCACAGGGGTGTCGCCGAAGTAGCGAGGATAAAGCCGCAAATAAGCGCCAACGCTGCCGCCGGTCCAGTTGCCTAGAAGGGCGAGCCGGGGCCAAACGTCTTTTGGTCGCAGGGTGCCCGTGCGTTCGGCTAAGCGGTCCAACTCCCAGGCCCGCCGGCGCTGACGGCGTAACTTGGAGCGCAAGGCCTCGCGCACGGCCTTGGGCACTTCCACGCCGGAATATAAAGTGCCGTCGTGCAGATCGCGGATAAGTTCGTGCTGATACTGTTCTAGTGTGCGGGCCAAGTTGACCAATGTGCTAGGATTGGCCGAGATGATCATGCCTACGTCGCGGGCCAGACTGAGCCGCAGGGCCACGTAATACTTCGCTTGGATGTCGCGGATTTTCGCGGTGCAGCTGGGCATGCAATACATCCAACGGATAAACCGTTTCTGCATATGCGCTGTCAGACCGCTGACGCTGCCGCACGGGATTCCAGATTCGGTGCGGAACTCGTCCCAATCGCTGACCAACTGCAAAATCGGCCGCATCAGCGCATCGCGATGTCTCTGATAAACATGCAGCCCCCAAATCGTCCAGCCGCGGCGGTAGTCTGCTAAATATTGCTCTGTGACGGGGATAAACTTCCGGCTGGCAGTTGTGCCGCTGGTAAGGGCAAACATCAGGAGGCGTTCGTCGCCGAGGAGCACTTTGAGCCGACCACGCTTGACTTGTTCGATATACGGCTCAAAATCCTCATAACAGCGAATAGGCAGGTGTCGGCGATAATCGGCCAAGGTTCGAATCTCAGAGAAATGATGCTCTCGTCCAAACTCGGTTGGTGCATGTCGTGTTAGGATGCGGCGTAACAGCGCTTCTTGAACCTCCCGCGGTTGTTGGGTGGCCTGAGCAAATGCTTCCGCCCAACGACGCGCCTGCCGTTTGGCAAAAAAAGCCAGCGTTTTTCGAAGTAACCACAATAACATCGGTAGCCTTCTCCCTAGTTGCTAGTTCCAGCAGCATCCCAGCATGCTGCTTTGAGCGCTGGGCGGTAAGTACCTACCTTCCTGGCAACTATGTTCGATCCTAATTCACAACCTCTTGATCGCTTCCTGAGATTCCCATCGGGTTTTTCGCGAGGAGGTTAAGTGCTTTTGGAAGAACTGGCAAATTCGTTCCTGGTATTCCTCGCCCGCCACTTGGACGGCCTGGTTATGTTTGGCCTTCTCCACAATCCAAAGCTCTTTGGGCTCCCGAGCTCGTGCGAAAAGCTCACGGGCCCACTCGGGGCGAATATAGTTATCCGCACCGCCGTGGATCATAAGCAACGGTCGAGGAGCCAGCTTGGATATAGCGCGTCCCACGCTGGGATATTCACAGCCGTATTGCTGTGATAATTTCCAAAGCGCCATGCGTGCTGCCAATATGTAGACCCAGCGCGGGAGTATCCGGTATAGGTTGGGCACCAGACTATACAGGCTTATCCATCGTTGCATGTAAGGTACCATGGTGCCGATAGTGTCGAAAGCTCCATCGGTGACCACGCAGCGAATATAAGGCTCGCGTGCGGCCGCGAGGATTCCCGCACTGCCTCCGCGACTGACTCCGAAAAAGCCAATGCCGCGGTCGTCGGCGTCGGGTCGGCTCTTGAGATAACGTACAGCGGCTAACACGTCTTCCACTTCGTAGTTTGTCACCCACTGGAGCATCTTGTAACCCGGCATACAATCGCTTTCGCCGCAATTGCGAAATTCAAACGTGAAAATATCGAAGCCTTCGTCAAGCAATTGACGGCAATATTGCAAGCACGACCAGCGATTGGAGCCGTATTCGGTGCCAAACAGGATCACCCCCTTCCGCCGTGGCCGCGGTGTGTGCAAATAACTTCCCATCAGGTGCAGCCCGTCCGTCGTAGGGAAGGAAACATCCTCAGCGTCCGCTACTGGTTCGCCATGGGGCACTATAAAGATCGGGCGTTCCTGAAAAATCCGCACGATGATCCCGACATAGCGATAAAAAATCCAAGCCAAAAACAAACCAAACAACCCTGCACACGTCAGGGCAAAGCAAATTATCCAAGTCAAGAGCGATCCAAGCCAGTCCACTGTTTCTTCCTCCGGGTGCGTAATCTCGGGCTGGCTCAGTAGTGCGTAGCCGCTTGCCGGTAACCATCACTAGGCTCGGTTGCGCTAATGGTTCCTTGAAGATTGGCAGCTTATAGCACTGCGTTACATGGTCTAGCTTCTGGGAGGACACTTAGCTCTGATTGGCGGTAGGAAATATCTTCTCTTATCTATGTCTTTCTCCCCTTTCGTCCAGTTTCCAATGCTTTTTATTCAATAGAGCCAACTTGTTTTTTCAAGGGCCTAAAACCTTCCCGGCTTGGAGGAGAGGCAGATCGTATCTTTGCCCCGACAACTCTAACACACGTTTGACGCAGGCTTAGGACTAATCTCGGAATCGGCTCACAATTAAGGACACGTTTTGACCGCCAAATCCGAAACTATTGCTCAAGGCGTGCTCGATGCGTTTTTCTCGGGCCACATTGGGGATGTAATCGAGGTCGCATTCTGGGTCGGGATGTTCATAATTGATGGTGGGAGGTAAAATTCCATGACGCAGACTCATGACACAAATAATCAGCTCAACTACGCCTGCGGCGGCGATGAGATGCCCAATCATACTTTTCGAGCTGGAAATAGGCACCTGGTAGGCATATTCGCCAAAGACCTTTTTGATCGCCAGCGTTTCCACTTTGTCGTTCACTTGGGTACTAGTGCCGTGCGCGTTGATGTAGCCGATGTCTTGAGGCCGTAAACCGGCGTCGCGGAGGGCATCCGCCATACAGGCAACCGCCCCACGTCCTTCGGGGTGACTGTCGGTGATGCGAAACGCATCTGCACTCAGACCGTAACCCGTGATTTCAGCATAAATATGCGCTTTGCGCCGTCGCGCATGCTCCAGTTCTTCCAAGACCAACATGCCTGCCCCCTCGCCCAGGACGAAACCGTCCCGCTGAGCATCGAACGGCCGGGAGGCCTTGGTTGGCTCATCATTCCGCGTGGACAGTGCCGTCAGCAGACAGAACCCAGTTACGCCAAATGGATGGATCATACTATGGCTGCCGCCCGAAAGCACTAAGTCAGCTTCGCCACGACGAATCAACTCGACCGCCTCGCCGATGGCCTGACTGCTAGCAGCGCAGGCCGTCAGACAGTTGTAATTAGGGCCTTCCAAACCGAAATATTCCGCGATATGGGCCACGGTCGTGTGAGGTTCCTGCTCCCGCTCGCGGCCGAGGTGTAACTCCCGCAGGGCCAATTCAGTAAACCGCCGCACGTCCACGCTTTGCGTCTCGGACTGATAACATCGACCAATCAGGCTAATAAAGGCGAAGAAATCCTGCTGACCTTCGCCCGTGCCTAAATACACGCCAAAACGCCGACGATCTACGCCTCCGTTGAGCACGCCTGCGTCTTCCAGAGCCTGCTTGGCCGCTGCCAGGGCGAATCGACAATTGGCCCCGACATCCTCGAACTTTTGGGCATCCCCACCCAGGTAGTCAGCCAGCTCAAAGTCGCGAACTTCGGCAGCAATCCGAGTCGGAAAAGTACGGGCATCAAAATGCGTAATATATCCGACGCCGCTGCGGCCCTCGATTTGGCTCCGGTACAAAGCATCTACGCTGTGCCCAAGCGGGGTCACAACGCCCATGCCGGTAATGACGACTCGGCGGCGCATGGCTTATCGCTCTTAGGATTAGCGCCAACGGCGGAATAGCGCAGCGGCACAATGGCCGCGCTCCCCGATGGCGACTTTGAGAAAGTAATCTTTGTGCGATTCGTGCCAGCGGTTTGCCAGCACATAGATCGGACAGGCGGGATCTGGGTAGCGATAGTTGCGGGTCGGCGGCAGCAAACCGTGGCGCCAAGCTAAGAGGCTGATAGCTAACTCAGCGACGGAGCCTGCTGCGCCCAGGTTGCCCCAATAACTCTTAGCCGCGAACACCGGCAGACGATTATTATTCGGACCAAATACCTCGGCCAATCCAGCCGCTTCCCAAACGTCTTCTTTGGGCGTGCTGTAACCGTGGGCGTTGATGTGGTCAATCGCCTCCGGATGCACCCCCGCATTTTTGATGGCTTGGCCAATAACTTGAGCCAGCACAGCGCCACTGCGGCGGCGGTCGAATCCTGAAGCAAAACCCACGACTTCGCCGTAAATCTTGGCGCCCCGCCGCTGTGCATGTTCCAGGGTCTCTAGCACTAGAATTGCGGCGCCCTCCCCCGGCACCAGGCCGTCGCGCTCGCGATCAAAAGGCCTGCTGGCCTCTTCTGGGGCTTCATTACGTCGGCTCAACGGAGCGAACAAACACAGTCGCGACATGCTCAACGGATTGAGTCGGCTATCGCCACCCCCAGTGAGCATGACATCCGCTGCGCCTCGACGGAGAATGCGCCAAGCTTCGCCTAAGGCCAGCAGTGAAGCAACATCGCCTTGGGTAATCGAGTTATTCGGCCCCTGAGCGTTATGCAAGATGGAGACATGACACGCCAACATGTTTGGCAAATACTTGAGCATCCACAATGGCGGCATGGCAGCCAAACCTTCCCGGCCCCACTTTTCAAGATCGACAAAATAAGGCTGGCCGTTGGTCGTCAGCTTGGCCGCTGGGCCGAGCTCTTCTAGTTCACTGGCAATTAACCCAGCGCCGTAAACCACGCCCAATCGAGTCGGGTCAACTTGGGCTGGGTTCAGCCCCGCATCTTGGAGCGCTAAATTGGTCGCGCATACAGCCAACTGAATCGGACGCGACATGACTTTCAACGCCTTGCGATCCTTGCGATCGACGAAATCTTTGGCATCGAAGTCAGCGATTTCCCCGGCAATCTGGGTGGGTAATGCACTGGGGTCGAAGGCTTGAATACGCCGTACTCCGCTCTTACCCGCCTGGAGATTCTGCCAAATCGCCTCCAGTTTCCAACCCAGAGGGGTGAGCAAGCCCATTCCCGTGATTACCACTCGTGGTTCCATGTTCCTAAAATCCGTCGGGCGGGATTACCGCTTTCCTGGTGGTAGTAAACGATTCAAGGCTAGGAGCTTTTTCAGCTCGCCCGAGAAGACGAAGTTTTCCTGTAGTCCAATCTGCTCTGGGCGAACATGAGCGAACATGATTTCCGCTTCAGCCACTACCTGCGCTTGCACGCGGGCTATTCCCCGCACAGTGGCACCCTCCTCGCGCAGATCGAGTAATTCCACCTCGTATTCCAGTTGTTGGCCCGGATAAACCTCCGCATGAACTTGCACCGATGCGATCTTCGCCAAGACAACGTTTCGCTCGAAGTTTCCTGCCTCGCCGACCAAAATGCCTCCTGTTTGTGCCAAGCCTTCTAAGAGCAGAGATATTGGGAAAATTGGGTAGCCTGGCAGGTGCTCGCGAAAGTAATCCTCCGCCTGGGTCAAGTTCTTAATGGCCTTGGCGCGTCGGCCCGGTTCAAATTCCACGAAGCGGTCTATCCAAATCCAGCGCACAACCTATCTACCTTGATTGCGCCTTGCTGAGCATGTGTTGCTACCCCGATGCCCTTTGCAAGGCATGGCTACAACGATACCACGTTTTCGTCAGTCGCTCAGCTCGCTTGCGTTTCATCACTTCCAACACCAGTTCGTCGCCCTCCTCAGTGAGTCTGGGGCGCAGCTGCCTCTTCGGTCTGCAGGCGATGCTCCAGGTAGCGGCAAATCATCTCCACGGTAAACAAGTCACTAATCTTGCTCAGCTGGGGATCTTTCGCAAAGGAATCTATATCGGCAAAGGGCAATTTCTGCCTCAATAACTCAATGCCTTGAGGGGTTACCTTGCCGTCCTGCACGTATTGGGGATCACCCTGGAAAATCGACTCAGGGAACAGCTCGCCTCGTGGAATCTTGATACCGAAGCCCCGTTCCAGGCGGAACACAATGTCCAGGAAATCAATCGATTCTGCCCCTAAATCGCCCTGTAAGGTCGCTTCGGGGCGAACCTCTTCCGGCTCCACGTTCAGCGAGTCCACCAATGTGGCAACGACCTTTTCGTAAATCTCTTGCTTCGACGGCATAAGGTCACACCTCCCCTAGCTTTAGCGGTCGTAGCACTACCTGGGCCAATACACACAGTCGGCTAAGCCGAGATACCCCCCAGGCTCAGACCGCCATCCACAGTTATCACTTGCCCAGTTATATAGCCACTGTCGTCACTGGCCAGAAACAAGGCCACCTTGGCGACGTCCTCGGGCTTGCCAAGACGCCGCATGGGTATAGCCTTTTGGAGCTGCTCACCCGCCACGTTTCGCACAGCTTGAGTCATGTCCGTCTCGATAAAACCCGGGGCGATGGCGTTGACGGTAATATTGCGACTGGCCAATTCCACAGCCAGCGCTCGGGTGAACGCATTGATGGCACCTTTACTGGCGGCGTAGTTGGTTTGGCCTCGATTCACTCGCTCCGCAGCCACGCTCGATATGTTAATGATTCGACCTTGCCGACGACGAAACATTGGCTCTACTACCGCGCGAGTGAAATGAAACGTGCCGTTCAGGTTGGTTTGCATCACCCGATACCAAGCCTCAGGCTCCATCTGCAAGAATAACCCATCCTGGATGATTCCGGCATTATTCACCAGGATGTCAATTTGTCCCCAATCAGCTAAGACCAGCTCAACACAATTTTTCACCGCGGCCCAATCGCTGACATCTACTTGGTAGGCCTTCGCTTGGCCACCGCGTTGCAGAATTCCTTGGACGACACTCTCTGCGGCCTCGCGTTGGCCACGGTAAACGACGGCTACCTGAGCACCTTCCGTGGCGAAAATCTCCGCGATCGCGCGGCCTATGCCGCGGCTGGCCCCAGTTACTATCGCTACCTTCCCCTTTAGCCGCATCCAGCAGTTCCCTGGTGATCCTTGTATAAGTTCTTTTCCTATTTTTTCCCGACTTACGATTTAGCAGTCAAGTTCTTATCTTTTCGCTTCGTCCTTATTTGTAGCATTTTGGTGCGCTTTTTGCTTCGAGTTAGCATCGCCTCGCATGAAATGCATCTCGTGTCATACAATTGGGATAAGTTTGACCTTACCCCTTCCTCTTTCTCATAAGTTTGCCAGGGGAAGACACAACGCACAACCGTTTTCACTAGAGTCAATGAATGCGTTCAATCCTCAATCTCTCCAAGGATTCAAGGACCCTGGACATTTCATGCGAAAACCCAAAGTCGAGAGGTTTGACGCTTACTTCTTGGGACAATTCGCAAAGCATGGAGACCTTTAGCCAAGCTGCGATGTTGTGCGACCGCACAATAAGTAATATTGACGCCGATACACATTTCGCAGTTCGCTGTCAAGCTCTAGTCCATCCGGCCTACTTTCGCCTAAGTTGTAGCGAGTCAAGCCTAACCGCGCTGTCACGGCCTGGTGTCCATTGACTTCGCCAATTCCCTTCAGCCAAATTATTTCACCGACCTTAGGCCAATTTCCTGATACTGTTTCTACGCGCAGGTCCAGTCTACTACCGGGTTCAACAAAACTTCCGTATTTTATTCCCTTTGCCTGGCGTAGGATAATTACGCTATGAGCAAAATCTTCGGTCAATCGAATTAGCCAAGCGCCTGCTTGGATCAGCGCCTCCAGCATGAGCACACCAGGCATGATGGGGAAGCCCGGAAAATGTTCTGCCAAATACTCTTCGGCCAGCGTGAGGCGTTTGTAGCCCTCCAAGTATTTGCCTGGCTCGTAGGAGGTTATTCCGTCTAAAAGCCAAAAGCGCATGGCTACGAGAAAGTGCTTGCCAATTTCCGGCGGTGGCCAATATGGAAATGGATATAACAACTGCTACCATTTTCGGCAAGTAAAAGTTTGATTTGTTGTCGGCACAGGAATGCAAGGCCCCTCACGCGACTATGTTATCGGCCTAATCCACTAAGTTTCGCGAAAACAATATGCTACGGCTCGAACGCGCTGATAGTTCGGCGCTCCATGAGCCGCCAAAATTTACCACCACTACACTTGGACACGCAACGGCGTTACACTAATACCAACATTCCTGTCGCATCTGTCGCCATCAGGAGGCACGGCCATGATACGCAAGTGCCTAATAACGAGCGGCAGCGTGGGCTTGTTAGGTTTGTTGGTGGTGTTGGCCCAGCCCAAACCCCAGGGACTACTTGTACTCCAATGGGCCAGGGCTAGCCAAGAGCAAGCCCACGCTGTGGCCGTATTGTTGGAGATGGGGTTGACCGACACCGAGCCGAGCGATTGGTCAGGTCGAGCGCACTTGGTCGGAGGTAAGATTGTTCATCGGGAAGGTTATCACTTCCGGGATACCGACGCGATTCGAGGCGACGCCTGGTCTGCCCACACGCGTCGGCCAATTCGTCTGCCCAAAGGCCAACCGGCCGTGGCACGCCTGGAGGGCATCGACAGTGTTGGCATCGTATTCCACTTGGCCGACCTCCAGCCCGAGGCCGCCCTGCACGTGGAAATCCCCAACCGTCAGCCTGCTAAACAAGTCGTACCGCTTGGGAAAGTTCTCAAGGGGGAAAGAGTTTATCTATGGGACAAGTCAGCGGTAATTCGCCTCATTAGCACGGCAACGCCCATCGTAACCGAACCGACCGAGGATGACTTTCCCGCCGCTTGTCATGCTCCCGACGGCACGTTGTGGCTGGCCTACACGGCTTACCGACTGCGCGACCCCTCTCGCCGGATCGAAGCCTCGGAACTCAAGGAAATGCCTCAGGACTTTCGACAGTTTTGTCAGTTGGGATTCGCAGATCAACTCTTAGTGCGGTACCACCGCCAAGGTAAATGGTCGGCTCCCATTGCTATTACGGGGCCGCAGGAAGACTTGGTGCGTTGTGCCATCGCGGCCGATAAAAATGGTCGTGTTTCTGTGTTCTATAGTGCCCAACGTCAAGGAAACTTCGACATCTTTCTGCGGCAATTAGAACCCGCAGCCCAGGCAGGGGCCGCTCTCAAATTGAGCCCTGAGGTACTTCTATCTCAGGATAGCCCCGGGCCCGATCTAAGTCCCGTGGCTTGCACCGACAGTCAGGGCCGCGTCTGGGTCGCTTGGCAAAGTTGGGACCGCACTGGTAAAGCAACTATACGTTTTTGCACTATAGAAAATGACAAGGTAATTCAGGCAGGCCGTCTCGGGACCACATTGCCTGCGAACCAGTGGTCGCCTGCGATCGCGGCTTCTGGCGATGGGCGCGTCGCTATTGCGTTCGATATTTATCACGGGGATTACGATGTTTATATAGCTATAATTGCCGGCACGAAGATCAGTTTCCATCCTGTAGCGACTACGGCTAAGTTTGAAGCCCGACCAAGTATCGTCTGGGATGAAGCGGGGCGACTGTGGATTGCTTATGAAGAAGGTCCGGAGAAATGGGGTAAGGACTTCGGAGCGTTCGATACCGAAGGCCAGCCTCTATATAGTTCCCGATCCGTGCGTGTTGTTTGCTGGCAAGAGGGCAAGTTACTCGAGCCGACCGCGGAGTTACCGATATCCCAAGTCGAACCACCTAAGATGCCTTACGAGCGCTTAGCCGCGGTGCGTTTCGAGCGCAGTCCCCGCTATAGTCATCCGCGACTAGGCTTAGATGGTCAGGGACGACTCTGGCTTTCTTACCGCCAAAAATTTGGCACCCGCTATTCCACGCACCCCGGTTCGTATTGGCTCTCCTTTTTGCGGTGCCTACAGGGTAAATCGTGGTCCGACCCGATTGAGTTGCATCATTCCTGTAACCTGATGGATAGTCGACCTGTTTTATTACCGCACGCGTCGGGGGGATCATTAGTGCTCCATACCACGGATGGCCGCTATACGACACCTGAAAAAATAGGTTATGACCTTTATTGCAGCTATATTAACTTGCCCACACCAGCGCTGCCCCCTGACTTGAGACCGCACACGCCGGGGAAAAAAGACTTAGCCGCTGCTGAAAAAGAGCAGGCTATCGTGAGGCGAATGCGCGACTATCAAGTGCGAGTAGGAGGAAAGCATTATTATTTACTGCGGGGCGAGTTTCATCGGCACACGGAAATTTCCTGGGATGGTGGCCCGGATGGTTGTTTAGAGGACATGTTCCGCTATGCCCGGGATGCGGCCGACTTAGATTGGATTGGCAGCGGCGATCACGATAATGGAGCCGGGCGAGAATACACGTGGTGGTTGACACAGAAAATGACCGATGCCTATCACGTGCCCGAGGTGTTTTTGCCCATGTTCAGCTATGAGCGCAGCGTGGCTTATCCTCACGGTCATCGTAACGTGATGTTTGCCAAGCGGGGAGTGATGACCTTGCCTCGTTTGCAGGAACCTGATCCGGATAAGCGTGTGGGTAACGTCCACGCCGACGATACGAAGATGCTATATCGTTATCTCCGCGAATTAGGCGGCATTTGTGCCTCCCATACTTCGGCTACCAACATGGGTACCGATTGGCGTGATCATGACCCCCTAGTTGAGCCGATTGTGGAAATTTATCAGGGCGACCGCATGAGCTATGAATATCCTGATTGCCCGCGGGCTGGTTATGACCCGAAATCTGGAAAGTTCCCACCGCAAATTGGGGGCTGGCAACCCAGTGGCTACATTAATAATGCCCTAGCCAAGGGGTATCGCCTCGGCTTTCAGGCATCAAGTGATCATTGGTCCACTCATATATCTTATTTTGTCGCACTGGCGGAACGTCGGGATCGAGAAGCCATTTTAGAGGCAGCGCGGAAACGCCATTGCTACGCAGCTACTGATGACATCATTCTGGAAGTCCGCAGCGGACCTTATACGATGGGCGATGAATGGGAAGTACTGCAGCCCCCTATGTTCCAAGTTTTTGTGCACGGGACGGCGCCGATCAAGCAGGTAGATGTACTTCGCGATAGTCAAGCAATCGCCACAATTCCAGGAAAGAAATTAGACCGCTTACAGTTTACTTGGACAGACCCGAAGCCAGAAAAACCCTTGCATTATTATTACTTTCGCGTCATGCAGGAAGACGGCGAACTGGCTTGGAGCTCTCCCATGTGGGTCCACTATAAGTAGGTTTCCACAACGGTTAGTTAGGCGGCAGTACGCTCTTGGTGTACTCCCGGCGCAAGATGAACCTGCTCACGCGGACTTGTTGCCGGCGATTCTGGAAAGCGTGGTTCATCCGTCAAGCGATCGTGGGCAGGGACCTCGGCACGCCACCTGGCAACTAAGTCGGCCAGCAAAGTTCTTGGTCGTGGCCAAAACATGCCAGCTTGTTGGCGATATCGTTGATAGAGGGCCGCATAAGGAGTCCAGGCGAAGGCGCGTTCTTCGCGCCAGGCAGCGATGGTGTATAGGAACGTCATCCAGATCGTGGGAATTACAACCCAGAGTTGAGCAGTTGCTAACGGCGGAATCAACCAAGCTAATATATAAGCGGTATAAAGAGGATGGCGAATATAGCGATAGGGGCCAGCCGTACAGAAAGAACTCGGTGCCACTTGGGTGAAAACGAAAGCGGGCTTAGTTGCACCATGTGCCCGCAAGGCAGCGCGGAACAGCGCGTACGCGCTCGCATATAAAACCAACGCCAATAGCGCGTGCCCCAGGGTCAGCGGACCATACCAAGAAAGCGCGCCCAGTTGAATCCATGTGCTAGCCCAGCCACTGAAAACTAGTAAAGTTTTCGCCGGCGTCCAGCATTGCGCATAGCGAAAGGCACGGCGCATGCGCGAAGCGAAACCGTACCAAGTAAGGAGCGCCGCTATCAGAACTACCCAGGAAGCCACGTCGAGTACGCCCATGAAACGGGTTCCTTCATCGCTTGACCGGAAGAGATTTTCCTTGGGCCGTAAATTGTTCTGGATGCGGCGGGCTCAAATCGAAGAGGCATGGCAAGCCGTTTCCTGAAGCTTGGGCAAAAATCTGCTGGCCGCGGTGCACTTGAGTGCATACAACGTGCAGCGCATCTGTCAATGCGGCTTCCAAGGAATTGGCGACAATCGCGGTGATTCAGGCAAGGAGTCAACTTCATGGGCGTGAATGCACCCTTGAATCGTAAGCTGCGGATGGGTTTAGTGGGTGGGGGCCAAGGAGCATTTATCGGCCGGGTGCATGCCATGGCAGCCATCTTGGACAACCGCGCGGTGCTGGTGGCAGGCGCGCTTTCTTCCGACCCCGTACGGGCGAAAGCCTCGGCCCCGGATTATGACATTCCCCCCGAGCGTGCGTATGGCTCCTATCAGGAAATGGTGGAAAAGGAGAGCAAATTACCCGCCGACCAACGGATTGACTTTGTCACTATCGCCACGCCCAATCACACGCATTTTGAAATTGCTAAGGCCTTTGCTGAGGCAGGTTTCAACGTGATTTGTGACAAGCCCATGACGCTTACGCTGGAACAGGCGGAAGAATTGGCGCGTATTGTGGAACGCACGGGCATAGTTTTCGCTCTGACCCACAACTACACAGGTTATCCGTTAGTGCGGCAAGCGCGGGACATGGTGCTCCACGGCGAACTCGGCGAAATCCAAGCGATTCGTGCCTTTTATATCCAAGGTTGGCTACGCACGCGGCTGGAACTGCAGGGCCAGAAACAGGCCAGCTGGCGGACTGACCCAGCGCGGAGCGGCGCCGCAGGGTGCTTCGGCGATATCGCCACTCATGCTTACAACTTAGGGCGATATATCACGGGATTGTTGCCAGAGAGAGTTTGCTGCGTGCTCAAGATTTTCGAACCAGGTCGGCAGCTCGACGACTATGGCACGTGCATCATTCAGTATCAAAACGGCGCCCTGGGCACAATAACTGCTTCGCAGATTTCTCATGGTCGCGAGAATGATCTTTGGATCGAAATTGACGGCACGAAAGGGTCGCTCGAGTGGCACCAGGAGGAGCCGAATAAGATGTGGTTGAAAGTCAACGGCCAGCCTCATCGCCTTTATACCCGGGATCCAAATGCCCCATTTACTACGGAGGTAGCCAAACGGAGCTGTCGCCTACCCTCCGGCCATCCCGAGGCGTTCATCGAGGCATTCGCCAACATTTATACCGCTGCCTACGACGACATCATCAAGCGAGCAACGGGGCAGAAGGTCGATCCGAAGAATACTCTTTATCCCAATGTTTACGATGGTGTGGACGGCATGAATTTTATTACGCAATGTGTGGCCAGCTCGAAACAAGGCGGAGTGTGGCTGCCTTTATCACACCCAGCCTGCCGACAGTGGAAGTAGGGTCGGGATAGTACAAAATTGATCAGGTTTCCCATGGGCGCATAGGTAAGGCAAAGTTATCACTGGCACGCACCTTTAACTCGGCTTGGAAAGGGATTATGTCATCAAGAGCGCAGATGTGAATGAGTAGGCAGATAGATGAGGGAGCTTTCCGCCACGACAACGTGCCCGGCTCCGTTCATTGACGATGGACTGGGTATTTATATGGTAGGTGATAGCAGTCTCGAAATCGTGTTACCTAAGTGCGACGAAATAGAGCGCAATTCGATACCGTGGCAGGCGCACGCGGGTCGAAGGCAACGCGTTGACCTTGAGCTTAGTGAACATTTATGTCAGTTGACCAGCTCCAGGCCAAAGCGGTCTTGTTACCGCAGGTGCGTGCGGCTGCTGAGGGAACGAGCTTTAATGGGCCTAAGCATTGATGACTAACAGGAAGGGGCGGAGGCCTTTTGGCCCAAGCCTCGGCTGGCAGGAACCAAACCATGCGATACGGAGAGAGGCTTTGGCGTCATGATTATCGTCCTTAAACCCCAGGCCACGCAGAGTGACCTCGAATATATCCTGAAACGCATCGAAGAATGGGGGCTGCGTCCACATGTCAGTCGCGGCGAACATCGCACCATTATCGGAGTCATCGGCGACGAGCAAAAATTGCAGGCGCAGCCTTTGGCGGCACTACCCGGCGTCGAGCAGGTCCTCCCAATTTTGAAGCCGTTCAAGCTGGCGAGCCGGGAGTTCAAGAAGACGGATACCATCGTACAGGTGGGGCGCGTCAAGATTGGTGGTGGCTTTTTGGCCATGATTGCCGGGCCTTGTGCTGTCGAGAATTATGAAATCCTTGATACCATAGCTGCGGCAGTGAAAGCGGCGGGGGCAAATATTCTCCGGGGCGGTGCCTTTAAGCCACGAACCAGTCCGTACAGTTTTCAAGGCCTGGGCGAGGTTGGTTTGCGTATCCTGCACGACATTGGGAAAAAATACGATATGCCGGTTGTTACCGAGGTTATGGATCCCCGGCAGGTCGAGTTGGTCAACCGTTATGCCGACATGTTTCAAATTGGCGCCCGCAACATGCAGAACTTCGATCTGCTGCGCGAAGTGGGACGTACCAGGAAACCAGTGTTGCTCAAGCGTGGCATGAGCGCCACGGTAAAAGATTTACTGCTGTCGGCCGAATATATTCTCTCTGAAGGCAATGAGCAGGTCGTCCTGTGTGAGCGGGGCGTGCGCACCTTTGAGGATTCCACTCGCAATACGCTCGACCTGAGCGCCGTACCGAATGTGCAAGGCCAAAGCCACCTGCCCATCATTGTGGATCCGAGCCATGCGACGGGCCGGCCGGACTTGATCCCAGCCATGGCACGAGCGGCTGTAGCGGCAGGTGCCGACGGCGTGCATATCGAAGTGCACTGTGCCCCCGAGAAAGCTTTGTCGGATGGGGCCCAAGCACTCCTGCCTTCCCAATATGCGGACCTGATGCGGGATCTACGACGTCTGGCCGAACTGTTTGGCAAAACAATCAGCTAGCCGACGGAATTGCTTATGCGAAAAAAATTCGTCGCGGGCAACTGGAAGATGCACACGACGCGGCAGACGGCCGTGCACCTGGCCCAGCAAATCGTCGAAGCAGTGGGCCAGGAAACCGCCGTGGACGTTGCCGTCTGTCCGCCTTTTCCTTATTTACTGCCCGTGCGTGAAGTGTTAGCGGGGAGCCGTATCGCTTTAGGTGCCCAGAACGTTCATCCCGAGCCTCAGGGTGCCTTCACAGGTGAAGTGAGTCCCGTTATGCTGCTCGACTGCGGCTGTCAATGGGTGATCATCGGCCATAGTGAACGCCGCCGCGGTCTTGGAGAAGCCCACGAGTTCATTCGTCGCAAGCTGGTTGCGGCCGTACAACACGGCTTGCAGGCGATTTTGTGTATCGGTGAAACGAAACAGGAACGCGACGATAGCCAGACCTTCGCGATCCTTCGCGCGCAGCTGCAAGATAGCGTCATGGCGCTGACAGCAGACCAACTGACCAAAGTCGTACTAGCCTACGAACCAGTATGGGCGATAGGCACGGGCGTGAACGCCACCCCTGTACAAGCCCAGGAAGTCCATAGCTGGGTGCGCGATTGGCTCGGCCAGCATTTTGGCTCTGGGGTGGCACAAAGGCTGCGAATTCTGTATGGCGGCAGCGTGAACTCGAAGAATGCTGCTTCCTTACTGGCGCAGCCCGATGTGGACGGTGTGCTCGTCGGCGGCGCCAGCCTGCAAGCGATGGAATTTATAACGATCGTTCAGGCCGCCAAAGGTTAGATTTTTTCACTGGCTCACTTGAATTTCAGCTTTGGAATAGCTACAAACTAAGACAACATAATTCAAAATCCGTGCGACGTGCCAGCTTGCTTGCGTAGGTTTATCTAGGGCCTTTTCACAACAAGGAGACCGCACATGCAGTGGATTCAGGAAAACTTCTGGCTCTACATGATCATTGTGAGTGTCCTGTTAGTCGCGCTTATCGGCCTATTCATTTATCTGCGCAGACAGCAGGAAGAGGAATAATTGTCCGACAGTGCACTGGCGGGGAATTTCGTGAAGGCGGAGCCGGACGCGGTGGACTTCGACTTTTTCGTTGCCGGAACTTTGAGAACTGGCCAGCAAGGGCTTTAGCGTCCGATGGCTCGCTCCAGTTGCCATTGCTGTTTCAGAGTGTCCCAGTCAGCAACGATAGCCCGCAACTGAAGACGTTGCCCTGAGCGCCATACGGTCAAAGTCACCTCCTTGCCTGGAGGCGTATCACTGACCAGGTTGATAAAGTGATTGCCGTGTTCAATGGTCGTTCCATCCAACTCGAGCACGATATCGCCGGGGCGTAAGCCTGCCCTTTCTGCAGGGCTACCCGACATGACGGCCTCTACCACAGCGCCGTCGGTACGCTCTAAACCCAGACGCAGCGCCTCCGCAGGCTCGAATGTATGAGCCACTTGCACCCCTAAGGCGCCGCGGATGATTCTTCCCTTCTCCAACAATTCCAGAGCGAAGCGGCGGAACAAATTACTCGGAATGCTGAACGCCACGCCACTGCTCGACCCGCTGGGTGAGGCAATCGCCGTGTTAATTCCAATAACCTCGCCGTTGAGATTCACCAACGGCCCGCCACTGGAACCGGGATTGATAGGTGCATCGGTTTGCAAGAACTCCTTAATGCGGATACCCTGGCCCAAACTGACCTGTCCCCGATTTCGCGCCGACAAGATGCCGTGGGTTACCGTCTGATTCAGTCCGAACGGACTGCCGATGGCCAACACCCACATGCCAACTTCCATGCGGTCGCTATCCCCGAGCGTCGCCGTGGGGAGGTCATGCCTATCGCCTAATGAAAGCACCGCAACGTCGGATTCGGCGTCCCCCCAAATCCGTTGCGGATGAAGCACGCGGCGATCCGCCAAGTGCACCACCACTCCCTCAGGTCTGGCTCCTGCCACGACGTGGTAATTGGTGAACACGAAAATTTCGCTCCTTCCGGGTAAGCGCACCAGCACTCCCGAACCTGATTCCTCTTCCGCGCCGCGCTCGGCGTGGTTGCGTCGAGCTTCCACATAAACCACGCACGGACAAACTTTCTTAGCGACCAGTTGGAACCGCTCTTGGATACTGACCAGGTCAGTTACCACGGGTGCTGGCGCGGACAGGCCCGCGGGATTCTGTGCCGTCAGATCCTGCGGAAAAGGCCGAAGCCAATCCCACCCCGTTAGTAAGAACATGACCAAGGCGCCACGCACACCATAGTGTCCCCAGTGCACTGCCGCTCGCATCGTCTCGTTTCCTCCGCTTGTGCACTGTCATGTTTCACCAGTGCAATTGGCCCCTCGCAAGGCGCGGCCATAGTAATTGTGCAATGTGAGTCCTATGCGAGGAACTGATGAAATGGTGCCAGGATTACCCCAAAAGCTGACGACATCCCGCAAAAACCACTTACTAAGTAAAATTTACCCCCCTGTAGCCAGACTCCCATCACGGATCCCAAAATTAGGCAGCATTCTTAAGCTTTGGACTCATACCTAGTCCACAAGGCAATCACAACCTCGCATTGTTGTCTGTCGCTAGTGGACATTCAACCAAATAGCCAATAGAATTAAGCAAGGGTCAGCGGGCAGACCCTGGCAAACTGATTCCAGTTCGGGGGCTTGTCTTTCCTAGGAGGTACAAACCATGCGGCGGGGTGCTAGGAAAAGTCGGCGCGGTTTCACCCTAATCGAATTGCTGGTCGTCATAGCGATTATTGGCCTGCTCATGGCACTGTTATTGCCAGCAATTCAGCGCGTACGCGAGGCGGCCAATCGCATGCGTTGTGGTAACAATCTCAAACAAATCGGGGTGGCGCTCCACAATTACCATAATGACTACGGCACGCTGCCCCCCGGTGGTATCACCGAGGGATGTTGTTGTGGCACTCAAAGTGGAGCCACCTGGACTATCTTCATTCTTCCATATATGGAGCAGGACGCCCTCTACAGGCAGTACAACTTCGCCGCGACGAATGAGCACCCAAGTAATGCCTTTGTTCGCGAGACGCTAGTTCGACCGTATTACACTTGTCCTTCTGATATCGAGACCGACCGTCTGGACTATCCGGAAAGTGGCCCAGGCAGTGGCTTGCTTTATCGTCGGGGATCCTACCGCGCGGTGTCGGGAGGTAGCGACGGCACCGCGTGGTTTGACGATTGTTGCAACAATCTCCCACGCAATTGGCGCGGTGCCATGCACTCGACCTGCCAAATGAATAATTTGACTACAGAACGTATTGACGATATCTACGACGGTACCTCTAACACGATCATAGTCGGAGAATACCATAATCGCGACTATCCCCGTCGCCGTACTTTTTGGGCTTACACTTACACCTCTTATAACCAGTCCTCGATCACCCAGGGCCAAGCGCGTACGCTTCTGAATGAATATCGCCGCTGTGACGCGATTGGCGGGACAGGAGGAAACAACCCCTGCAAACGGGGCTTCGCCAGCCTGCATGCGGGCAACGTCATTAACTTCCTCTTTGGCGATGGCCGGGTTCTACCGATTCGCAACACCGTGGACATCAACTTGCTTTTCGCCTTAGCCACGATTCAAAACGGAGAACAGGTCAACCTGAGCGGTCTATAAAACGGTTTTCGCTGGACTCGGCCTGATCGTCTGTTTAGATTGATTATCGGGATTGGGCTACTATTCAACGACTTAACCCTAAGACGAAAGGATCGGCCATGCGGGTGGGGTTGGCTGTGCTGTTGAGCTTCACTCTGGCCCTGGTCGCCACGGGGTGCGGCCGATCCTCTAATATAGTGCCCGTTTCGGGACGGGTGACCATGGATGGCCAACCTTTGGCTGAGGCACGTGTTACCTTCCAACCAATGGGGGACTGGGGCAATCCCTACGCCGGCACCGCATCGTATGGCGTGACGGATCAGGAAGGCCGTTACTCCTTACGTCTGGTTGACTCCGACCGACCCGGTGCCATCGTCGGCAAGCATCGCGTCACTATCACGCCGAAACAATCGGCCGCTAGCTCCTCGGATGTCGATTACTTCAAATCACTGCCTCCTAATCAAAAACCCCAGACCCTGGAATTTGAAGTACCTCCGACTGGCACGACCGAAGCAAATTTTGACCTCGTTAGCCAATGATGCTGTTTTCTCTAATGGCCGCAACCAATGAAGCTAATCGGCATTTTGAACGGTGATATACCGAGGTAGGCAGCGGTTACTTCTCGGGGCCGTGGCCGATATGGCGGTCGAGCCAGGCAAAGACTTCGTTGAACCATAAGCGCGAATTTTGCGGCTTGAGAATCCAATGATTCTCATCGGGGAAGTAAATCAGTCGAGTTGGAATCCCCTTCTGTTTGAGCGTGTTATAGAACTCAAATCCTTGAGTTACTGGGACACGGTAATCTTTTTCCCCATGGGAAATCAAGGTGGGGGTGCGGAAATTAAACGAAAACCGTTGCGGCGATTGTCTGTCTACCCGCTCCATGTTTTCCCAAGGCGGTGCGCCTAGAGCCCGTTCGCGGAACTTGAGGATGTCCGAGGCCATCATGCTGTGCCAATTATAGACCCCCGCATGACACACTAAGCAGCGGAACCGATCGGTGTGCCCGTTGATCCAGGCAATCATATAACCTCCATAACTGGCTCCCGCAGCCGCCATTCGGTTCTTATCTATGTAAGGTAACTGCTCTAGATAATCGGTGGCCTTCATAATGTCTCTATAAGGCTTACTAGCTAAGTCGCCCGTGATAGAGTCTGTGAATTCCTGACCAAAGCCGCTAGAACCGTGGAAATTCACACACGCAACCACATAGCCTTTCGACGCGAATAAGTGTAGAGGCCAGCGAAAATGAAATTCGTTGGTGATCGCGTTATGCGGACCGCCATGAATGATTTGGATTAGTGGCCAGCGCTTCGACTTATCGAAGTTCGGTGGGTAAACGACCCACATCTGAACGGGGCGATCCTCAGCTCCCGGAAACCACACTTCGTCCACGACACCGAGAGACCATTGCTTGACTAAATCACGGTTGAGCGCATCTATCGATTTGAGTTCGCGGCCCGGCAGATGGAGAGCCATCAAGGTAGGCGGCAAACCAAAATGAGATCGAAGAAAGACTAAGCATCGGCCATCTCTACTTAGTGCCGCCGCGCGGTCACTATATTGCGAGGTGATTGGTTCCAATTCCTGGCCGTCGAAGCGCACGCGATAGAGCCGCACATAACCTTGGTCCTCGGCTTCAAAGTAAAGATGTTTACTATCGGGCGTCCAAAGGGGATTGACACAGGATCGGTCGAAGGAAGCGGTAATCTCCTTATGTTGTTTCGTGGCCCGATTGTAAATCATGATGCGTTGCCGATCGGCATAGAAATAGCGCGTAGTCTGTCTGAGATAGGCTAAGTAACGTCCGTCGGGACTATAGCGGGGACTGAAATCGTTACCTAAATTATCGGCGGTGAGGTTCCGTAAGGTACGCTGGCCGTCCAACGACAGAGTGTAAATATCGGAGTTGAATTCGCGACCATACTCCTTGCTACTATCGGCGACAAAACAGAGCTCCGATTGGTCAGGGGCAATGTCAAAATCTTCCTCCGATGCGCTTGTTGGCACTAAATGGATATTGAGGCCTGCCAACAAATTGCGGTGTTTTCCTGTAGCTACATCTAGGGAAAACAACATAGGTACTTGACCGTCGGTGAGCCAACGGTCCCAATAGCGGAATAGCGCGGATTCGATGATGGCCGCCTGGACTTTACTCTCCTTGCGTTCCTGATCGCGGCGGCGATGGCTTTCGTCATCGGGCGTATCGGGCCAGGTGTTTGCGATACAGTAGATAGTCTTACCGTCGGGCGCCCATTTGAAAGCCGTTACCGACGACGGTAACTTCGACAATGGCCGGGCTTCTCCGCCGTCGGGGCGAATGAGATATATCTGAGCGGTGTCATCTTCGCGTTTGGAGAGGAAAGCGATCCATTGACCATCGGGCGACCAGGCGGGTTGACTATCGCGAGCAGGGTGCGTCGTCAGTTGCCGCATGGAGGAACCGTCGGTGGCAAACAACCAAAGGTCGGAAGTGCTGTCGTTTTTGTCCATGTCATAGGTGGTGACTTCGACGACGACCCAGCGACCATCGGGAGACACGGAAGGTCGGCCTAGGCGTTTGATGGACCAGACATCTTCGACGGTGATGGGGCGTTTCCCGCGTTGCTCAGCGGCGACTTGCTTAACCTCAATTTGGGGCTGTGCATAGCCCAGCGAAGACCCGCTCCAGAGCACGGCCAACGCCAGCCCCAGGCGGCAATACAATACTCGGTGAAGCATGGCAGACCTCCTTGAGGATTGAAATTTGCGTAGGCGCACAAATAGCACCGAAACGCTTTGCCGACTTAAATACACCTACACCGGGGCATTCGCCAATAACAAACAGTTGCGGGCCGTTCTCTCCTAAGGCCTATCAATTCGTGCAGAGTTCTGGTTAGGTTACAACGGAGGACGGGTTCAAGTGAGGTCAGGCAATCGGCCGTTACTGTCGCCAAATTTCTCCAGGTGAATCCCAAGTTGGTCTAACAACACAAGATACAAGTTCATCAGGGGCGTCTCTTTCGGATAACGGAGATGGCGTCCCGTTTTTAGTGCCCCGCCACCTCTGCCGACCAGCAGAATCGGCAGGTCATCGTGATTGTGCCGGTTACCGTCGCCGATGCCACTGCCGTAAACAATCATGCAATTGTCGAGCAACGTGCCATCGCCTTCCTGAATCGCTTTCAGTTGACCAATAAAGCGAGCAAACTGCTCCATGTGGAAGCGGTTGATGGCACGTATCTTATCGAGTTTGACTGGGTCGCGACCGTGATGCGAAAGGTCATGGTGGCCTTCGGGGATGTTGATAAACCGATAACTGCGGTTGCTGCCCTCATTCGCGAAGACCATGGTTGCGATGCGGGTCTGATCGGTTTGGAATGCCAGCACTAACAGATCGCACAACAATCGGATGTGTTCGGCATAATCCTGAGGAATACCTGCAGGACGACTAATGCCGGCTACCGATTGAGGCGCTTCCTTTTCGGCCTGCTGAATGCGGCGTTCGATTTCCCGCACAGAGGTGAAGTATTCGTCGAGCTTCCGCTGATCGTTCTGGCCCAGTTCGCGGCGCAACTCGTGAGCTTGGTCGAGCACAAAATCGAGGATACTCTTTTGGCGGTCGGGTTTAGCAGCCCCACCGATGCCCGCGCCGCGGCCAAAAAGGCGATCAAACACCGAGCGCGGGTTGATGTCTTTGGGCAAGGGCGTGGATTCGCCGCGCCACGAGATGGTGGAGGAATAAGCGCAGCTGTAGCCCGAGTCGCAGTTGCCACTGGTGCGGCTGGGTTCGCAGCCAAGTTCGAGCGAGGCAAAGCGGGTCTGTTTCCCGTAATGCTGAGCGGCGACTTGGTCCACGGAGATCCCTGCGCGAATATCGGCACCAGCGGTCTTACGGGCTTGCACTCCAGTCAGGAATGAGGCCATGGCCCGCGCATGGTCGCCTGGCCCATCGCCGTTCGGTCGCGCCTTGTCCAAGGTCAGTCCGCTGAGAACGAGCAAGTCGTCCTTAAATGGCTTGAGCGGCTCGAGGATGTAAGGCAAATCGAAATCTCGGCCCAACTTGGTCGGCGTCCAGGCCGGCATGTGAATACCATTCGGCACGTAAAAGAATGCCAACCGCTTGACAGGTTTCGGCGTGGAGGGCGCTGCTAAGGATGGGATAGGGATCATGGCCTCCAACAGGGGCAACGCGATCGTCGCGCCCATACCCTTCAGGACAGTTCGGCGGGAAATTCGTTTTGTCATAGGCAGGTCTCCGTCGAGGAGGGCGGTTAGACTGGATGGGATAGTTGCATCCGAAGTTATTATCGAAGGTCGGCCAAGGGCAGTCAAGTATGATTTAGTTCGATCTTCTGGCGGCTATGCGCTGTGCGGTAAAGATTTGTTTTGGAGAGAGGCAAAAACTTCCTTCGGAGAATCATTGACTCCTCGGCGAAAATCTATAGAGTCAACGGTGTTAAGGATTCATGAGAAAGCGGGGAGGCTTATGGGCAGTGGGCTACCGCGCTGAAGCCTATACTAGTGCATGGTTTCCACCTAGCGCGCGCCAATGGCTGGTCATTGGCCTTGCGCTCATCGGGTTAAACAGTTCCGCTCCATGTGCTGGCGAGGACAAACAGCAGGATGAGAAAAAGCCTGGTGAAGTCACCTTGGACCAAGTTCGTGAGTTAGTGAGCAAACAAATTGAACTCATTCGAGGCGGCAAGGCGGAGGAATTGAAACAGTTGTTTACCCCGCGCCTGCGCCAATTCATCACGCCGGGACTTCTGCATGAAGCGGCGAAGCACCTGGCTCTGGTGCGGGTGGAAGATTTGGTGCACCAAATTCATCCGATGCAGAAAAAAGATCGCCATATTATCGTCGTGCGTCGGGCTAATGGCCGATTACTTACTGTGTTCGTTTGGCACAATAACGCTTGGTTGGCCGACACTCTGTGGTTCCGATAAGTTTGGTTCGGCTGAGTGCTGCGTCAATTACAAAAGTTCTTACTCAGGTATCTCTTGAGGGGGCATGGTTCCGCAAGTTCCATGACACACTGGTGTCGCCAGTGAGCATGTCCCTTTCCTCGCCACACGGCCGTCCATGTGATGCGAGTACTATCACAAAAAGTCGCTCATGCCTACAATGCGCAAAGAGGCGCGCGAATCGGCTGAGCGACAATAGGGAGACACGGCGTATGCACATCTATGGCCCGCTGTGTGATGATTTCAGCAATTATTGCTACCTGATGACAGAACTGCCGTTTCCGCATCAACGGGAGACGATCCTGAGTTTTTTCGAGGCCGTGCAAAAGGAGTTTCCCCAGTTGTGCAATTTTTATGCCCGCGAATCCGGGGAGTACGTGCTGGAGGCCGACAAGACCGAGGATGCTTATGCCTCTGTGGTGCTGGAAACGCGACGGTTGTCTTGCGGTTGGCATAATCCTGCTGCTTGGTCGGATGTGGACCGAATTATTGAGCGTATCCTCGAACTGTCGCCATACTATCTGACCTTGTCGGCCCTGGATTTGGATGCCGTGGACGTAGTCTTTGCCTTTGACTTGATTTACAACGGCAATCATGATGCGCTCGTGTTGGAAGTTCTGGGTACGATGCCTTGGATGGAAGGCCTATTACACGTACCAGATGTCAAAGTTCTAAATTACCAACCCGCCCTAACTCTGGGACTTGATGAGACGTATCGTTTACAGTGCCGGGTGCAGATCGAAACGCGTACTACTACCTATCAGGTGCGCACGGGTGAATATCACGATGAGCCAATTAGCGTTTACTTCACCGTTCGCCAATATCGGCATGGCGAGCCCGTGAAAAACTTGGCCGAAACATATCGTCGGCTGCGAGACCTGGGGCGCGAGCTTCTGGAACAATATGTGATTCCACAAATAGTGCGTCCCTTGGCGCAGGCCATCGGGGCGAAATAAGGAGCGAAGCATGGACCTGCGCAGTCAATTCGCCCGCTCACTCCGAACCGAGACTGCGTTTGACGTGTTGGCCGTGGCACGGCGATTGGCCGCCCGAGGGAAGGACGTGGTGGGCTTGCACATCGGGGACAGCCCTTTTCCCAGTCCCGAGGCGGCGTTGCAGAAAGCCCAGCTCGCCTTGAGGCAGGGACAAACGCGGTATTGCGAATCGGGCGGCTTACCTGAAGTGCGGCAGGGGGTAGCTCGATGGTTGGGCCGCGAGTTTGGCGTGGAAGTCAGCGCTGAACAAGTGGTCATTGGGCCAGGTGCCAAAATATTCGAGCTACTTTTCTGCGAGGCGGTGCTTGATCCCGGCGACGATGTTCTCGTGTTCAGCCCACATTTTCCGACATACTTACCGAGCATCGAAAGGCGCCGGGCTCGTGCTTGGTTGGTGCCTTTGCGCGCCGAGCGCCAGTTTCGTCCTGACCCTGCGGAAGTAGCACGGTTTCTTCGAGAGGCGCCGCATCCTAAAGCCATCTTCCTCAACTCGCCGCATAATCCCACAGGCGGCGTCGCGACCGCCGAGGACTTGGCTGCTATTGCCGCGCTGATCCGCGGTCGGGAAGTCGCCGTCTTCAGCGACGAACCTTACTGCCACATGGTCTGGCAGGGCCAACACCGCACGTTATTACAATGGTCGGAGGTGGCCGACCAAGTGGTCGCCGCTTACACGTTGAGCAAATCCTACAATATGAGTGGCTGGCGTATCGGTTTCGCAGTGGCCAGTTGGACCTTAGCGGCGACACTGGAGATACTGATCAATACCAGCTTGTCTTGTACACCGCCCTTCGTACAACTGGCGGCCCTGGCAGCGCTCGAATCCAGCCAGCATGAACGCGACCACGCCATGACCCAGTTTCGCCGTAAGGTGGAGATTCTCGTGCGTGGTCTGCAAAAAATTGACGGGATTCGTGTCCAAATGCCTGCGGGAACGTTTTACGTCTTCCCCGATGTGAGCGCGTGGTGTCGTCGCTACGGGATCACCTCGCACGGACTGGCCATGTATCTCCTGGAAGGGGCGGATGACCGTTTCGGCGTAGCCTGTTTAGGCGGGGAATGTTTCGGCGAAGCGGGGCTGGGTTTCTTACGCTTCAGTTGTGCTGAGCCTGACGAACGCCTCGAACAGGCTGTCGCATTCATCGGCGAGGCTTTGGAACGCAGCCACCGCGTCCGGGAATTCTTGGAGCAGCACCCACAGTACCGCCTGACAGTGCCCCTATAAGACACTACTTGGTAACGCCTTCTTCGGGTCGTTCCCCCAAGACGATAAGCCTGGACAACAAGGTTATGAGAGAACCAATCGTTACGGTTGAGCAGCCACCAGAGCATGTAATGACCCGCTCGCCGACTAAGTACCGGCGCCGTAGCACGGCCCAATCGCTATTACACAACTGGCTCGCCTCGGAGCGGGTAGTGCTCATGGACGGCGCTATGGGTACAGAATTGTTGAGACGCCATGGTAGAGCGCTGGCGCAGCTCACGGTCGCTCTAACCGAGGCGAATTGCCAACCCGAATGCGCCCAGCGAATACTCGGTGAGCTGTGCCCAGGGCGAAAACAAGCTTTGGAGATAGCGTTGCGTCTGGCGCGGTGGAGAAATCAGACTGGAGGCTGGACGCTCGGCGATAGTTTGGCCCTAATGAATTTGTTACGCCCTGATTGGGTGCAGCAGGTGCACGTAGATTATCTCCGAGCAGGGGCGCAGTGTTTAGTGACGAATACCTTCCTGGCCTGGCCCCGCACTGTGTCAGTGCCTCGACCGGTGGAACGGTATTACCGTCGCATCAATCGCTGGGCCATTCATTGCGCTCGGGAAGCAATTACGACGGTCGGCCGCATCGTCCCAGTCGTCGCGTCGGTCGGCCCTTGGCCCAATGCTTCGAGCAACGGCGTGGCGCAATGCCTTCAACAGATTCGCAGCCTACGCCAAGCCCATGCCCTATTTTTAGAGACGCAGCACTCGTTGAACTTTGTGCAAGCCGTCTTGACGCGGTTGAAGCCGACTTTCCACCAACCCATCTTCGTTTCGTTCACTTTTCGCCGTCGAGGTCAGCGTTTGGTCACTTGGCCCACACAGCATAGCGCACGCCAAATCGCCCAATGGGCCGAACGCTATCGGGGCCTTATCAGTGTTCTCGGCGTCAATTGCGGCTACAACTTGGAGCCACAGGACGTGTCGCGAATCCTCCGTGAATTCCGCCGTTTTACGAGCTTGCAGTTACTCGCGCGTCCCAGCGCCGGCACGCCGCAGCCGCGAGGCTCACGTCTAGTTTACCCGCGACGGCGCGAATATCTGGAGTCGGCCGTTTCCGACTTGGTTGCCGCAGGCGCCCGCTGGATTGGCGGATGCTGTGGCAGCACGCCGAGAGACATTAGCGCGATGCGGAAGCGACTACGCCGTAGCGTGGCGTCACTTAGCCTGCAACTCGCTGAGTAGTTCGTGCGCTTGGTACACTTTTTCCAACGCTTCTATGATAGCCGCAGAATGCACCGCAATCGCTCGCGCTTGCTCATCCGTGTAAGCAATGTCCCAGATTAGTGAATGAATGTTACCGTCGAAAATGATACCCACGAAGTCGCCCCGCCGGTTCACTACCGGACTGCCTGAGTTACCGCCGATAATATCATTAGTGCACACAAAGTTGAAAGGCGTATCCATACGCAGATGTTCACGCCGCTGGTGCCAGCGTAGGGGTAAACGGAAAGGTTCCCGTTTCTGATGGGCCTCCTCGTGAGCGAAAGCACCCCTGAAGGTAGTGCACCAAGGAATCGCCTTACCGTTTTCGGTATAGCCCCGCACCGTTCCTACCGATAGGCGCAAGGTAAACGTCGCATCGGGGTAAATGTTGGTGCCATAAGCAGCAAACCGTGCCTGCGCGATGACGGCATATGCCTGCCGCAAGGGCTCCTCAATTTCTTCCTCATAGCGCTTGCGTACCGCCCGGGCATAGGGATCCACGGCTTTGGCCAACTGAATCATCGGATCCTCCGAAGCCGCGATCGCCTTCACCCCGCCCGCCTCCAGCTGCTTGCGGTAAGCTACCTCTTTGCATTTCGTACCACTGACCAACTGCTCGGCGCGACGCTGCGGCGCTTGATTCTGGAGCACCAGTTTGACAATTTCATGGTCCGCCCCCAACCACTCCAGGAGCATGCTCAACGAATCCGCGAGTTTCAGACGTTCCACATCGTCATAGATGGGTGCCGGGGAAAACAATTGTTGTAACAGCGACGGTATTCCCGCCTCGCCGTATTCACGTAAACGCTCTGCGTTCGGTTTCTGGCGTTCCTCGGCCAAACGCACCAAAGTCCGCGCAATGTGGAACAACTCCGAATTGAACGCCACGCCGCGCTCTAGCAAATAATACTCCCGATACAACTGTCGCTGTCGCCTCATAATTTCCGCGATACGTTGACGAGCCTGTTCATATTGCTCTGCCTGATCGTGTTTGCCCAATTTCCGCAACTGCGCTGCGACGTCGTCTTCTTGTCGGCCCTTCGCGGACAAGATCGCCGGGTCCTGCAATCCTGCTAAGATGCCTAGCCGCGCTTTACGACTGTTCTGGTATGAGAAAAGCTCATCTTCGACGCGTCGCGCATTCTCCAGGCTACGCTCACTAAAAGCTCGCAAAATCACCTCGCGACGAAAGATCACCTGCAATGACAATGGAAACTGCACATCCCGCAGAAATTGCAGATGAGGCACTGTGTTGAGCCGATCGGTTCGACCAGGATGCCCGGCCACGAAAACTAAATCACCCTCCCGACAACCTTCACGGTCAATGCGCAGGTAATGGGGTGGCTTGACCGGCTGCCCATTCTCGTACACACGAAACAGGCAAATATCTAAGCAATAACGAGGATATTCAAAATTGTCAGGGTCGCCACCAAAGAACGCAATCTCTTTCTCGGGGGCAAACACCAGCCGCACATCGGTATAACGCTTGTAATAGTACAAATGGTATTCAGCACCATGATACAGTGTCACCACATCGCAACGCAGCCCCGTCCGCTTATGGGCTTCCTGCTCGATCTCCAAAATCGCTTTCCGCCGTGCCGCATTGGCTTCCGCAGGCGACATCCCCCGCTTCACCGCCGATTGCACCCGCTCGGTGACATCCTCGATTCGCATCAACACATTCAACTCGAGGTCAGGGCATCGCAACTCTTCCTCGGGCTTACGGGCATGATAACCCTGAGCCAACAAGTCGCGCTCGGGCGTGCTCAGTTTCTGAAGCTGATCCGAGCCCACATGATGATTAGTCATGACCAAACCGTTAGGAGAAACAAACGACCCCGAGCCGCCTGTATTGAACCGCACACACGCCTGTTGCAACCGCTCCAGCCAAGCAGGTTCGGGTTCGAAACCGTAACGTTGTCGCAGCAGTTCCCGCGGAGGCCGATTAAACAGCCAGAGCCCCTCCTCGCCCTGTAAACCGCCACAAACTAACGCCACCATACTGACAGCTACCGCACCAGTCATGATCATCCTTTTTCGCATGGCTCACGCTCCCTCCTGCTTTTGCAAGTGACGACATTCCTATCCCAATCTTTCTATGGCTCGCCCGTCGAATTGCTATACTCCAACTTGTCGCAGGAAAGGCCGAGTAAAGGTATCTTCTACCCAGCCTGATGGAAGAAGAACGCCAGCCTCAAAATCTGACCTATCGCTAGCTTTGCTATGGCGCCTAACACACGCTAATGGTTAAGATAAAACTGGTTGCCAAACATGCCTATCGTACTAGGCTGCGGCATGGCCAGCGCCGTGTCTATCCCAGGATCGGCAATCAGCACAACTTTGCGGGCGAAACCGTTATCCAAATAACAGTTTCGTAACTCGGCAGGAAGACCTAAGACTGAATCTATAGCATGGCTCTTAATCAGCGCCTGCTTGGCAACTACTTGGTAAATTGGCGTTGCTGCTTAGCTGAGTCCGAATCACCCGATTCAGCTGCTTACCATGCCGAATTCCTTAGCTGCTTAGGTACGTGAGCTGGGCACTAAGCACATGCCTCCAATGTTCGGCCAATTCCTAGCGCTCATGCAGAGCCTACCGTTGCGTTTTCTGCCCTATCTCGATTTATCACGAACCGCTAAGGAATGAACTGCGTGCCAGCTCTAAGCGGTGCCCAAGGGACGCATGGACTCAAGTCGGTTCGGAGACCCCCGTATCAGTTCCCCCAGCACATCTATGGCACGCTAGGCCACCAACCTAGCCTCCGCGAGCCGATCTCGCTTGTGCAAACAACACGCCAGATTGGTGAACGTCACGGCCCACTTGCGCTCATGAATGCGAAATTATGGAAACCGTTGCGCTAACCCTTCACTAATGGCCCACGCTCGACGCGATTGCCTCCCCGCTTCAGCAAAGCGACTCCCGAGAGACGATGGTAACATCACGCTGCGGCTTTGAACCATCGCCCAACATAGATGTATTGGTCGCACCAATTCATCAGGCACCTGCCCATGGATTTCCAACCATCGCCGCCCCGAGCCTTCACCGCGCTATGAAGCATACTCCGCTTCTTAGTGCTGATGCAACTAATCCCGCGACACCCCTGTCACATTGCAGACATTGATGTACGCCCGAGCCTTTGGGATGCCATCGTTCCCCTGCGGGTAAACTTATCAAAAATCGCCAAGGCCCCGCCACTAACCCCTCCACGCCGCTGCCGAGGACATTAAGGAACGGCGATACGATGATAACGATACGCCTGCCCCAGTTGTTCGTCGCGAGTCTGCGGGGACCCACACCGCCCCCTCATAACGCCGAGCCAACCTATCACACATCCTCTTTTCCTGGGTAGAAAACTCACTTTCGTGACCTGGCACCTTGAGCGCCACTTACCGCTGCAGTCGTAATTCGCTAGCGCGCTAGACCTCGCTCTACCACCCCATGTTATGTTTTCTAAGCGATTACAAGTGCCCGACATGCTTAGATTCATTTGCAAGCGCGATCGTTATTGCACCGTCTTTTCCCGTCGCTGAAAATCTCGGCTTCATCGCGAGAGCCATCCTCGTCTCATCTTAAAGATGTAACAGGCCGGGACTACCTAACATTAGTAGCTTAGCGTAAAGGCCAAGGCTTCTCGCTGGCAGCAGGGAATTCATTGTTAGAATGCGGATCTTTGTTCATAACACACGATTAGATGATGCCCATAAGTCCACATGAACAGACCAGGCATAGCTTGCGGGAATCAATCCCTAAGATATAAGTCGCAATGGCTATTACCGGCCCTACCGTCTTAGAGCCGTGCTCACCGACCCTCGTGAATCTTATATAGAGTCTCACAACGGCAATGATTGCTCTCGGCACTGACTGGCTAGTACCCTTTATACCGGGTAATTATTTTTCCCGGACCGCGAAACGACCGTCATCTGCGTCCTATAAACTTAATTGACCGCCTAAGCCACGGGGCTACTTGGCCCGCTCGCGATCTGGCATGATATAGATTTTGTGTTTCGGAAGAATCCCATCTTCCATTAAAACGAAAATAAAATTCTTCGATGGTTCACTGCTAAGTGCTAACTTGATACGGGAGGGCACGCTAACTCTCCGGGTTATTGTTTTATATTAGCTAGCAACAATTAAATTTGTCGGCTAATTTAGCTCCGCTAAGTGACAGCATCTACATTGCCCAGTTTTTTGATGGAGTTCTGTGCAATTTGAGGGAAGATTCTGTCTCAGACAGCGGAGGTGAATAAGTCATCGGCTGACGCGCATGGTAAGTTTCGCTTTCAATGTGATGATGTTTTCACCTAACGGTGCCAATACTCAATTGCTCGGGGCGCTGATTTTTGTGGCACATCATCATGCTGGATAGATAGGACGACAGAACAGATAGGAGGCTTGTTGCTTCGCGTTATTGCATTGAGCTATAAGTCACAACTAAATTAGAAGACTTCGTGGAGAAGACTGGGTAGTGCCTTTAGCGCTGCCGTTTGAGCTGCTAACTTATTAGCAGACACTCGCCAAGTTCGCCCGCTAAGTGAGGTGAGCCGCAGTTGGCAGGGCCTGTCTTCTAAGAGGCTGGCGATATCTCATATTCGCCGAGTAAACATTAGTTAGGCGCGCTATACTCTTACTAAGAGGACGTTTCCTGTATTAGAGAACACAAATGCTAATGTCAGATAGTAAAATGCTCATGGCACTTTGGGGCGGTGGCGGAAATGGGAAAGCGGAGTTTTTGCAAGACTGCGGTTGTGAGCCCAGGTCTTTGGGGATTTTTACTTACTATTTTATTTTTCGAGCACGGCCGAAATATCTAACATGGCAGAAAAGTGCTTTTACCGCATGGACGATAGGATATGCTTGCAAGTTGAAACCGCTAAGGCTCTTATATGTCGACTTAACTAGCTGGCTTGGGAACTGAAGACTTAATCGTTTCTAAACGTTCGCGGCAAAGGAATGTTGATTATGCTCTTTTGGCACTATATCCGATTGAGCATGGCCGTGGGGAAGTAATGCTCCGACCTAATGTAGCCGATTGGCTTGTAAGCATTCTTTAGTACGGACTATTTCGTACGTATAAAGTGATGCCGCTTCTGAATTCAAGTGTGGTGACATAAGAAGGGACACAGATTGAGGAAATCTTCCCGAAGCCGGGACACATGTTCGGGGGAGTTATTTGAGGATAGTTAATAATTTCAACGGAGGAATAACGCTGAGAGTGGACTGAGTCTGCGGTGAAAGGGTTATTTTCGGGTTTGAGCATCTTGCTGGGTTGAGGCAGGTGTCCTATAGTCGAAAAGGTCGCCACAACGAGTGATCAAAACAAGGGTTGAAGATGGGTGAGGCTTGCTGACAACGACCTTGTGCGAAGCATAACGTCTTGCTTGCGACTTGGGCTTGTGTGTAAACTGCTCTGGGGCAGTGGCTACTCAGCGGGTCTTCAGGAATTCGGCTTGTCTAAATTGGAGTGCGTGGATGAGAGATCAACAAGGACGCGCGAGATTGAACTTGCGACGGTTGGATGTGTCGAGTCATGGAGACGTTCCAGCCTTGGTTCACGAGATACGTCGGCAGCGGGGCTTGGAAGCTGAGGTCCTCACGCCCCGACAGCGCGAATTGACCATGCGGCTGTTTGGAGAGCCTTTGCCTCCGGTACGCAGTGTTGAGCGGATTTGCCGGGAGGTGCAGGAGCTCGGTTTCTCGGCAGTGGCTCGATTTAGTCGCTTGCTGGATGAATACGAACTCACACCTGAGCGATTGCGGGTAACGGAGGCAGAATTGCAGGAGGCCCACGCTAAGGTTTCTGCCGAATTCTTACGTACGGTACGCCATGTTCGGGAACGACTTTTCACATTCCAGACAGGCCTGCTATATAGCGATGTGGTTTGGCGGCAGAATGGCGAAGAAATTCGTGTGCGTTATCGTCCGGTGCGTCGCGTGGGCATTCATATTCCCGGGGGTAGTGCTGCGTATCCGAGCACGTTGCTTATGACAGTCGTGCCGGCGCAAGCGGCAGGCGTGCGGGAGATCGCCGTGATTGCTCCGCCGACGCGCTTTGGCAGCAACAATCCCGAACTCCTGGCAGTTTGTTACGAGTTGGGTATTCGCGAGGTTTACCGTCTAGGCGGGGCGCATGGTATAGCGGCTCTGGCTTATGGGATGGAAGGGCTGCCACGTGTGGATATGATCGTCGGGCCTGGCAACTTATTCGTTACGCTCGCGAAGAAGTATGTTTTTGGCACGGTGGGCATCGACTTGCTCGCGGGACCCACGGAAGTGGTTATTCTTGCCGATGATTCCGCTCATCCCCAGTACTTGGCTGCCGACTTACTCGCTCAGGCCGAGCACGCTCCAGGTTCGAGTATTCTGATTACTTGGCGGGCTGAGTTACTGGATGCGGTGCAGCATGCCTTGGAGGAGCAACTGCGTTGCCTGGAGCGGGGCGAGTTGACTCGTGATAGCCTCGAACGCTTCGGCGCCTTCGTGCGGACGCAGGATGCTGATCAGGCGGTGGACTTAGCCAATCTGCTAGCGCCGGAGCATTTGCAAGTTTGCGCGCGTCAGGCCGAGGCCCTTCTCGAGCGCGTCGAAAATGCGGGGGCTGTTTTCCTGGGTAACACTACTCCTGAAGCTGTGGGCGATTACTTGGCAGGGCCGTCGCACGTATTGCCTACGGGCGGCACGGCACGGTTCGCATCGGGATTGTCCGCGAATGATTTCCTGCGGCGCACCAGCGTCATTCGCTTTGATGCTACGGCGCTGCGGCGGGAGGCGGAGCATATAATCCGTCTGGCCACGGTCGAACATCTGCCCGCACACGCGGAAAGTGTGCGGGTCCGCTTGGCTGATTTACCTAGCTCGGCAACACCAACGAGCTAACATTTCTGGACTAGGGCATATTTTGCGATGCTCGATTTTGTGCGTCCGAATATCTTGCGAATGCGTGGCTACGAACCTGGGGAACAGCCGCAGGAGGGATCTGTTATTAAACTGAATACCAATGAGAACCCCTACCCGCCTTCGCCTCGGGTGTTGGAAGCGTTGCGTCAGGCCATCCACGGCGACCGACTGCGCAAGTATCCCGATCCCCAGGGACGCCAGTTCCGAGAGACCGCGGCGCGCATATTCGATGTTCCGCCCGAGGCGATCCTTATTGCTAACGGTTCGGACGACGCCCTCACTATCATTACACGTGCGTTGGTGCCTGAGAATGGCGAGGTATGCTTTCCCAGCCCGAGTTACCCGCTTTATGAGACGCTGGCAGCGATCCAAGGAGCAGCGTGCCATATCCTGCGATTTACGGCTGAGGGCGATTTGCCTGCCGAGACGGTGCCGCGACGAGTTCATCTAACCTACATCCCGAACCCTAATTCGCCAACAGGCACCGTTGTACCTCGAGGGCGCTTACAGGGTTGGCCCACGCCGCTCGTTATTGACGAGGCCTACGCCGACTTTGCCGAGGAAAACTATCTTCACCTGCCCCTCAAAAACGAACGGGTTATTGTTACTCGGAGTCTGAGTAAGTCATACAGCTTGGCGGGTATTCGTTTTGGCTTTGCAGTGGCTTGCCCAGAGCTGACGCGGCAATTGTATAAGGTCAAAGACTCGTATAATTGCGATGCTTTGAGCCTGATCGCGGCCACGGCTGCCATCGAAGATCAGGAGCACATGCGCCAGAACGTTGCTCGGCTGCGGGCCACGCGGCAGCGTGTGTCTGTGCATTTGCGTCAACTAGGTTTCCTGGTGCCTGAGAGCCATGCGAACTTTGTCTGGTGCGTGCATCGCGCTCACCCGGCGCGTTGGCTTTATGAACAACTTAAGGCCCGCGGTATCCTCGTTCGTTATCTGCGCTATCCCGAGACCGAAGGCCTGCGGATTACCATCGGTACCGATGCCGAGATGGATCGGCTCCTTGATGAATTACGCCGTATAGTATAACTTCCCACGAACTTTTCTTATGTCGCGCCAAGCCCAGGTCGAACGACGTACGACAGAAACACATGTTTCCTTAAGCCTGGAATTGGACGGGCAAGGCTTAGCCGACGTCCAAACAGGCATTGGTTTTTTCGACCATATGTTACAGCTTCTGACCAAACATGCCTTGTGGAACTTGCAAGTGCGGGCCACGGGCGATCTGCATGTAGATGCTCATCATACCGTGGAAGATGTGGGTATTGCTTTAGGCCAAGCGTTGGCCCAAGCCCTAGGCGATAAGACGGGAATTTATCGCTATGGGCATGCCATCGTTCCCATGGATGAGAGTCTAGTTACTGCAGCAGTCGACCTCAGCGGGCGTGCTTTCCTGGTCTGGCAAGTACCCTTGCCCACAACGCGGTTAGGAGACTTCGATGCGGAGCTGGCTCAAGATTTCTGGCAAGCGGTGGTGCAACATGCGGCCATGAACCTGCACGTCATGGCCCATCATGGGCGGAACACACACCATCTCATCGAGGCGGTGTTCAAAGCTTGTGCCCGGGCGTTGCGCCACGCCGGTGAAATCGATCCACGTCAGCCGGGTATCCCCTCCACCAAAGGACGATTGTTAGGGTGAAATTGGCTTCTCGAAAATCACCGTTAGGGAACGAATGGTGGCCTGTGGACGGGATAAAATTCAACGTTCGTTGAGCGAGGAGAAGAACTTACTTGCATTTGGGACGAGTTTGATCTAAGTTGGAGTGTCCCCTGAACGGAATCTATCCCGTCCTTCGAGGGTGATGTTCGTGGCTAGAAAGAAAGCGCCTTTTCCTTCCTCGGCAAATCAAAACCTTTCTCAACCCCAGTCTGAGAAGTCACGATATATCTTCCATCCTAACGGCGAAGGCCTTCCTAAGCATAGTCAGTCCCTGACAGAGTTACGATGGCGTAAACTGCGGCGCCGAGTTGCTTATATGCTTTGGATGGCTGCCCTGCGTTGTAAGACTTAGAGGGTGGGCCGCTTGCAATGAACTACGCATAAGTGGCGGCCACTACTGTGATGTTATCAGAACCGCCAGCATGCACGGCAGCCCGTGCTAGCAACTCGGTCAGTTGCCGGGCCGAGCCTTGATGACGGGATACCAACGAAGCGATAGCGCTTTCCTCTAAGTCCGCGTGTAGGCCATCGGAAGATAATACGAGCCAGTCGCCCGGTTGCAGGTCCATTTGGTAACGTCCAGGTTCGACGGTAAGCCGTTTGCCTAAAGCCTGAGAAACTTCATGGCGCTTGGGATGATGTCTGGCTTCTTCGGGACTGAGTTGACCTAATTCCACCATGCGGGCCACTAGAGTTTGATCCTTAGTAATTTGTTGAAATCTTCCCGCTCGACTGAGATAGGCACGGGTATCCCCGACATGGTAAATCAAGACTTGACCTGACCAAATTAGGGCGAGCACCACCGTGGCCCCCATTCCCTGAAGCTGTGCCTCTTGTTGGCCGCGTTGGTAGATTTGCCTACTGACGTCCTGTAAGGCGAATTCTACCGTCTCTGCAATTTGCCCCAGGGAAGTGTCGCGAAATCGGCCGAGTAACGCACCGTCGAAAAGGAAATCTAAAGCGTGGCCCACGGCGCGGATGGTCATTTGCGCCGCCTGGTCGCCCCCGCGGTAACCCCCCATGCCATCGGCCACGACCAACAACGCTGCATCGTGCCAATTTTCACCTTCACTCCACGATGTCAATCGAATCAGCAACGCATCCTCATTGCGTTCGCGAGCATTCCCGGTAATCGTGAACCCAGCCACCTCCAATCTCGGTGTGCCTTTCAGCGTCAGCGGAGCCATCGCACTGTCGGAGGCGAGCCGAAATAGTTGGTTACAATAAGGACAACGAAGCACGCCTGCCTGACCGGCAGCCACTTGACAAACACGCTGGCAATGGGGACAACGGATTTGTAGCGGCATGCTCGGTTTGACACGTCGGACTCAGTCGGGATTCTTGGGGCCATTAATTTATGTGTTCAGTCAAGGAGCGCCGGGGAAAGGTGGGGGCAGCTTTTCACTTCGTTTCCAGGCATTGTACCACAAATCCAGGGTAAATTGTGCAGCGACGCGGCAGCGTGCTAAAATAAAAGCGCGGCTGTCTTCCGTCGGTTTATCAAAGGCTCCATCAGCGTCCAGTTCATAGCATCTATCAACTTGCTTGTGGGACTCTTGGATCACTTGCATGATATAAAGCCAAATATCGGGTTGAGTTTTGGCTTGCAGATGGCGGGCAATTTCCTCCGCAGTGATGTTATGCGTCTCGGGGAAGCCGTCAATTTTTGCGTGGATTCCTTTTTGGAGCCACTTCCCGTCAGGGGAACGCCTACCGTCGTAGTCGCGCGTGGTATGTAAGGGCATAGCAGCATCCTGGGCATAATGCGCTAGGATACCAGCATAAACGATGCATTTGGTGCGGTTGGCTGCTTCTTCGGGTTGGCGCCGCAGATCGGCAAAGGCACAGGTCAGCCGTTCGTAATGTTCCTGGATGGCCCAAGGCAGCAACCCCGCGCGTTCGGGGCGCCTCTTTAGACGCTGCAGTAAAGCAATCGCCTCATAACGGTTCGCCGGAAGGGGCTGGTTGTTGTAATCTTCCAGGTCAATGTAGTGTTCGGGGGATTCGCTAGTGCGTAGGGCTGGGGTTTCGGGATTTTTCCAACGGTCGGGATCACCGGCTAGGTAGGCAAGTTCCTTGGCTGCAGCGCGGAAAAACATGGGTACGTCTTCGGGCAAGGCCGATACTGCCGCTTGAGTAAGGATGCCATGCCCCTTAATCCACCAACTGTACGCTCGCTGATCCGAAAACAATCCCAGGCTAAATGCCAGATAGACCAGAGCTAAGGAGCTGGACGTTTGAGGCCAAATCCCGAGCGCGGAAAGGCGACACTTGGTGGGGTGATGAGACATTGTGGCTACCTCAGGGAGTGCTTGACTCAGGGATTGGAAGCCGGAACTAGCTGGCCTGGTTCCTGGATCGGCCTCCACCGCGAGCGGTCTTCGCCAACCTCGAGATAGACGGCCTCACCTTTTTCCAGCAACTTGTGGATGTCGAATTGGGCCGAGCCAGTTGCGTCAAGCATCGCTGAAACGCCAGCCACTCGCACAGGTTGGTTGGCTAATTCACTGGCACGCTCACCACTTGCAGAGAAGATATGGAGCCAAACTTGGGTACCGCTTGGCACTAAATTTGCGCGGTAACGCCCATCAGGCGATTGCCAACGCAGCACTTTCGGGGCGCCGGGTGTGCCACTGGCCGCTGCCAGTAAGGTTCCCAACACCTCTCGGGGATATGCCCCAGCGGTGGGCAGCCGCGTAGTATCTCCCGCCGATAAACGCACGGTGGGAATTTCCACAATGGCAGGTTCTGGGACAGGTTTCATCTTTGCGCCCAGCACGCTTTCCCGAATGGCGGCCTTGAACTCGTTAGGTTCGGTCAAACCAACGCGGCCTTCACTTACACGTAAGCAATCCACTAGAGTCAGGAATTTCCACACGGTGCGCTCTAAATCGGGAAAGTCACGAAGATCGTCGCGGAGTCCGGCCACAACCATTTGCACATAGGCCGATGCTAGGAGAAAACCTTCCGGATGTTCTTCGAGCCAAGCGAGGGACTGGTCTAAAGCGGTTTCGAGTTCGTCCAACGCTGCAGGAAAATCAGTCAGAATCGAAATGGTGTTCACGTTTTGCCCAGTCGCGGCTGGCATACGCTCTTGAACGATGCGGCACAAAGCGCACACAAGCTCCGCCTCATCCAACTGTCGCAACGCTTCGGTGACGTCGCTGGTGATCTCGGAGATGTCTGTATCGGTCAGATCTGCATGTCCTAGTTCGGAGGCTTCGTAGAGTCGCTCCGCTTCAGTGATCCAGGAAATGGGATCGGGAATGTGCACGGCATAGGCAGCGATCCTTGCCCCGTGTGCGCGTAGGACTTCGCCTGTCCAGGTGAGCACTTCTCCAAACTCATGCGCTAGTTGGGCCCACGTTGTTTCTCCTCGAGCTTCGATCCCTCCAAGGTCATATACCCATGAACTAGTCAGTAGCGAGGGCGGCGTCGCTTTGAAAACCGCCGGGCGTTGCTCCGAGGCTGGACTTGGGCGCAGAGGCAAGAGATCGCTATCTAAAGTTGCACCTAACTGCGAGCGCCAAACGATACCGTAGGCCGCCAGGAAATCGTAGCATTCCTCGCTTGTCCAAGGGAGGTCTTCCTCGATAGCTGGCTCACTGCTCGGTAGATTTTCTTGCCACAATTCCCGCAGGTGGTCGAGTCGATGCAATGCCTCGGCAACCAATAAGCTTCCTTGGACGTAACCAGCTCGGCTGGCACGCAGACCTGCTATAACGCTTTTCAAATGCTTTGCAAGTTGCATCTGAGTCATTTTTGTAAACCTCTTTCGTTGCTTCGACCAGTCAGAAATATTGTTGCCTCATCGTGCCCGAGTTACCTGCAGCGCTTTGCACCTGGTTTTCTCAGTTAATCGTCAGGATTCCTCTTGCTCGTCATCGGCTCCCAGGATAAGGAAGTCCAGTATCGCACGTTGCCCAGGCGACAAGCGGTGGGCTTGTCTGTGATAGTGGCACCGGGCACGAGCAACCCAGGTAGCCCAACGCGCTCGCATCCCCTCGTCCAATACCATAGTACGCACTTTGGTTTGCGGATGTGACAGTAGCTCAACTACCTGTTTCAAAAGTGGCCGCGCGTTGGACTTTATCCACTTATCTTCTAAGTCGCGGAATAACTCCTTGCAGGGAAGCGCCCACTGTGCTACGCGCCGCTCACACCAAGCTGGGTCGAGGACTTTCCACCATTCCTTTACGAGTTCTACCGTCTTAGCGCCGCAACAATCGTCCCAGCCTTTTTCTTGTAGGGCCGCGTAGAATTGCTTAGCTAACTTGATGCGAATTAGGATGAGAACGACCGCGAAATAATCCACGCCATTGGTTCGGGATGGGGGTTGAAACGGTTTCGTCTGAATCAACTCTGCCAGGCCGTCGCGCAGCCGCATCTTAACCGTTTGTACTGGATCGGTTTCTTTAGGCATATCAGGCAACTCTTGCGGCCGAACCGAAGGCGGGGGGATGTAGAAAGCCTTTTCAGAGGATTCATCAAAAAACGTTGTACTCTCTCGTTTTTTCCGGCAATAACTGATGGCTTCACGGAGCAAACAGGTCATCAACCAACTGATAAATGTGCCTCTGGGATTATAGGGATCGAAACTGCGTTTGCCTGTCTGCCGCGGCCGCATCGCGAGAATTTCCCAGGCATGGGATATGCTATTTTCCTCGAACCATTCCACATAGCAGCGTTGAGTTCTATAGCGGGCTATTAACCTTCGCTTTGCCTGTTCAACAATCGGTAAAATGTGCTCACTAAACAAGCAATTGGCCTCTTCCTCTGGTGCGCTAGGGTCTTGGATCCGCCGCAAAATTTCTCGCAGAAATTCGGGCTGATCTGGTGTCATGTGGCGACCTCACGTTGCGAATTCCTTGCCTTCGATACCAACTGCTTACAATAAGCGTTGGTGTGCGATGCTGCAAGGGGTTGCTGGATGATTTATAACCTCATGATTTTGCCAACCTCTAAAAATGGGGGCGAAGCAGGTCGCGAGAGTTATGCAAACAAAAGGCTTACGGGACGCTGTCTTACTCTTATAAACGTTTCAGTTGCGACCAACATCCTATCCATCTAACGTGTTGGCTTTAGTGTAATTCTCTGCCTTAGCGCTTTACGTCCCTGCAAGGGAACTTTGCGCCATCAGTTTCTTTTGGTGAAGTGAGTCAGGCGGGCTCCACCGTCACGGTCAGCCCCTTAGAAGCGAATTGTTCGGCGTATAGTTCGGCGCGTTCTTTGTGAGTGATAAGCAACAACGCCACACCGTTTTTATGCGCTTCCAGCATGCGTTGCGTTGCTTCTTCCCGACTCAGGGCTGTCAGTTCTTGAATGGTCTGAACCACATAGGCCATGTCGTTCACGTTGTCGTTATGCAACAACAGTTTATAGGGCGGGAGACGATCCGCTCGCCCATGAGCCTGATCTTTTGGCAGCGACTGAGCAGAGTTAGCCCGTGGCCGCATAGCGCCTGATTCCCCCGGTGGCTTGCGCGGCGCTTCACTCATGACTCGTCTCCTTGTAGCAGCACGACTCAAAATAGTTATTCGTACGGCATCCCGCCCCGCTATGGATCCTCGTAGGCCTACGGCCCTTCCAAATTAGCATAACGACACAGCATCGCCAGCTTGCAAGAGCAAATTGCGCACCAGGTTGAGAAAAATCTGAGGGAGTCTCGATTTTTCACGCAGCTACAGGACAGCCTGCTTAGATTGCGGGCACCAATGCCTCTTTACCCAATTGCGTAGCACTCGGAGACGCCCAAAGGGGCGGGGGAGTTGGCCTGTAAGCCGGGTTCTGTTCCCTATACTCCTCGAAGCGCTTAGCTGCAATTCCTAGGAGCCTCGAGGGGTACAGAGCGATGGTCATTCCTCTCGGCGCGACGGTTACCCGTGCGCTCCTAGCGGCCTACCCGGGGGTAACGCAGTCCTCTCACGAGCCTGCTGGGGCCGGACCAGCCCTCCCCCTCTATTTGGCCTTGCTCCCGGTGGGGTTTGCCGAGCCAGCCGGTCGCCCGGCTGCTGGTGCGCTCTTACCGCACCTTTTCACCCTTGCCTGAGCCCGTTTCGGGCCATCGGCGGTGTGCTTTCTGTTGCACTATCCCTGGCCTCGCGGCCGGTGGGCGTTACCCACCACCGTGTCCTGAGGAGCCCGGACTTTCCTCCCTTCGGTCGAAACTTTACCGCCCCAAGGGAGCGCGATTCATGACCGCAGCCGCGACCATGTCGACCGAAGAGCGACCATCCGGCCAACTCCCTATCCGATTATACGACCGAGCGGTCAGGATGGAACGCCCGGTTGGCGCCGCAAAATAACTTGCCCTCTGGTAGGAACTTACTCGGTAGGACTTGCTACAGGAACCACTCTAACTTTGCTCTCCCCACCACCATACGTTAGATATTCTTGGCCGTCCAGCTGAAGCCAAGCGACGGCATACACAACGTCCCTTGTGTCGCTGATAACTTTTGGCATTTGTTCACTCTTCCAAGCGTAGATGCGCACAGCATGTTCTTCCCCGACACAGGCTAACCATCTTGCATTCGGACTGAAGCTTACTGCGTATACAGGTTGCTTCGACGGCTGGATGGTACGAAGCAGTTTTCCCGTGGCCCACTCCCAAACCCGCACCGTGCGGTCATGGCTTGCTGTGGCGAGATACTGCCCATCGGGAGAAAACCGGCAGCGATAAACGTAACTAGTATGGCCTTGTAATACGCGGGCGTCTCCCCGCTGCCAATCCCACAGACACACAGTCTTATCAGCACTCGAGGTGGCTAGGACACTGTCGGACGCAAACGCCACGCCGTAGATGGCATCTTGATGACGACGTAAGGTTTGCACGCACTTCCCCGTCGCTACGTCCCAAACTCGGCATACGTAATCCTTTTCTCCCCCACCGGTTGCTAACCAACGACTGCTCGGGGAAAACGCCAGTGCATACACCGGACCCGTGTGCCCTTCCAACGTACGTACGCGTTGGAACTTGGCCGCGTCGAACAGGTGAACTTTAGCGTTGCCATCTGCTGTGGCCAACCACCGTCCGTCGGGGCTGAATGTTGCTTCATAAACCGGCCCGTCATGCTCGAGGCGAGCCACCAACCTCCCGGTTTTCCAGTCCCAGACGCAGGCGGTCAGGTCCTCTGAGGCCGAAGCAATCCACCGCCCATCTGGCGACGCCGCTATGGAGTAAACGTTGTCGCGATGACCGTCGAACATACGCTGAGCCATGGGCTCCGATTTCGGCGCGACCCAGTTTGCGTTGATGAGCGCCACGAGCACACACAGCACAGCATGAGGCTTCGTTGGGTTCAAGCGCTGTCTCCTGTCCGAAGATCGGTTGGCAGTATGTCGCAGGCGAAAGGCTCCACCTAGGATATTACGACCATAGCAAGCTTATTGCCCAGTCGCTCTGAACTGATAGGCCAAACTCCCGCTTCTTACAGCGCTGTGCAGTGAGGC
>JANXCQ010000059.1 GCA_025060195.1 Gemmatales bacterium | reverse complement strand
TACGCTTCGAGATGTCCCAGTCCGCCGCAACCACAGCGACGCGGTTGCGACATTTCGATGATGATGTGACCAACTTCGGCATCGTGACTATGTTCCCGTTCGCAGCGTTCACTAAACTGGCTAATGCCTGTGGAGGTGACTTCTGCTCCGGTGTGTCAGTGGCCGTGAGCGGCAAAGCGAGTCGCTACGAATGGCCACCGTTCAAAGCAGGGATGTTAGCGTTAGCGTGAGATTGCAAGAATGTGCCTAACCCCAAGCATTCGTGCTGCGCCGCAATAAGTTTGAAGAGCATGCCGAAGCCTGTGAAGAGTGACCCTCAAATTTCGGGACTGTTTGAGCTGGCTTAGGAGGCCCCGCAAAGCACGTTGCTAGCACAGCAATCACTCGAGTGGAGCATATGCCACGGCCATATTTCTCCCGGCGAGCAACTCCGACGATTTGTTGAACATTTCCTATTGGCCACTACAGTGCGACGGCTGGTCGATATCAGCGATGCTATCAGGGACTATCTCGAGCGACACGGCAAGTTCTGGGTGGTATCTCGGACCGGGAGTTTCTTACCAAGAACTCGAAATGCTAGCGCGTCGCTTGTCGTGTTGTTTATTATCAGAGTTTTAACTTGGCCACTTAGTTGTACAAATGCGTTGCCGATGGAATTGTACAGCGCTTCCGGCAGGTCTTTCGCGATCTATACACGATCGCTAGATAGGAATGACGCTATGCCTATAATGCCATTCGATGTGCCAGCCATCAGACGGGCCGTCCATCAGATATGTCAAAAGGAAGCCGTAACTCTGTTACGCCCACCAGGTTAGCACACCCGGCGAAACTTGTACGGGGTTTTGTTGAGCGCCTCTCGACGCTTGGATTACCTTCAAGGACGCGGAGCTTGCTCGCGAAAAGGGGAATTGCCTGACCTTAGAGGCAGTTTGTCTCAGTCGCTTTAGTCAAGTTAGTGCACTGCCCGGGACTGAAGTATCGCCCCGCATCGTCAAGAAAGCGACGCGCGACTTGGGCTTGGTTGTCGGCATCGCTCACGCCGCGAAAGTCCCAGCTCAGGCCGGGTGCTTCCGCGGTGAAATATCGGGTGGTGTTGTCGTGTGAAACCTGCCTATTGCACCACTTGGACAATGTAACCAGGAAGCTGCCTGGGGTTCTGATTCGCGGTCATTATTGTGTTTACATTACACCGTTCCCCCTAGGTAGCGCTATGGTTCATTCCCAACTAGGCGTCCATCGGCAATTCGTGCTTGCTTAGGCGCAACATTATGGCCAACTTTTCCGGCCTTTTACCGACAGCGGCCTACTATCTGCCGAAGTGATGATCAAAGTTTATTTACCAGCGACCGCGAAACTTATTGTGTTATGGTTAGAAGACAATGTCAGTGCCCTAGAACAAACCGCACCTTCGGCCATGGCCCCGCTATCGCTCAGACCATCTTAATAACCCGCGGCGTAGCCGTCTTTGCGATACTCGCTACCGCCTAACAAGGTGCCGTTGTTCCAGTCAATCAATATGCCCTGATAGCCGCCGCCGTTGCGAGCCACACGCCGCACCTGATGACCCCGTCGCTTCAACTCTTCTACGACGCCCTCTGGGATGCCTGGCTCGGCCAATACGACACCGCCTTGTGGATCGCCGGGGCGTCCTGTGGGTGTCGGAGAACCTACGTGCTCAATCCGCGGCGCCTCTCCCGCTGCTTGTACGTCCATACCGAAATCCAGCAAGTTTACCAGTACTTGCACTTGCCCCTGCGGCTGCATATCACCTCCCATCACGCCAAAGACGAAGAACGGCCTGCCGTCCTTGGTCACTAACGCTGGAATGATGGTATGAAATGGCCGCTTACCTGGCTCTAAACGGTTAGCATGCTGTTCGTCCAGACTGAACAGCGTGCCGCGATTTTGCAGGGCGAAACCTAATTCCCCAGGTACCAATCCCGAGCCGAAGCTGTGATAGTTACTTTGAATTAGGGACACGCAATTGCGATCCTTATCCACAACGCATAAGTAAATCGTGTCGCCTGCGGCCAGTTTCGGATCGCCGGCTGGCACCTCGGTCAAGGCTTTATCGAGGCGAATGAGTTGCCGACGCTGCTCAGCGTACGGCTTAGAGATTAATTCCGCCACCGGCACCTGGGCAAACTGCG
>JANXCQ010000058.1 GCA_025060195.1 Gemmatales bacterium | reverse complement strand
TCGCAGCCAGAGAGAATAAATGGAACATAACCGCTAAGTGCTTAGCTCACCTTCAGGCAATACGCAGACATTGGATGCCTGGAGCTGAACAGCGGCTTCCGATGGTGGCAGCGCCCCAAAGTCTGATGAGCCACGGACTGAGGTTTTACGGAATGAAAATCGTCGGTAAGGTCGTCGGCCCGGCATACATGTCGACACCCAAGCCACCGTTCACTAAGGAGGATGCAACTGATAAGATCGTAACTCCCGGAAGAACGCCTATGAAATCATTCCCGGCGCCGCCATCAATAAGGAGTTTCTGGACCACACAGGGGGTACTGTCTTGCACGTTGATGCTGTCATCGCCGGCGCCGCCTCTGATATTCAGCGTGCCCGAGACGTTGGCCCCGTCAGTGAATAATCCGTCATTTTCAGACCCGCCATCAATCACCAGACTCTTCATGAAGTTGTGATTACCGACGAACGACATGCCGATGAAGTCATTGCCCTGCTGGAGTAAGACAGTTACGTTGCCGCTAAACGTTACGCTATTAAAGACTCCGAACATTACAGAATCTCCCCCCTGCCGGCCATAGATCACAGTAGAGCCTTGTACGCCGGTCGGAGTGGTTTGGGTGAAGGTCAGGTCATCGTTGCCTGCGCCTAGGTCAATGGTGAGATTCCCGCTCAGACCGAACGGCAAGGGTTGATTATGATCCCCGCCAATGGAAACGTAGTCATTGCCCTGAGTCATCCTGATCACGACATTAGTAACGCCTGAGTAGGAGAGCGGGCCTGGTTGGCCGTTGAGGGTCGTAGAGCCGCCGATGCCCAAGTGCAGGACGTTGCCCTCTATGGTGTAGTTTCCCCCTGAGCCGTAAATCGTAATGCCGTTTCCCTGGGCGTCGCCGGTGATCGTGAGCGTGCCGGAGGTAGCCGAGAAGGAAATAGCTACGTTCCCGCTCACGGTGGGAGCCAGGCGGTTTTCGAGAGTTTCGAGCAGGAGGCGGACGGACTTCGATTGGTCGCGACGGGGGTTGGACCGATGACGTTCTTCGCGTGCGGTCTTCGACTTACTCAGACGCGCCAGCAGGCTGCTCAGCATGGGATGCCCTCTAAGAGTGGACTTAGGCCCAGCACTGTATGAAGTGGTGATACCGTGGGCCGATTCAGTACCACTCACTCGCCCCGGCGCCCGCATTAACCCCATGCTTCACTATAAGAAGAAGTTTTGTCAAGGGGGTAATTTAAAAATTTTCGCAGTATTACAAGATTTTGCCTGAGGGAAAGTTAAGCTTTAGTCGGTATTCGAAGTAGCGAGCGAACTCACGAAATCGGCGATGTGAATGCCTTGGTCAGCCATCTTCCGCAGCTTTGGCTGTCGCAATTCCCTGCGAGTTTCCTGGCTCGAACCAGTTGATTCAGCGTCCCTCGCGAGAGAAGGGTATTTCTTGCGCGTGGTCTTGACGACAGGAATCGAGGCGGCTATAGGACGGGTTCTCTCCCGAGGCCAGCTCCATGAAGGAGCGGGAGCTGATCGTGCCGTGGCGAGCGCTAGGCCGGACACTAATCGTTGCCAGACCTTCGAGCGAAGGGAATAACCCAAAGGTTGCGGCCATCGGCAAGCGTTGGCCCGAAGAAAGGTCGGAGCCTGGGCGACGAAGCCCGCGCCAGAGTTGGCCCGGTGGTACCTCGCGGAACAAATGGCTAATGGGCTTCACGATTGTGTTCATGGCGTCTATGGGTTGTCATTGGATGGCTTGGCTCGATCCCCAGCGTTGGCCGAGGGACGGTTCGTTGCCTGGGGCGGACCATGGCGGTGTTAGCCAGGATGAAAGACTGAACCTGTCTGAAAACGGCATGCACGTGCCCCAGGGCCGGACAGCGTCGACGGGCCAATCGGCAGCGGCGTCAAGTCGCGGTATGGGGACGGAATACCAGCCCGCGGCCCAAGCGGAGGTGAGTAAATGCGAAGCGTCAGAGTCAGCTTTACCGCAGGCGGCTAGGACCGAGGCGTCTCGGTGGATTAGGTCGAATAACGTTGCGACCGCGGTCTTGTCTCATATCGTCGGAGAACCGAAAAGGGCTGGCGACTCTGAGCCACCTCGGGGAACGATTCCGAGCCCGCCGAGTCCTTTTAATGAACATACGGTTGTGAGAGGACTGGCCCACCGCGAGGGCGCTGCGGAGACCGGCGAGTGGGCTAAGGTGGAGCAGCTCATCGTTGCGGCGCAGCAGCGTTACGCCCAGGTGCAGGATTACGTTTGCCGATTTCGCCGGCGGGAAGTCTTGGCCGATGGCACGGTGTCTCAGGATATGATGCTTTTGCGTGTCCGCAAGGAACCGTGGAGCGTGCACTTCGTTTGGCCTAAGGGGAGCGCGGACGAGGGGCGGGAGGTGCTGTATGTACAGGGACGTTTCCATAACCAGTTAGTCGTG
>JANXCQ010000057.1 GCA_025060195.1 Gemmatales bacterium | reverse complement strand
CTGTTTGCTCAGAACAGTTCCCTTATGCTCATCGAGCTCATCAAGCAGATCGTCGGCGGGCCCGGCGACTGGTACATCGATCCGATGAACATGATGACGCTCACCATGATGGGCCAGCAACCGCCTCCTGATTACAATCCGCTTTATGCTAACTACATCGGTTACTATGATCCGGCATTCGCGTTGGTGGTGCGTGCGACAGCCCGGTTACACGAGCGCGAAACACGAACGATTACTGTGCCCGCGATGGCACCCCCAGCGGGTGGCGCGGCGATGGGGATGGCGCCAGGCCGTGAGCGCTTTCACGCCGCCGCGGACGTGACCCGCGAGATCGAAGGCGTCATTGGCGCCTTGGCCGGACTACGGGCACTACGCGGACGCGGCATGGTGCTCGCCGCCCAATTAGAACCGCGAAAAGCCTGGCAGCAAGCCTTGGCCCAGAACAATCGTCCCGCCGACCCCGACGTCATCTTCGCAGGCGCCGCGGCACTGGCTGCCGCCGGACATTGGAACCACGCAGCCGAACTGCTCAAGGCGGCTCTGCGGCAAGGCGGAGTGGCTCGCGAATGGATGTTCGAAGCCATCGCCTTGGCGATCCGCATCCAGCACGGCGACCCCGACGAGGAAGTGCGATGTCTGCTCTCTGTAGCCGACCTACGTCCCAGCGACGCCCTGGGACTGCTCCAGGGAGCCGACGTCTTGGCTCGCCACGGGAAGTACACCAGTGCGCTGAATTTAGCACGCCTGGCCGCAGACCAAAATCCCGACGTACCCCAACCGTATCTCTTCACTCTACAACTAGCCACCCAAGCAAAAGACCCAGCGAACGCGCGCTGGGCCGCTCTCGAATTACTCCAACGCGATTGGCCCGTACAATGTGCGGAACTGCATGCTCATGCCCGCCGCACCCTCGAAGACTTAGCTGAAAATCTCCGCAAAGAAGGCCGCATCGCAGACGCCGAAACGCTCACACTCCGCGAAACCGACTTCGCTCGCCGCGACCTGGTAATCCGCTTGCTCTGGGAAGGCGACGCCGACCTCGACTTGGAAGTTTCCGAACCAACAGGCACACTCGGCTCAGTCACGCAACGGACCACCCCCGGCGGTGGCCTAATCCAGGCCGATCTCGACGCCCCAGAGCAAACGGAAGTCTATAGCGCAACCTGGGCGTATCCCGGCGAATATCGCATCACCGTCAAACCACGCTGGGGCCGGCCCGTAGGCGGCAGGGCCATCGTCGAAATCATCACGCACCGCGGCACACCACAAGAGCACATTCGCCGCGAAGCCATCCGCGTCGCCCGACAACCTGTTTCACTAACCGTGCAACTCGCCGACGGACGCCGTCAACAACTCGCTCAACTCGCCCCACTAGAGGTTTACCGCCTGGGCATCGACCCGTTCTATCGCCCACCTCTGCCCCTAAGCGGCACGGAAATGCTACGCCGTCTAGCCGCTCCTTTCACCACAGGCATACAAACTCGCCGCTCGCCTTTCGGTCCAACAAGCATGGCCGACCCCGTACCCCGTCCAACCGATGACGACCAAGGTCCCCAACTAGTCCCAGGCGGTGCAGGCGTGATCGTCGTTCCCGTAGGAGCCACTCTCAACGGTCAAGCGCTAGTTCACAGCGACCGCCGTTGGGTGCGCTTTTCCAGCAACGTCACGTTCCGCGGCATCTCTGGGGTCATCCAAGTACCCTTCATTACATCCCCCTTTGGCCCCGCAATGCCATAACGCCAACCGCAAGTAGCTAACTCATATCTCCAACGTGCTCCTCCGACGCACGGCACTACGCCTCCGAGTCAGTCGCCTTGCTAGACAGTCTTTCTCCCCTTGATTCAACGTAATCCAAAAGCCCTCAAACATAACGCAAACGACCTAAGCACAAAGAGACGCCGCATCATTACTAAGTTCCAAGACGCAGTTGCGCAGTCGAATCAAGCAACTGAGTAAGTCGGCAAATTTATCCAGCGGCCACATATTCGCACCATCGCTCAACGCTCGCTCAGGATCGGGATGCACCTCGAAAAAGACGCCATCACAACCGCAAGCGACAGCCGCGCGGGCTAAATAAGGCACCAACTCCCGAATCCCGCCACTCTGCTCTCCAGCAGCCCCCGGCAACTGCACACTATGCGTCGCGTCGAAAATCACAGGTACCCCCAACGCCTGCATCCACGGAATAGCCCGCATATCCACCACCAAGTTACCATAACCAAAAGTTGTGCCCCGTTCCGTAAACAAGACCCGCCGATTGCCTACCTCCGCAAGTTTCTCCCGCACCTGCCGCATGTCCCACGGCGCCAGAAACTGCCCCTTCTTAACGTTTACCGCCTTCCCCGTACGTCCCGCCGCCTGCACCAAATCAGTTTGCCGGGCCAAGAACGCAGGAATCTGCAATAAGTCACACACCTCCGCCGCCGGCTCTGCCTGCCACGGCTCGTGAATATCCGTAGTAATCAGCAAGCCCACCTCACGCCTCACCCTCGCCAGAATCGCCAAACCTTTCTCCAAACCCGGCCCACGATACGACCTACTCGAACTGCGATTCGCCTTATCAAAGGAAGCCTTAAAAATCATTGGCACCCCCAAGCGCTGACAAATTTCCGCCAAGCGCTCGGCAATCCGCAGGGTCATCGCCTCCGATTCAATCACACACGGACCCGCGATGACCAACAACGGCTCCCCATCGCCACACACAATGTTCTCGCCAATGACGACACGACGAGGCACCGGCACCGCACTCACCGCTCTGCTCACCATCGAAGT
>JANXCQ010000056.1 GCA_025060195.1 Gemmatales bacterium | reverse complement strand
GAGGATTCGGCCTTGGCGATGAAGTAATCGCGGTGCTGAGTTTCCTCCGCTTTCTCCCAATGGTCTGCGGCTAAGTTGTAGCGCTCCAACCGGTAACTCAAACGCGCTAATTCGTTTTGCCAGGACTTATAGTTACGAGCGTAAGGCTCTTTCGGAGCTATTTCCAGGGCCAGATGATAGGCAACTTTCAGCCATTCGCTGGAGACGGGGGTCATCTGACCCAATTTTTTGCACAAGGATAACACGAGATCATTCCAAACTTTCCAGGTGCGTTTCTGGCGTTCCGACTCATGAACCTTGCGTTGAAGCACTAAGTCTTCCAGTTTCCGAAGCAGCGACCTGGCTGCGTCGTCCGTAGCTTGCTTCCGCCAGTGCGAGTAAGCCCGCGCTAACTCGCGGCGCCAGGTGGGTTCCACTTCCCGTCCTGCTAACTCGTCCCAAGCAGATTCCGAATCCAGCGTGGCCTCCCAGAACCAATCGGAAGCCAGGGCTTTATCAAGAGACCACATCTTGTGAGCTGCGGCGAGTACCTCGCCTTGATAATACTGGCGCCATGCCAACATGCGTTCCTTATCCAGGGGTTTTTCCGCGCGATCGTAATAATAAGCGGCACGTTCCGCATGCTCAGCGTTTTTCTGATCATGAGCCAGGCGCTCAAACTCCTTAGCGAGTTCGAGCCATCGGCCAATAAATGCCTGGGTCATTTCGCGCAAATCAGCGGGACTCCAGTCAAAACCCACGCGCGCCTCGGTTTGTGGATTTTGTCGGAGCCAGCGTTGCAACTCTTCCCAAAACTTCTGCCAACCTTCCTGCGTTTCTACCAGCCAGAGCGTTTCGCGCGCACGGCTGACAGCCACGTAGAGGTTATTTAGGAAAAACTCCGCCTGGAAGCGTTTCGACTCATCAATCTCGGGATTGTCCACCGCGTTGCGCCAATTCCAAAAGTCCTTCAGACCCAGCAATTGGAAAAACGCTCCAAAGCCGAGCACTACTACATGCTCTTGTTCAAGGCCCTTGATCTGTGCCACGGTTACGTAATTGACTCGATCAGATGGGCTCTGGTCAAAACCTAACTTTCTCCAAAAGGCAGTGGTCTCCTGAAACTGCGGGTCGTCGGGAACCGGACCGATGACGAGGACGCCTTCGCGTAGGAGGTATTCGACCGACTCTCTCACCGCTCTCGGCTCACCGTCTAACAAGACTCGGCGTACGCGCAGGTTGGCCTGTATATCGTCGGGTTGCCAAATGTTTTGCAATTCTGATTTATGTCCGAGCGTGTGTTGCCGCAATAATTGAATCGCGTTACATAATAGCGCGATACTCGGAGCGTTGCGGTAGTTATAGTGTAGTTTTAATCGGGGGACTCGGGCGGGCGGCAGACTGGCGACATGTTGGGTCAAAGCGTGCGCAATATCGGAACTCACGCGCTCCCAGCGAAAGCAGCTGGGATTCACTGTTTGATGAGCATCCCCCGCGAAGATAATGGGCAAAGGCAACTCCTCGTTGGATAAGCCCAGAAGGCCGGGAATGGCAGCGAGGTTATACTGCATCCAGCTGAGACTGCTCAAGAGGCTGGCTATCTCGACCCGCGAGAAATCCTGCGCTTCGTCGCAAACCAGAATGTCATATTTGGGCGCATCAGGACGTCGGTGCTGCAACACTTCCCAAGCTAAGTCGAGGTCATCCCAGTAGCTCGGAATCTCATCCTCCTTACTCGGCACGGTGAGGCGCTTGTACCAAGGCCAAACTTGCTCCCAAACTACTCGGTAGAGATCAGAGGAGACCTGCCTGTCCTTATCGGGTATAACCTCTCTATCTTGATATTCTTCGAAACTCAGCCAGCGATCCTCGCCCCGCTCGTGGACCTTATACCCCTTGATGTAACTGCGGAGAACGAACCAGATCGCCTCGGGGCTGTAACGACGTCCCGCAGCGTTCCGTAAGCCGTCAGGACCATAACCCCGCATCAAATCCGTAAACCTGGAAAAGCTAATGTAACCGCCTCGCTGTCCTGCAGCGACGGTCAGGAAACGCTCGCGGCGTGCCGGCGGCAATTGTTCAAGGGCCCACTCCTGGTAAGTCTTATAATCAGACAGGATGTTCTGGAGATTCTGCGATGTGCCAAGTTGCTGCACGAGACGATAACGAATGCGCTCGATAAGGTCACTGGCTTTATTAATGAGGCTCTGGCTCTGGCTGATGTAGAGCAAACGATAAGGACGTTCGTTACTTGATGCGGCGTGGTCTGCTTCCGTCCCCGCCAAGCGCTCGGCCGTGTAGTAAATCAGCAGAGTGGATTTACCGCTGCCCGCGCGTCCCTCGAGGACACACGGCAGAGTTTTTCCTGCGAGGATGTTTTCCAGGTTGGACATCTCGTTGGTGGACAACGGTAAAAAGACTTCGCGTTGTCGCCAGACTTCTTGGAACAACTCCTCATCGACCAGCAAGTAAGCTGGAAAGGCCCGCTCGGCTAATTGGCTGAGCGCATCGAAGAAGTTGTGGGAACGCGTATAGTTCGGCTCCAGAACATGGGCACGTAATCGGTTATAAAGCCTTCGAGCTTCCGTCTCGGCGCTTTGGCATTGTTCCGAGGGCCAATCGAAGCATACGATACCCAACAAGAAAACATGCTGGAGGTTTAATTCTGGCTCTCGGAGTCGGACGTAGATAACCTTTATAGAGTTTTCTGCGCGTTGCAAAAGCTGTTCGCGCTCTTCACCAGTGGTTTCCCAAATACCGCATAAGAGCTTGTAAAAAGTTGCACGCTGGGTCTCTAATCTCAGCAACTCATACGACAGCCGGACATGTGGTGGTATGAAAAAGGCATCAGCCCGTTCCTGCGGGCGTAACCCGCGCAATAGGGAAAGTAAGTGGTAATCTGGGTCGGGCGGGGCTGGCGGTGGTGGTTTTCTTCGAAGCTCCTGCTCTACATGCTTCTGGATCTGCGGCGCGTGCGCTTCGAGAAGTGAGCCATAATATTTCTCCAACCTAGCCGGATCGCCGTTGCAATATTGATTCGAGTCGCGCGGTACGAAAGCCACCAACACCACACAAGGAACATAACCGCCACTATAAGGCACCGTCTCTAATTTGGCCACTAATCGATAAGGATCGTGACGCCGCTTAAACCAACAGTTTCCTAAGGCCTCAAAATAGGGGAGGTAGCTTGGCGAGTTGG
>JANXCQ010000055.1 GCA_025060195.1 Gemmatales bacterium | reverse complement strand
GACTATGCCAATCAGATTGACCTCGATTACACGATTTACAACGCCCCCCCGAGGCTAGGCTGGCTCATCTCGAACGATGGCGGCAAGACCTGGTTCGTCACCGATGGTGATACCGTAGCCGATGGCCCGGGCGGCACGGATAATAATTTGAACAACGGGCCCTTCATCGGTGCCATCATTGATAAAGTCGTCTTTTCACCGTTTGACCCCAACACCATTTATGTTGCCTTGACCGACAACACAGCGCCTTTCAACTCTTCCGGCATCTACCGCAGCATAGATGGTGGCCGCACGTGGCAGAATATCACTGATGGCAAGATTCTCGACCAGTTTGGCAATAACGTTAGTGTCGCCAGAAGATTCTCCGATGTGATGCTTGACCCGACTAACCCAAATCGCATTTGGGCGGCCATTGGCGATCTGGGCGGGCATGAACTCAACGGTTTATGGGAAAGCCGCGATGGCGGCAATACCTGGACACGCGCGCCCAACTTCCCCTCTGGCCGCTTCGAGCCGCGCACGGGTTACATCCGCGTGGCCATGGCTCCCAGCAATCCGAACCGACTTTATGCGATCGTTCGCGACGCCACAAGTTCGAACGACACCTATCGCTTCATGGTGTCCACCGATGGCGGCAACTGGTGGCAACCGATTACCAATTTGTCCAGTATGCCGGCAACGTCGGGGCCAGGACCCGGCACTTTCGTGAATCCCGTTCGGCTCATCGTGGATGCCACCAACGCGAATCAAGTTTACTACACGATGGGTACCACGTTGGCTTTCGCAACCATTGACGTTACTTCGTTCCAAGCCGTAACCCCAATGAACACGATCAGCACTTCAGGGGGACCTGGTTCGTTCGAGTTTACCGAACTTGTTGTCGATCCTGCCGGCGGCTTTCTCCTGACCACTGAGGGGGGCATTTGGCGTTATACAGGAACAGCTTGGCAATCGAAAAATAGCGGCCTGCAAATTGCCTTGGTCAACAGCGTGGCCCACACGCTCCTGACCGATAGCCTGATGTACGCGGGCACTCGTTATACCGGCCTGCTCCACTTCAGCGACACTGTCAACGGCGTGGATGGAATTCCCGATTGGACAGGCCGTCATACCAGCCCCAGAACGGTGGGCCGCGTCCTCGCCGACCAGATTGACCTCAATTACGTGTACTGGATTGACTTTGACGGCATTCACAGTGCTGGCGGCTTCGATTTGCGTCGCTCGAACAATCAAGGTATTAGCAGTGGGGTAAGCTCGTTCAGCACATCCTTGGGTCTCAACGGCGGCGACATCTTACGTAATGTTCAGAGCCCGCCTTCGCCGAGTCCGCCCCCCAGCGCGCCTGCCACATTCACACCGTTTGCTGGTTCGGAGGTACGTTATTATTTTCCGCCTCTGGAAATGGATCCGAACTTTAATCGAATGCTGTTAGCTACCAACGCCGTGTGGGAAATCGGTGTACGAGGATCGACCTCGGTTACCCAAATTGGAGACAACGACGGGCCTGATGTGATTTGGTTCTATTATAGTTGGAATGACGTTAATACTAACGGGATCTATGACTTCGATGCCACAAATAATCCTAATGAAACGGTGACGTTACTAAGCGGTCCTTTAAGCTCTTCGCTGTTCTTTTTGACCACTCAGGGGGATGTTCCCGACACAACTGTCAGATACTGGATTCGTCAGCAAGGCGGTGTTTATGGACCGGGCGCAAGCTCAGGGCCACCTGGCTCGGGCACGCATGCGAATCGTCCGGGTATCTTTCCCAGTTCGGGCAATGCCGATGAATTGATTTCGATCAGTGCTGGAGCCATCGCGCCGTTCCGCGATGCTACTGGTTCCCCAACCCGTATCTGGCTCGCCACCGCCGACCTGATTCAACGCGGTCCGCGACCGGGAATGGGGGCGACTGGTGAAGGCGATTTTGGCCCGACGAGCGCCAACCCGGCCAACGTACCCGATACAGATTTTCCGCCTAACCAAGGCCTGGGGCGCACTGCCATCCGCTGGGTAGATATGGCCGTCAGTGGTTCCAATAGTACCGACCTGGGCGTCGCATATATCGTCGCGGCCAACTATCGTGGAACATATAATTCGCCTTACGGCCCTCCTCATGGCAACCTGACCAGCCAAGTCTACATGACCACCAATGGTGGGGCCAGTTGGACCTCCATCGGTGCTGCTTTGCCTGATGTGCCCGCTCGTGCGATTGCGGTCGAGCCGCGCGGTCCTGGTTGGCAAGACGACGTCCTCTATGTCGGCACCGACGGCGGGTTCATGACCTCCGGGCCCTATGCGGGCCAATATGCCACCTTGTTCCGCGGCATTTATAACAGCAGCACCAACCAGTGGGAATGGACGCCGATGAACCCCCTGCCGTTCACGGGGCCTAATGGTCAGGACACCCGCCTGCCGCTGGTTCCGATCACCGACATCCAAATCAACCAGCAGTTCAACACGCTGTTAGTCGCCACCTACGGGCGGGGCATCTGGGGCATGTACATCAACATCAACCTGCCCCCGGAATTGGCCGTTCCGGGCCCGCAGACCATCAGCGAAGATACAGGTTTCCTCGAATTCAAGGCCGCCAATAACAACGCGATTACCCTGGTTGACCGCGACGTCGGCGGCGGAGAGCTGCGGATCCAATTGCAAGCCACGCACGGCCGCATCTTGTTGGCCAGCCTGACCGGGTTGTCCTTGGAAGCGGGCAACAACGGCTCCAAGTTCATGATTTACCGCGGGACGCAGTCGGCGATCCAGGCCGCGCTCAACGGGCTGAAATACATCCCCGACAGCGACTATTACGGTCGGGATTTCCTGCACATCAGCGTCTGGGACTTGCAAAACTCAGGTCCCGTGCCGCCGCCGGTGTTAAACTTCCCGCAACTCAAAGTACCTATCGGCTGGGACCCGGGCAGTAATCTGAATACGGTGGCCGACGATCTCGGCTGGCGCACCGATAAATCCATCGAAATTCGCATCACACCGGTAAACGATGCCCCGCTCATCAACGAACCGCCCGCCCAGACCGTCCAAATGCACGGAGTTCTCGATTTCACGCCCACCAACGGCAACGTTATCACGGTCAGCGATGCGGATGCAGGCATCAATCCGATCCAGGTTACTCTCGCGGTTTTCAACGGCACGTTGACGCTCGGCAACACCGCGGGACTGATTACCGTTTCGGGCAATGGCACCAACAACGTAACCTTTACCGGGCCGCTCGCCGCCATTAACAGTGCCCTGTCCGGGCTGCGCTACACGCCCAACCCCAGTTTCTGGGGAACCGACACGCTGTGGATCACGGCCAACGACCTGGGCCACGTCGGCAGCCCGGGCGCGTTGCAAGACGTCCGCTCTGTGATCATCAACGTAATCAACACCAACAACGATGCTCCACTCGCCATTGTGCCTTCCGGCCCGTTGACCACCGCGGCGAATACGCCCCTGGTCATCTCCACCTTGAATATTGTCGAGCCTGACGCCGGATCCGGTGCTCCTTGGAATGGTGCCCATC
>JANXCQ010000054.1 GCA_025060195.1 Gemmatales bacterium | reverse complement strand
CAACGCAGGGGACGGTGCTCATGAGCATCCGACCCAGGGCCTGCTCGATGTGTACACCATTCGGCAATACAAAGGGCGGGTCGCGGGTTTGACTGTGGCACTGGTGGGCGACATTTTGCACAGCCGGGTGGCGCGGAGCAATATTCATGCTCTCAAGAAACTCGGTGCCCATGTGATCGTGTGTGGGCCGGCCACGTTGGTGCCGCCGCAGTTGGAGGCTTTGGGCGTTGAGATTAGCTACGATCTCGATGCCATTTTGCCCCGCTGTGATGTGGTCAACTTGCTGCGGATTCAGTTCGAGCGTCAGCGCACGGGCCTGTTTCCGTCGGTGCATGAGTACGCTCGGCTCTTCGGCATGAACGGTGAGCGGCTTCGGCGTGCGCGGCGCGACATTCTCATCCTGGCCCCTGGGCCGATCAATCGCGGCGTCGAGATTACGCCGGAGGTGGCGGACGGTCCCCACTCGGCCATTTTGCCACAGGTGACCAACGGCCTCGCGGTGCGGATGGCGGTTCTGTATCTACTGGGACAGACAGCGCGACGTCAGGATGCAGGGCGACCATGAAGCGGATTTGCCTTCGTGGCGGACGGGTCATTGATCCGAGTCAGGACTTAGACCGCGTTACCGACCTGTGGCTCGAGGGAGAGCGTGTGGCCTACATCGGCACTCGGCCCGACTGGCAGGCGGATACGGTGTTCGAGGCTCAGGGAAAGATCGTCTGTCCTGGGCTGATTGACATGCATGTGCATCTGCGGGAGCCAGGTCGGGAAGAAGACGAAACCATTGCCACGGGGACTGCGGCGGCGCTGGCGGGGGGCGTAACCAGCGTGGCTTGCATGCCGAACACGGAACCAGCAATAGACAACCAGGCCGCGGCGGAATTCGTCATTTTGCAGGCACGGCGGGCTGGGAATGCTCATGTGTTTCCCATCGGAGCAATCACGAAGGGGCGTCGCGGAGAAGAGTTAGCCGAGTTGGCGGGCTTAGTGGAGGGGGGCGCCGTGGGTTTCAGCGATGACGGCAGTCCGGTGCGCAGTGCCGAGATTATGCGGCGGGCTTTGGAATATTCGCGGATGCTGGGTCGCGTGGTCATGGATCACTGCGAAGACCCCGAGTTGACGCGGGACGGGGTCATGAACGAGGGGGTGGTCAGCGTAACGTTAGGCTTGCGTGGCATGCCCGCGGCGGCCGAGGAAATCATGGTGGCCCGGGATCTGATCCTGGCCGAGCAGACACGCGGTCGCCTGCATATTCTCCACGTGAGCACTGCGGGGAGCGTGGAGATGATTCGTCGGGCCAAGGAGCGGGGCGTGGCCGTAACGTGTGAAGCGTGCGTGCATCATTTCAGTCTGACCGAGGAAGCCTTGCGGAGTTTCGATAGCAACTTCAAGATGAACCCGCCGCTACGGACGCAGCGGGACGTCGAGGCAATTCTTGAGGGGCTGCGGGACGGCACGATAGATGCCATCGTTACCGACCATGCGCCTCACGCGCCGGAGAAAAAACTCCGCGAACTTGACCAGGCACCGTTCGGGGTCATCGGCCTGGAAACCCTGCTTCCCATTTGTATCAAGACCCTGATTGAGCCGCGGGTGTTGACGTGGTCGCAACTGATCGCCAAGCTGACGGTGAACCCAGCCCGCATCCTCGGTCTGGATCGGGGTACCTTACGGCCGGGAGCCTGGGCCGATGTAACCGTGATCGACCCCGACCTGGAATGGACGATAGATCCGACGCGATTTCGCAGTAAGAGTCGGAATTGTCCGTTCGCAGGATGGCCGGTGCGGGGCCGCGCCATCGCCGTGTTCGTCGCAGGCCAACTGCGGTATCAGTACGCGGCGGAAAACTAGTCGCCGAGGTTCGTTCTAAAGATCGGATTGCCATGAGAGAAAAACAAGCTTTCCAGGGTTACGATTTTCGTCACACGCGTTCTTATGTCCGTGGTGAGCTCGCTATGCAAAAGAGCGGTCTCACGAGTTTATGGGCGCGATATACTGACCCGGTTTTTTGTTCGCGGTGAAATTGCGATGGCCCAGGCTACGTTGGGGCGTAGTTAATGATAGCCAATCAGCCGAGGAATCTCTCATGAAACAGGTGCTTTGGTATTCGGTCTTGCTGGTAGTGGGCTTGCTCGGTTCGCAGGTTTTACCGACCTGGACCGGATCACTTTACCATGTCCTCAACGACGGGATACGCGTGCTCAGTATGGTTTGTCTTTCGTTCATCATGATTCGCGTGGGTTATGAATTCGACCTGGATAAGACGAATTTGAGGCAATACGCCTGGGACTATGTGGTAGCTTTCACCGCGGCCAGTTTCCCATGGTTGTTCGTGGCCGTTTACTTCGTGTATGTGATGCTCCCTGCCGACCTGTGGCACTATTGGGGTGCCTGGAAGGAAACACTCTTGGCCGCACGGTTCGCAGCACCAACCTCGGCCGGAGTGTTGTTTGCCATGTTATTGGCGAGCGGCCTGGGTGCGACGTGGTTATTCCGCAAGGCGCGTATCCTGGCCATTTTCGACGACTTGGACACCGTGCTCCTGATGATTCCCCTGAAAATGCTGATCGTCGGCTGGGCCTGGCAATTAGGATTGGCCATTTTCGTCATGGCCGCCTTTGTGATCATTGCCTATGTGTTTCTGCATCGAATCCCCCTGCCGATTTCGTGGCCTTGGGTATTGATTTATGCCTGCCTGATCACGGCGTTCAGCGAGGTGATTTATCAGTACTCCAAACTCGTGGATCCCACGGTGCCCATTCACATAGAGGTGTTGCTGCCGGCGTTTGTGCTGGGTTGTATTATCGCTTATCCCGAATCCGAGAAACAAGATTACGAAGTTTCAGGCGGCGGCCATCATCCGGAAATCGAGACCCCTCAAGAGAAGCTGGTAGCCGTAGCGATATCGGGGTTTTTCATGGTGCTGGTCGGACTGAGCATGCCGGTGATTATTGTCGCGCCGCCTGCGGACTTGGAAAAGCATGGGTCATCCGTCGTGGCGGAAACCCTGCAACCTGCGGGCGCACCCGCAGCTCTGGCAGAGGTCGCACGAATCGGTCAAGAGACAAGTGTTGGCCGTGTCACTTCTTCTCAACCGCCGTCAGGTTGGTCGGCCATCATGATGCATGTCATTGCAGTAACGGTGCTGGCGAATCTGGGGAAGATGTTTCCCGCACTCTGTTACCGCCGGGAGGCCCATTGGCGCGAACGCTTGGCCGTGGCTATTGGCATGTGGCCCCGCGGCGAGGTCGGTGCGGGAGTATTGGTAATCTCGATGAGTTATGGCATCGGTGGCCCGATCGTAACTGTGGCCTTGCTCAGTCTGGCTCTCAATCTGTTGCTGACCGGCTTCTACATTTACCTGGTCAAGCGTCTCACCCGCGACCTGCCCACATATCGAAATGCCTCATGATGCCGACCTGGTGAGCGGGTCCTAGCTACTTACGTGCCGCCAGTTGGAACTCGAAGGGGATTTGCAGCATGTTGGGTACGTAACTGGTTATGATGAAGCGTTCGGCCTTTGAGTTTGCGTTGGGAAGTTGGAAGGTCAGGTGTACGTTCTGACTGACTGTGTTGTTGACGATAGTTAGGTTGACACCACGACCAACCAAGGGGCAAGGTCGGCCGTTTTCGTCGAGTAAACGGAAATCTTTATCTTGAGCCATTCGCGAGGGAGCAAGGACAGGGCGGCCCTGATTGCCCTGGAGCGGCTGCATCAGGTCTAGGACCATCATGACTTGCTGGCCATCTTGTTTCGCGGAAATCAGACGCACTTCGAAACGGCCTGGTTCACCGTATATCTTGCGTGGTGCTTCGGTAGGATTGGGAATGATTAGTTCGTG
>JANXCQ010000053.1:3570-3866 GCA_025060195.1 Gemmatales bacterium | reverse complement strand
GTCGCTTCGTCGGCCCTTTCGCCAACTTAGTCGCGCAAACGCAATACAGCTATACTTCCGATTATCTATCAGCCATCACTCACTTAGATAGCCAGGGAGCTATCCTGGAACAGTTGCTTTATCAATTTAATGACTTAGGTCTTATTACACAAATTACCTCTACCTTCACGGGTTCCGTGCACTATACTTACGCTGACTATGATCAGCCGATTAGCGAGGCTTCATCTTTCAGGAATCAGACCTTTAGTTACGATGGGAACGGTAACCGCACGGGCGATGGCTATGTCGTGGGGCCG
>JANXCQ010000053.1:0-3560 GCA_025060195.1 Gemmatales bacterium | reverse complement strand
ACTCTCCGATGGCACCTGGAACTATAGTTACGATGCCGAGGGGAACCTCGTGGCTAAGACCCACCTCATTACCGGCGAAAGCTGGAGCTACACCTAGGATCACCGCAACCAGTTGATTCGTGCCGAGCAACGCGACAGTAGTGGGGCCATCGTGTTAGTGGCCGAGTATAGGTACGATGTGTTCGGCAATCGCATTGAGAAATCAGTGGACTGGGATGGGGCCGGTCCTGCCGAGGCCATTGTAACGCGCTACGTGTTAGATGGTTGGAACAACATGAAGCCCTGGCCTATCGGCAACGAGTGGCGAGATATATATGTAGAATTAGAGGGTAGCAATCACATAATTTCGATGTTAGCCGCAGGTTTCAGGGATGGGGTTTGGTGTATATTTGGAGTTAGATGGGAACCATCACTTAGTGGCTCGCTATCTTTACGGCGACGAGTTTGACCAGGTGTTAGCCCGTGTTGTTTATACCAGTCCCCTAAGCTCGGGTGAAGCTTCGGCACCGTACGTCGTGCAGTGGTATCTCACCGACCAGCTCAACTTTCGCCGGCGGACAAGAATTACTGTTCCCCACTGATAATACCGACTTCGCTGGTTTTGTACCGTGTAACTAAACGTGCCCTCACGGACTAAAAATGAATGCCTCTCACTCATAATACTTAGTGCCAGTAGTATCTCATGGATCATCTCAACTCCGTTCGCACGGCGTTAGATGAAACGGGCACGGTGGTCAATCGGAGTTCCTACGACGCTTTCGGCAACGTCGAGGCGCAGACTAACCCCGAGTCCTTAGCAGCGGGCCCCAGCACGACGGTGCTTCTGTTCACTTCGCGGGAATTCGACATTGAAACGGGCCTGTATTACCATCGCGCCCGCTACTACGATCCCGTGATTGGCCGCTGGACCACCGAGGATCCGCTCGGCTTCCTCGCCGGCGATCTGAATCTTTACCGCTATGTGTTTGGCGTTCCTACTATGTATCTTGATCCTAGCGGATTGGCTGTTGCACCCCCACAGGACGAATGTTCATTAGGTATGGCCGTCTTACATGCTGTTGGGGGAGGCTTCACAGGTTTTGGGGGCGGTCTCTGGTACGCCGTAAATTATCAGAACCGTCCAGACAAAGTTGGTAATGCTCGGCTAGGATATCAGCCCCCAGAAGGCCGTTGGGTCAGAACCTTTCATTTTGACGGCCCCCACCCCCATATTAATGCTGAGCGTGGCCCACTCAGCTACATGAATCACTGTAGAATTCCGGAATGGCTATATCGTCTTGGGCATACTAATACCTTGCGAAACATCGCGCGGGGCAGCCTTGTCATTGGTCTAGCCGTCGATGGTTATACAATCATAACCGCGGCCCCAGGTCAATATGGCCAGGCCATCGGGGGAACTGTCGGGGGCTGGGCGGGCAGCGCTGTGGGCGCCACCATCGGGAGCTTTATGCTCCCAGGCTTAGGCACTGTGATTGGTGGTTTTGTCGGTGGCTTCGTCGGCGGCTTTGTTGGCTCCTGGGTGGGCAGTTGGTTTTGAGAAACTTTTATAATGGCTAAGGTGAATCTCGCATCAGGCTTATCAGGGAGAGTGCAGCTAATGCGGACGTACTTTTCGTTAGTTATTAGGAGGAGACCGAGATGGCCTGGGAGCAATGGTTGGGATGGTTGAAAAATATCTTGCCGCGTGCGCCGCAAAGCCCGACACCAGGCGGTGTGCAGTACACGCTGTACACTCGGGAACGCGGTCCGATCTGCTATGAATTTAAACTCTTCCCCTGGTGCAGGCTACGTGAACGCTTCTTCAGGCAGTTGTTCGGTTCATCCTTACGTTGGTATTGGGAAAGTGCCCGGGGTTGTGACCCTGAGCCCGCATCGGTAGAATTGGGCTTACCAGAGAAGCGGCCTCTGACCTTGCTGACAGAAGCGACGACCCAAGAATTTGTCAAAGATTTAGAAGAACGCGATTTGGACGATGACATGCGCTGTATTGTCCTATACGGAGTCGATCCGCAGGCCAGTCCGGGGGCATCATTAGCCAGTTGGATGCGAGCGGCGCTGCAGGAGTTTTTGCAGCAGGAAAGTGGACCATTATGGCTGGTGGCTGTCCAGATAGGAGACTTGAATTACGAACTGGTTTTCGTACCTCACGAACCGGCTCCCCCGGTGCGAGAACTATTACGGGTCTGGGGAGTCTGGGATACCCCGCCGTACCGCGTGCGTCGCTACCGATCCCTCGGGGTAGCTCAACTGGAGTATATGCGTCCCCCGGATGAGGATCCATGAGGTCTTAGATAGTGTGTGTCCTGAAAAAGACTGTTCTGTGTTCCGGCTTATCGTCAGTGTCTCCGGATGAAGACCCATGAAGTCTTAGACATTATGCATGGTATGGTTTATTTGTTTACACCACTAACTAAGCATATAGATACCCTGATGAAGTAAGCTTAGGCTTATTGATACCAACTAGGCTGCGGCGCTTAGAGTAGTCAGCATCCTGTCACTAAGTTGTCACTAAGTTATGGAGCCACACATGCCGCGGCACATGGTTGTGCTCGTATCTTGTGAGATGATCCTAACTTGAACAATTTCTCGCACTATGGCTATTCGTGGACATTGCAGCCCCTGACTAGCACGACTTCCCTTGGGTTCCGCTGCCGGTGATGGGAATTGGTACCGCTATGTCGGCAACATGGCCACGCTGGCGACGGATCCGAGCGGCTACGCAATCTTCGTGCCTGTGTTGATCATCGGCGGGCTATTCCTTGGAGGTTCTGTAGCATACACGGGATACCAGTCTTATCAGAGCACTGGCAGCGTCTTCAACGGTGAGATTTGGGGTGCCTATTTGGATGGTCTGCGAATCGGGGTGCAAGCCAACGTGAATGAGGCGGCCACGGCCGGACGCTCGTTGGTCACCTTGGGTATCTGGAACGAGCCGTGGGAAGTGTGGGCGGTGGACGATGCCGATCGGCCATTCTACGAATGCGGTTTTTGGGCCGCCCGCTTAGGTTGGGAGTTGCTGCTAACGGCGGGAATCGATAAGCTGACGCGGGTTCCGGGCCAGATAGGCCGATGAGGGCGGTACGCCCTGTACTGGGACACGGCGCAGAATGGTGTGCAGGTGGGCCGTGGCGGCTGGGACATCTACCAAAACGGTCTGAACTGGGAGAACGGCCTGCAAGTCGCCGGCGGCCTACTCGGCTTGGGTGGCAACTTTGTTACCTGGAGAAATCTTCCACGTCAAACCCACAGAGTAGCCCCCGTCAGAGGAACTCTGATTGGTGATATCAACATTTTGACTCTAGCAAAACGTTATGTTGTTGAGTACTTACTTTCCCGAGGCAGCATTGTCGAAATCATTAAGAGGGCTGCGCACCGCACACCGGATTTCCGAATCAATGGCGTTTTGACCGAACTCAAGACTATCTGTGGAGTTGCAAATCAAACACCTGATGGACTCTCGGCAGCAATGGCAAGTCGGATCATGGACGGACGTGGCCAAGCGTCTCACCTTCTGGTTGATGTCAGAGGCCAATCTGGTATGACACAAGAAATCGCTGAAC
>JANXCQ010000052.1 GCA_025060195.1 Gemmatales bacterium | reverse complement strand
TCCTTGTTCAACACCAACCGATAGCTCATCTTCCAAATCGGATTCTCCTGCAGATAACTCACCCGCACCGTCCGCTTCCCTTCGCCGCTGAAAATCACCGACACCGTCTTCTTCTGTGTGTCGTGGGCATACGCCAACGTCTCCAACGCCCGCCGAAATTCCGATTCGATTACCGGATTGAGAAAGCGTATCCGCTGAATGTCCGCTAACTTGACCGCACGCACGCCTTCAGCACACCACAAATTGAGCACATCCACATCAATCGCCGTGTTACCCGCCGCCTGCTTCTGTTTTTCGGTGCCGAGAATCGCGCCCGTGATCGTGCCCGGTTGCGTTACTGCCGTCTGCTGCAACGTTACTTCCACACGCTCGCCACGGGCCTGTGTCAGGATCTGAGCTAAGCTGGGATTGCCGTTGAGATTGATGGCAAAACTCTGCAAGGTCTTGGCCACGGGGTCCTGGCTATCGTAAGTCACGGTCGTTACCGTGCCGCCACCCAGGTCGTTGGCCACCAGGCTCTTGAGCACGTCGTTGATATGCTCCGGCCGGAAACTGAAATCGGTACGCACCGTACCCTCGACCTGGCCTTCACGAATGAAATGGCCCACGCCGGCACTGAAGAAAGTCACACGGGTCAACGGCAAGGGGACAGCTGGCTCCTTGAGTTGGGCTGCGGGTGTCGCTCCCGCTGCCAGTTGCCCTTGGCCTTGGGCCTGGCTGCGATGATGCAGCCAAAACATCCCGCCGAGCAGGCTGAGTCCTGCTCCCAGCACCGCTCCCGCCCAAATCAGCTTCTTCCGCATTAGTGACCTCCTTTTATCCTTCGCCTGCACGTACACAGCACCTGACATCGTTCTCTCACTGTCATGCGATAAGACGAACTACTAGGTTCAAAAGTTTAAGGAGCCCCTCGCTTGATGAAAGCGTCCCGTGCCAGGCCGGGGCAACCTGCCCGCTTAGCCGCGATATTTGCCTGGGGCAATCGCGTCCATCTGAGTCGCAAGGAGCATGTCTGACCTTTTTTGGTCAGCCCGGCAGGCTCCCCCCGCCTTAGCACACCACAAAGCAATTTCCCGACGTCCTTTTCGGCCAAGATCGCCACTGCTGTTGCGCCCGACCAGCTCTGAAAGACCGTCCGCTCTGCTTTGGCAAGCCATAACGATGCTGTAGAACTCGCTGTGAATTAGCCGGCTAAAAATCTAACCATGGGTTCTGCACATGAGTGTGGATATATGCTGAGGGAGATTATCGGCGCTGTCACATGCGTTGAGGATAGGCGGAGGCGTAAATGAATTGAGCCCAAAAATCGAACTTTAAGCAAATTCTTATTACAATGCATCATCAATATATCGCTATCTAAACATTTAGTGAACGTCGACTTAGCTCCTGATGATTACCGCCTAAGCGATGCAAATTAGCTCGGATCTAACTATACAGATCTACATGCGCAACATCGCCGCGATAGGCTAGCGCTACTAATGCCTAGGGCTTGCTTGGCTGCGACGTTTACTGAGGATATCAAGCACTTGCCTGAGCGTACGCGTATTAAGGACGTTGGCCTTCTCCAGCCAGCCGCGACGGGCGACATCTAGCGCATAGCGAACATATCGTAGTTCTGCTGTGCTATGGGCATCGGGATTTAGCACTAATAATATGCCCAGCGACTTAGCATGCTTGACATGAATCCAATCGAGCTCTAAACGGTCGGGCTGGCCATTAATTTCGATTATCACTTGATGTTCGGCCGCTGCCTTCAGGATGCGGTCTAAGTCCACCTTATAACCATCCCGACGTAGTAATAATCGTCCTGTGGCATGACCTAGCATGGTTACCTTCGGATGCTCGATGGCCCGAAGGATTCTCTGCGTCATTTCCTGTTCGCTAAGATTGAAATGACTATGCACACTGACCACCACGTAATCAAACAAATCTAATATATCGTCGGGATAATCTAACCGACCATCGGGGAGAATATCGCATTCTGTACCTTTCAAGATACGAAAGTTCTTCCACTGTTTATTCAGCCGATCGATCTCTGCATGTTGCTTACGGACCCGTTCCGGGTCTAAACCGTTCGCCACACCGAGCGATTGTGAGTGGTCGGCAATGCCTAAATATTGCCAGCCCAACGCACGTGCTGCCTCGGCCATTTCCTCGAGGGAATTGCGGCCATCGCTCCAATTTGTATGGCAGTGAAAAGTACCGCGAATCCCCGACCATTCCACAAGCTTTGGCAAACGGTGCTCGGCCGCGGCTTCGATTTCACCCGTGTTTTCGCGAAGTTCCGGCGGAATGTAATCTAATTTGAGCGCATGGAAAATGTCGGCTTCGTCTTTTGCACGGATAGATTTCTTCTCGCCCTCGAGACCATATTCATTGAGCTTTAGGCCAAACTGCTGGGCTCGAGCCCGCATGGCGATATTATGCTCCTTACTGCCCGTGAAATAGTGTAATGCAAACGGGAATTGCTCATCGCTCACGACGCGTAAGTCGCAATTCAGTCCATTTTCTAATATCACACTCGACTTAGTCTCGCCCCGAGCCGTAACCGTCATCACTTCCGGCAGATTCACAAACTTCTCCATTACTGCCTCTGGCTTCTCCGAGCTTACGAGGATATCTAAGTCACCAACAGTTTCCCTGCGCCGACGTAAGGAGCCGCAGACCTCTAAGCGAATGATCTCCTTAAGCTTCCGCAACTCCGCACAGATGCGTTCTGCTAAGTATTCTGCCTCCGCTAGGAGCACGCGCTTGCCGGTTTTGTCGAGGAATGCCAGGCCCTCGAGGATTTTTTGTTGGGTCTTTTCCCCGAAGCCGCGTAACTGGGCGACTTTGCCTTCCTGGCAGACTTGACGGAGTTTCTCTAGCGAATCCACACCGAGTTGATCATATAGTGCCCGTGCCTTCTTCGGGCCTAATCCTGGCACGCGCAGAAGTTCTAATAAACCGCTCGGTAATTCGCCACGCAGTTGTTCGTACTGTTCTAAGCGTCCAGTCTTATACAGGGTCTCGATTTTTTGAGCTAAGTCTTTGCCGATGCCAGGTATTTCTGTGAGTTTCTTTTGCTCGACCCACTCCCCGATGTCCCCCTCTAACTGGGAGATAGCGCGAGCGGCATTATGATAGGCCTGGCAACGAAAGGGGTTTTCGCCTTTCAGTTCGAGATAGGTACCGATTTCGTCTAAAATCGCGGCGATACGCATCTTGTCGAGCATGGCATATAACCCTCAGGTTTCGCGGACCGCATGCAGTCTGGTTTCCTGGAGGTAAACTAACCGCATTTTGGCGGCTGAGCAAGTCTTAATCTGAGCGGCTTGCTGTTGAGGATGTGAAAAGGCGATGGCTCCCGCTTTGCTTTGCAAGGGTGCTCGTAAGCCGTCCCAGCTCTGAACGGCAAAGTCGAAGGAACCAAATCTTACCTCGCCCAACGCCACCATGGGTTACGCATTAGGGAATCCTTAGGCTCGCTTTGGCCGGGAGCTATAGTGTCCCTGTGCATCTCGAGGTAAACTTGAGCGAGAGCATGTCTCAGTTCTCGATAAATAGGGTGCCAAAGGTACTATTTCCGCAATTGCACTAGTTCGTTGCTCCTCGTAAAAGTGCAGTGCTGGATTTAGTTTCAGTCCTGTTTTAGGGGATCATGGGAGTTTCGATTCCGGGAAAAGCCTTGCTGATTATTCCCAGTTTCTCCACATTTTTGCGTTGACTGTAGTAAACGTTTTGATAGGTTTGATAAAAGGCGCCGGGACGCAGGAAATCAGGAGGCATGCTTATGAGAATCCGAAGCCGATTTGCTCAACTGCGGATTGAGCCGCTCGAAGGGCGTTCGTTACCGGCGGGTAACGTGACGGCTACACTTATCGCGGGGACGCTGCGAATTGTCGGTAATTCCGATGATAATGACATCACAGTTGACGTGAGCGGTGGCAATGTGGTCGTGACGGGCAATT
>JANXCQ010000051.1 GCA_025060195.1 Gemmatales bacterium | reverse complement strand
GATATGCCCATGACGGATATTCTTCTCCCGCACCGACTCTTCCGACACCTTCCGCAGCGGAAAATCCACTTCGATTAACCGCCGGTTCATGGTCTGGCGTGCTCTGGTTTGGTGCGCTCGATAACTCGTGGGTGTTAAGAAAAGGTAAATATCATTTTATGAGCGCGTCCCTAAACGCAACCTCCTTCCGTTATCGAAACACCCGATGCTCCTAACCGAAGACGCGTTGGAGTTAGGGGATATGTTCCTAGTCCCTTGGGCAGGTACGGTCATAAAACCCGGCTGCCCATGAGTTCGACGGTATCCGCCCGACTGAGGCAACGTTTGGGTTTGGTCCGCTCGTAGGTTCATCCATGCGCGCTCGTACTCATACTGCTTATGAGCGCGCTGAGATATTTGCGGGTCGCTCGTACCCCGTCCCCTTCCGCTGACCACGCCGTCTGGGCAGAGGCTTCCGAGCCATGCGAGCTAATCACCGTGAGGCTTGGTACGGACCGATGCGACCGAACTCAGCGGCCTCGCCTCGCGTAATGCGCTGATGCTATTGTGCCTACGGCCAAATCCCGTGTTCCTGCGGTTTTGTCTCGAAATCCCGCGGGGGTATGCCGGCAGTGCGCCATCACGATGGCATGAGCCGCGGCACTGGATGCGGTCGAAGTAACGTGGTTGGGCGTACAGGTCCTCTCGGCAGGAGACACTTCGCTCAGCCACTCGCCTTCGGGGATCAGCCGGCGCCCTTGTGCTTCCGTCCGGCTTATTGGTCGATCGATTTCTTCCAATCGGGCACCCAGTAACGTACGACGTCGGTGATTTCTTGCGGGTGTAGGATCGCGGTTGGGTTTTGGATGGGGTTGACCACGGGCGATGTGGCCGCATGTTCCACGACGTAGAGCCAGTAATCCTTGCCGAGCCGTTGGGCCATGAGCCATTCGTTGCGAGTGAGCGCGATGGGGCCGGTGGTCGCCAGGGCTTTGACCTCAATGTAACGGATTATTCCCCCCTCGGCTTCGGAGACGATATCGTAACCGCGGTTTTCTCGAGAAACATCCCTAGGCGTCCGTCCGTGCTGCCGCTCATAGGCCAGTGCCGCTTCCATGCCCTTCGCTTCCACCTCGGGGTCTGGATGCATCGCCCGATCCGCGACAGGCTGAGGAATGACGCGGGCAACGCCCAAGAGTTCAGGAGTCGATGGCAAGAGGCTGGTCTCGCGGCGAATCTGTTCTTCCAAATGTTTTTTGCGTGTTTCATATTCCTCTTTGCGCCGTTCCTCGTTGGCGATCTCCACATCGGGGACAAATTCGCCCTTAGCGCGGCGGGTGTGGTAATAGGTGAGGCGCTCCTCGGACTCATCAATCATGGTGTTCAACGAGCGTACGCCATATTTCTGCCGGAGACTAGCTTGGCGTTGCCGCTCGGCCCGAATTTGCTCGAGGTAAGGTTCCAGCCCCTGGCGCATGGCGAAAGCCAGGCTCTCCTCGCTGGGAGGCGCGGGCGCGCGGGCTTCCGTCCGCTCCATCGGCACGAGGTCCCAGAGGATGGAACTGTTCACCAAGCGCAAATCCGTGCCGTTGGTCGGTTGATACACGACAAAGAGCTGCTTGCCGGCCACCTGATTGTTGCCGTCGCGTACTTCGCCTTGCACGAACCAGAGCCAGCCGTCGAGCCGTCCGTCGGGATCGGCGAAAGTGGCGCCGCGCTGGAGGCTGTCGTGACATTTGGCCAGAATTTTCTCGATCAGGATCTCCAACAGCGGATGCCCGGGTGCGACGAAGACGGCATCCCGGCTGCGGGCAACATTTTTGTCGAAGGCAATTTTGTTGTATTCGCGGAAGACTTGGCCGAAGCGGTGTTTGAATTCCTCCGAGACACTCCGTAGTTCCAGGGGCACTGCGGGCACACGCCACAGTCCGTCGCGCCGCTTCTCGAGAGCCACGCCCAAAAACTTACAGGCGCGTTGAAAGAATTGCTCGATGTACTCAGGCACCAGGCGGTTTTCCCGGGCTCGACGGTCCTCGCCCAGCACACGCTTGAGGTCAATATGGCGGGTGGCCAGCGCTTCCAAGGCGGCTTCCCGAACTTTCCGCACCGCTTCCTCGTCGGGAAGGATCTCGATTTCGCGAAGAATTTCTTCCAGCGTGCGTCGTCGGGTGACCGCATCCACGATGAGGTCTTTCAGGGAGCGTCCAGGAACCAGTTCGCCGATCACGTCAAAGACTCGGTCGCCCCCTAGCGCTTGCCGGATTGTTTCGACCTTTTTGAAGAGTTTGTGCAAAACCTCGCCTTCGCGCGTGTCAAGAGCGACCAGATTGTAGATGTGGACTTCCTTGGATTGCCCGTATCGGTGAATGCGTCCCATGCGTTGTTCTAGCCGATTGGGATTCCAAGGGATGTCGTAATTGACCAGGAGCGAACAAAACTGGAGATTGATGCCTTCGCCGCCCGCTTCGGTCGAGACCATCACTTGCGCAGCTTCGCGGAACTCGTGCTCGGCCCGGATACGGGCATCGAGGCACATCCCACCATGTAACGAAACGACCGAGTAACCCCAGGCCCGCAGCTTTTCCGCCAGATATTCCAGAGTTTCGCGGGATTCGGTGAAGATCAGGAGTTTCTCGCCGCGTTGCCGGATTTGTTCATCTTCCATGACGCGATGCAATTCGGTGAGTTTGGTTTCGATTTCCAGGCGTTCCACTTCGCGGGCCAGACGCACCAATTCGTTCAAGGTGTTGATCTCAGCTTCCAGTTCTTCCCGGTTTTCTGCGGCAGTCAATTGTTCCAAGAGTTTTTCTTCCTCACGGAGCCGTTCGACTTCGGGGGCATCTTCCAACGCCTCTTCATCCACGGAACCGGCCTGAGCGAGCCAGCGTCCCAGTCGGAGAAGTTCCGAGAGCCGCTCTTTGCGTCGTTCCAGGGATCGGCGTGCGGCCCGCACACTCGACGCTAACCGCCGTTGGAGAATCAATAGGGCGAACGCCACGTTCCGTTTCTCCGCGGCCAGGGCCTTGTTGTAGAACTTTTCGACGTATTCGGTCACGGCATTGTAAAGCCGCTTCTCTGGCTCGCTCAAACGATAGGGACGCGTAACGACATGGCGCGGCGGGAAGAGGGGCCTGCCATCGAAATCGCGGAGATCCTCTTTGAGGCGGCGCAGGAACAGCGGATTTTCTCGCGCCTGAACCGACACCTTCATCAGCTCCTGATTCGCGAACATGCCTGGCTCGAGCAGCTCGAGCAGAAGGCGGAAGTTTTCCGGATCGCCACGGTGCGGTGTCGCCGTCAGAAACACCATGAATTGGGCTATCCGCGACAGTAATTCCCCAAGGCGGTATCGTACGGTTTTATCCGTCTTGTCGCCGTAGCGGTACGCCGCCATTTTGTGCGCTTCATCCACGATCACCAGGTCCCAATGGGTTTCGGACAAAGCTGCCTTCACGTCATCCTGCTTGGCAAAATCCATGGAAGTGATCACCTGGGGTTCTTCCTGCCAAACGTTACGTCCCCAGTTGGAATCCATGACGTCGCGATCGACTTGGATAAAGGTTTCGCCGAAACGCTCTTTCATTTCGCGTCGCCATTGATCCTTGAGATGACCGGGTACGACGATCAACACGCGTCGGACCAGCCCGCGGTACTTCAGCTCTTTGAGCAGCAAGCCCGCCATAATCGTTTTGCCGGCGCCGGGATCATCGGCTAATAAAAATCGGATGCGGGGTTTACGCAACATATAGTGATAGACCGCCTCAATCTGGTGCGGCAGCGGATCCACCTGGGAAATGTTCACCGCTAACAACGGATCAAACTGATGTGCGAAGCGAATCCGATGCGCTTCGATGGCCAGAAAAAACGCCTCGGCATGACCCGAAAAGTCCGGTGCTGCCGACGCGCCAATGCGCACGGTGTGCAGCATTTCCAGCCGCAGGACACACTTATAGAGTCGTTCGGTCTTCGTCCCCTCGGCTCGGAGGGAAAGCAAATCGCCCATCGGCTCAACAGTTAGCACGCGAACCGGTTCGGGCCAGTAAGAGCCTTCGAGAATGTCACCGGGTTGAATCCTCCGCTGCGACATTGCAGTCCCCCCATTAGGCTTCTGGCACGGCCTACCGACGCCAGCCACTGACATGGTAGCAAGCAGTGGCAAAGACAATCAACTGGGAATATGTAGCTACATTCTAGATTTCCAGCGTCCGACTCGATTAGTTCTAATTCCTGGACCATTCATGGATAACTGCTGCGGACAACCTCCCGATTAAGGCGGCTTCCCACGACACCTGCCATCCCGGGAACTAAGACGCAACCAAGCGGTCGGCATCTCTGCGCTAAGACACTGAGATGTTTACGTCCCGGGAAAGCTCCCAGCCCACCCGGTCGCACTGAGGTAGAAGCCACACCGAACGTATGACGCCAAGATCACATGTCCCCTGTAGGCTCGCAGCTCGGCCAAGACCTCACCGAACTAAAAGAGCGATTGTTGGCCGAAGCTGTGAGTTTTGCGGCTATACAGTAACCCTTGGAGTACCTGCTTTTCTTTGTCGCCCTCCGGTA
>JANXCQ010000050.1 GCA_025060195.1 Gemmatales bacterium | reverse complement strand
GGTGCTTTTCAGATAACCGCACCATCTCAGGTCGTTGCCATCTCCAGGCGGCATGTCGCGCTGGCGTAAAAGCAACTTAGCTTCTCGGCGGGCCACATTCAGGTGATATAACGCCCAGCCAGGTTCCTGAGGCGTGGCCTCTACGCAATAATAAAGGTTTTCGTCATCCACGAACTCGGCTCCACAGATGCCGCCTTGAATCGGTTGCTCCGGCCACTCCCACACGACGGTACCGGGATTGGGATGGTGTAAATCGAGAATCACCAGGCGATATTCTAAAGAGCGACCAGGGATTCGAGTTACTATGATGGTGCTTGCCAGATAACGCTCATTACTACTCAGCGACTTACGGCCAGTCACGATACCAAACCCATTTAGCTTGATTGACCAAACGGTACGCCAATCGGCAAGTCGTCGCGCCCTTAGCGTAGCCTTCCCTTCGTCACAATCGTCTTCATCTTCCAGGATAAGTCCTGATTTCGTGGCTATCCCGACTAAGGACCAGTCTTCCTCATACCGAACCAACGTGGATAACGGATTCGTGCCGTACAGAATGAGACCTAAGATGCCTGCAATGACTAATGTCGCGACTGCTATCCCCAAGACCGTTCGATAGGACTGCCTGAACGATTCGTGTGCCGAGATCATGAGATAGGCCCTCCGTTATGCAAGCTCTATTTTTTTCGTTAGCGTGATCGAGCACGGCAATGTCGCTCCTCTCGAACACATCTTTCGTTTTGCGAGCTTGAATTGTCATGTTTAGTTAGGGGTCGAACCTATACCAATTCCCATGTCCACGATTTCTTCGGTCCACCACGTCTTGGTTGGCAATAACCGGCGCTCCTATTTTTCGTGCCAATTCTCTCGTAAGTCGTGCGTAACTTACTGTCTCTCCACTTTCAATTTCTTTTCTGGTCAATCCAGCAGCCTAGCTGCGACCAAGCCAATGATGAGTCCGTCGTTCCTCAGCTTGCTCCGAATAAACGCCGCGTCGGTATTTGTCAAAGTACGCGCTACCAACCATTGGTTCTCGTCCTGCGTCTTGACTCCCCCATCCCCGCCATGGCCATCCAAAACTATGGCTGGCAGCGAGCCATTGGGGACGTTTCCAAGCTGCGCCACCACATCCGCCCAACTGGCAATGCCTGTATATATAGGAGTGCTAGTAGGTGCATTCCATCTAATCGCCCAGTATGCTCTAAAGGGCGCATTATTAGTTACGAACACAACACTGCCGGCTGGGATATCGTAATACCCCCTCCCGGCCACCAAGACAGCGGGTACATCGGGTGCCGGCTTACCACTCTTCTTAGGACCCTTAGGAGCGAGGTATGGCTGGGTTAACAGAACGGTTACTTGCCCAAGTGCCCAATTTATACCATCGGTGATTTGATACACAAAAGTATCAACGGCTGGTCTGCTATCTAACGGATGGGTGGGGCGATACCGGAATGTGCCGTTGGAATACCATTCGACTTCACCGAACGATAGTCCTTGGATTACTCCTGTCAAGTAAATCGAGTCTCCATCTGGATCTCCATCATTTTCCAAGAAGCTGACCCTAGCAGTGAGCCAACCATCGTCCGGCAGCTGATAATCAGTATCTTCTTCAAAATGAGGATACTGCAGATCCTGGTCAGTGTAGATATCGTCCTGTGCGACAGGAGCATTGTTGAAAACGATGATGTGGACGGTTGCTACATTACTGTTTGCCGCACCGTCTAGCCAGCGGAACGTGAACGTATCCGTGCCAATACAGCGTTCATTAGGTGTATAGATAAACGAACCATCCGGCCGGAAATCCAATGTGCCCTGCGACGTGCCGCTGACTAAGTGCGCGGTGATCGCGTCGCCGTCGGGATCGTAGCCGTACACTTGGCCCGTTAGTTCAGTGTCATGCAGGATGGTATAGTAGGCGTCGGAAGCCACGGGCGCGTTGTTATATACGTTGATCCAGACGGTCGCGGTGTTGCCCGTGCTGATGCCGTCGGTCCAGGTGAAGGTGAAACTATCACTGCCGACGAAGCACTGGTTCGGCGTGTAGGTGAAGCTGCCATTCGCATGGAACGTGAGACTGCCGTGCGACGGGCCGGTCTGTAAGTGATAAATAGCAGGATATATATATGTGGCATATACTTGCAGCGTGCCTGGCGCTACTGACGGGCAGATTCTACACGGATCGCAAACACTTAGTCGGGCGACACTCTTTATAACCAGGTTCACCACTTAGGCCTGATAATTCGCAACGCAGATTGATAAGATAGTTGAAGCATCTATAAAAGACAATCTCATCTCTTTTGAGGATCAGGCAGGAGTCGAATACGTTGGAGGACAAGGTAAAAGTCTGAAGCGCCTTTCCTATGTGCCTGGGAAAACGCCATAATCAGTAAAGGCTCGTGGCCCTCTATGGGCAGATAGTGCAGAGTGACCTGCACGTCATGCGAGGCTGGTCCCGGTTTAGGGACTTTCTCTGTCGGAATGTATGGATAGATTCGGAGGCGAAATGACGTTCCTTCAGATCCAGGTTCGGTAAGAACCCAAAGGGCTCGTTGCTCATCGAACTGCAGAGTTTGAATATCCAAGACCTGTCGGGATACGAGTAAAGCATGGACGAATTTCTCACCTTGAAGCTTAGCGATTTCCTGAGGGGGCAATTCACTCAGGCTGTGCCTGCCGTCCATCAGTGTCCACTGGTCGGAAGGCCGAAGTAATTCATCAAGTTTATGCAGATCCTGCTTAGTGGGATTCAGGCGCCTGGTCAGGCTAAAGTCCACGATCCATATCCCTCGAAAAGGACCGTGAAGCTCCCGCCAGATTGTTGCCGAGGTCGCCTTCCCGCCATCTACTTGAGCACAAGTTAGACAGCTCATCAGGAAACTAAGCGGAATATAGCTCATCGAAGTCCTCCTTTATTTTTCGGATGGAACTACTGCCGCCTTTCCTTAGCCACGGGAGCGTGGTCATTATTTTCTGGTAATCATGCGATGGTAAACAGTCCAAGCATATGAGGTCTTAGCTGACCTGAGCGGCAGCCCTAAGATCATAGCGCATTGTTCTCCTGTAAGCGGGAGGAGGAAAACGCGAGGGCCAAATGGCAGTGCGTCCGCAACGACATACTGCGCAGTTTGCTCGTCCCATGTAACCAGGACTGCCTGCTGCGGCTCACTCTTAGTGATCAGGATCCAGACCAGAGGTTCACCTGGTTTGCTTCGGCCCGGTTGCAGACTGAAACCGCTTACTATATGTTGGGCCAGGCCTTTAGCACTCTTTTCGCGTCGGGCCAGAGCCTCCAGTTCCTCCTGAGCGAGTTTCCGTATGGTCAGAAAGCGTGGTCGAGGTTGTACGTCCAACAAGGAGGAGTCGGGAGTGAGCAGGAAAGATAGGAATTCATCCTGCTGCCACCAATCGTTTTCCCCAATACTTAGTTTACGCCAATGGGTCAAATCCGAAGGAGGTAAAGAGGTAATACTTGACCAGTGGCCTTCCGGATATATACGCTCGGCCACACCCCACTGCATTCTACCAGAACGCTCTAAGCCAGGATCAAAACCCAGAAACATCAGCCAATGGCCGGCACTATTCGGAATGAAGTACATCCTGTCCGCGAAAGGTCTACCTCTTTGATAACGCTGCGCTTGGTCCGGAGACTGATACGCATAGGCGCTATAGTGGCCCGACTGATCATGCTGCAGGATGACCAAAAGTCCTGGGGGCTGGTTGTCGCCTCCCCGATATATCTGCTGCAGACTGCTGCCATGCACTAATCGGCCTATCTTTTTCAAGCGAGCCACTTCTTCGGGAATCAGAAACTTTTCGGGTGGCTGCTTCAAAGGTTGCAAAGAATATAGCGGTCCTGATCCCACCACCATCGGACTACTATCGCGACTTAGCAGAGCACTAGCCCACAGGTTGATTCTCCAAAGAGTAGAAGTTCCCTCGTGGAGGGCCTTCAAACCAGGCGCTGGCTGTGCTTGTTCGGCAGCCAGCAGACTGACTAACACGCATGTCCAGATCATCTGCGCCTGTTTCATGAACTAATACCTCCAGAGTTCCCTTTATCCTTCTACCCTGTTAGATCGCGCCAGTTCCGTACCATTGCTGGCATACAAATATGCTCGCAATGCCAATGGATCCCCCCAAGCCGCATCGTCTGCACCGTCATGGCTTATTATGTAATTCTTGGTATCCGTAGTAATCAAAACTTCGAAATCCCGTTGTGCCCGACCCTGAGCATCTAAGGTGAGACTAAAGGCTCGCTCGCTGACCAGCAGTTCATCCATCCAATTAAACCAGGAAGTATCTTCTTCATACAAGCACCATCGAAGGTTGTCGATCTGAGCACCGGGCTGGCCGGTGGCTTGAACGCGCACCGTGAACTGATAATCCTTCATCAGGGCGAAACGCTGACCGGCTTGCGCCTGGAGGAAATTCTGGGGCGCGATCAGTTGGATGGATAGTTGGGTTCCCAAGGGCACTCGCGTGTTCCCCGCGACTTGCTCCCAAGGAGTACCTCTCACTGTTACTTTGTTCGAATTTACACCTCCCGCAGAAACATAAACATTTTCCTGGTTCTGCGAGGAAATGTGATCGCGAGATCGCACTCTGCCTGTGGTACTGGAAGTCAAGATGAAGCCGATCGGGGCACCGTATACGTCCACTTCGACATTATTCCGTCGAATTTTATTCTGGCCTATTTGTTGTGCGCCGTCAGCATTTTGGTGGAAACTGATGGTACTGGCAAGAGTGTCTTGTAACAAGACGTCGGGATTCCAGGGCCTATCCGCATAAACACTCCATTTCACAGAAGCGTCCTGATTGATTGGACCGATCACGTCCAGGCGTAGACCGAAAAAGGTGGGACGATCATTTGCAAGTTGGCCACGAAAGCCAACAGGTGGAATAATACTAACGTTTACCACCTGTGCTGTTAGGAATAATGCCACAAATGTTGAAGTGTCCTCTCCATCCGACGCTCGTATCCGGATCGGTAAGGCCCAATCCGCAGGCCCTTCGCCCACATGTTCCCCGACGATTCGTCCCAGGGTCGTCATGTGAAAACCCTCTGGCAATCCCTCAGCTGAGAAAATTAACATGTCTCCATCTGGATCGAAGGCTTCCACCTGGACATTAAGGGATTCTCCAATCCAACTTTCGATCTTCGCAGGTCCCAGAATTCTCGGCGGACTGTTCGCCACGGTCAGCACCACTTCCACTGGTTGACTTTCTGTCGCCCCGTTACTCGCTGTTACGATTACCGAAACTTGATCCCCTTTATCTCCACACCCTGGCATGCTTAGGTCAAACGAATCGAAGGTACTGGACGTATTTACTATTCGTCGGGTCAATCCGTTCACCCTCCATTCATACTTATACGTAACAGAATGTCCGTCTAAGTCTTCTACACCGAGTATGCGAACTTCGACGACATCATTTGTTTGTACTGGGCGAGAGGGGTCAGTCAAGTTTATCAAGTCGAGCGCTATAATCCTCGGAGCCTGATTCTGCACCTGAATTACAACCTCGGCCGGCTCACTATTGGTGAGTCCATCCCATAAAGTGAATTGAAACCTATCTGTTCCAGAAAAGCCCTCATGGGGAACGAACCTGAAGGTGCCATCGCAATTCCAAATGAGACTGCCGTGCGATGGGCCGCTGAGTAACTGAGCCGTGATCGCGTCGCCGTTTACGCCATGCCATAACATCCGATAGGATGTAGGTTAACAACCTACACCGCTAACATTAACCATAACCATCGGGCGTCTAACTGAACGAATTATCGGCCTGGAAATCTAAGTCGCCACGCAAGGGGCCATTCACTAGTTGCGCCGTGATCGCATCGCCGTCGGGATCGTAGCCGTACACCTGGCCTGTTAGTTCAGTGTCATGCAGGATGGTGTAGTGAGCGTCAGAGGCCACGGGTATGGGATACCGCTATTTATCCTTTTTCTTCGGCATCTTGCCAAGATAGTTACTAGGTGCCCAAAGCGACGCGCATGGGGTACAGTTATTCTTTCTTTTTTCTTTGGCATCATACCAAGATACTATACTGGGCGTCCGAAGCGACGGGGGCGTTGTTATAGAGGAAGATGTTGAT
>JANXCQ010000004.1 GCA_025060195.1 Gemmatales bacterium | reverse complement strand
ATGTATTCGCTCCTCTTTATGCTTCAGAGTGCGGTCTATTTCCATAAGGAAACGCAGGGCGCTTTGCGTGGTGTCATCATCGTAGGTGCTGCTATTGCGGCGTGGGCCCGGATCGCGCTCCCCTGCTTCCACGTCTTTGCGATAAAACCAACGGCCGTGCTCCCGCGGATGAAAATCCACAAGATAATCCCAGCCCCCACTAGCCAGTTGTGTGTCTACGAGTGCATGAGCCGAAGCCAATGCCGCTTCCAGGTGAATCCTGTCCTGGGTAGCCTCGTACGCACGCAATAGCGCTAAAGCCACAGATGGTGTGCCCGGCGGTTGGATCCAACCCTGGGTCGGTGTGGCACGGCGTTCACCGAAACGCTGAATCAAATCGCCGCTATAACGCCATAAGTATGTACCGCGCACGGAAACTTTTTCATGGAGATAGCGAGTAGCTCGTGCGAGGGCCGTTTGGGCAGATTGTCGGAGTTCGGCGGCATCATCGGGCCAAACCCAAGCACTGAAGATCAGCACGACACCGGATGCCGGTGTAAGGCGATGCATAGTTCGGCTCCAACTTGGAAGCGCGTTTCGGAAAGTGGCTTGCCGACATTAATCCCATTGGGGTTTGTGAGAGATGGCAAATTCCTATTGGCACAGATTACTTTCGTCCAATCATGCGGAGAAACTCATCTTCGGTGATTGTTTTGATTCCCAGCTGACGGGCTTTCTCGAGTTTGCTGCCGGGCTCTTCGCCGACGATAACAAAGTCGGTATTCCGCGATACGGAGCTGGAAGGCTTGCCGCCGAGTTGGTGGATCAGGTCTTCGATTTCTTTGCGGGAGAAGTTCTTGAGCGTGCCCGTAACGACGATGGTCTTACCCGCGAGCGGCCCGGTTGGCGCTGCCTTGCGCCTCTCCGTCATGTCAATGCCCAGTTCCCTGAGTTCTTGGATAAGTTTGCGGCCCTGAGTATTATGGAAAAACTGATAAATGCTCTCCGCCACCACTTCTCCGATGCCAGGAATCTGGGCCAGTTCTTCCTTACTGGCTTGGGCGAGACGATCGATGGAACCGAAAGTCTCGGCTAAGAGCTGGGCATTCCGTTCGCCCACATGCCGAATTCCTAGTCCTGTGAGCACTCGGGCCAGCCCCCGATGCTTGCTCGCTTCGAGTCCCTGGATAATGGTTTGGGCCTTCTTACTGATGCGCTGCTTGCTGCCCTCGGTGAGGATAACTTCGCTGAGTTGCTCGACGGAGAGGCGGTACAAATCGGCAATCGAACGCACCAAGCCTCGATCCACCAGGGCTTCGACAACCGCTGGCCCCAGGCCTTCGATGTCCATAGCACTCCGACTGGCCCAAAAGATGAGGCGTTCTTTGAGCTGGGCCGGACAATTCGGGTTGACACAGCGGATGTACACGCCCCCTTCGTCGCGTACCACAGGTTCGTGGCATTCGGGACAACGCGTCGGGAAGTGATAAGGCTTCTCCTGGCCCGTCCGCTTCTCGGCCTCGACCCGCACAACGTGGGGAATAATCTTACCTGCTTTTTCGACGACAACCCAATCGCCGATGTGGATGTCTTTCCGTTTGATTTCGTCGGCGTTGTGCAAGCTGACTCGGGAAACGGTTGTACCTGCGATTTGTACAGGTTCCAACTCCGCTACGGGCGTAAGTACACCCGTCTTGCCTACCTGGACGAAGATATTTTTGATTCTGGTGCTGGCTTGCCACAGTTCGATTTTATAAGCGATAGCCCAGCGGGGGGCTTTACTTGTAGCACCGAGTTGTTCGCGTTGCCGATAATCATTGACCTTCACCACGAAGCCGTCGGTTTCGTATTCGAGTTCGTGCCGTCGCTCCATTTCGGCATTGCACCAGGCGATAACGTCATCCACACGGTCAAACGGCCCGGCATACGGCACCACAGGCAACCCCAAGTCTCTGATGTATTGCAAGAACTCCACATGGCGGTGCACCGGCAGATGGTCGGTGGCCCCCTCAGAATGGGCGAAGAACCGTAAGCGCCGTTCCGCACAGATCCGCGGGTCGAGCAGTTTCAGACTCCCCGCAGCAGCGTTACGTGGATTGGCAAAGAGGCGTTCCCCGCGTTGTTTCTGGAGTTCGTTGACGCGGCTCAGGTCGGCATTGGTCATGTACACTTCGCCTCGCACTTCCAGACGCGCGGGCGGTTTATGTGTATCGGTGCGTAGGCGTAATGGCAGGCCGCGCACCGTGCGGATATTGTGGGTGATGTCGTCCCCCGTCTCGCCGTCGCCCCGCGTAGCTCCGAGTACCAGTCGGCCGTGTTCATAAATCACAGCGACGGAAACACCGTCCACCTTGTGTTCGACAACGTATTCGGGCCGATGCGGATGCAGCAGTTTGCGAACGCGGGCGTCAAATTCCCGCAATTCCATGTCGCTATACGTGTTATCCACCGAGAGCATCGGTGGGTCGTGACGCACGTGCTTGAAACCTTCAATGGGCTGGCCGCCTACTTTTTGCGTCGGACTGTCCGGCGATTGGAACTCGGGGTACTGGGCCTCTAACTTTTTCAATCGCTCCATCAAACGATCAAACTCTAAATCCGAGATCTCAGGGTTGTTTTCGACGTAATACTTGTAATTGTGGTACTCGATAAGTCGGCGCAGTTCCTCGATTTCCTTACGAATAGCTTCGCGATCGAGGGAAGCCTGTCGACTCATGGCACACTCCGACTACGAGGAGCCAAGTCAACGCGACTCCGCGCTGGGTAGCCATTATTTTGGCGGAAAACGTCCTATCTCGCAAGCGACGCTTTCGCGCGAACGGAGCGTTCCAGAAACAGCATTTTCGGCGGTGTATTACCACCGACCTCGATCACGAAACTGCTGGGCACCGACTCGATCACTCGGGTAACGGTTTTCACGGGGCCATAGGTCACGCCCTTACCGTCGAAGCGTTGCCGCGGCTGTGTGGCGAAAGCTTCCTGATAAGCATAGGTAACGACCAGAACCTGGTCAGGCCGCAGTTGACCGTCAGCCAGGCTTACCTCCACGATATTTTTGCCAGGAAGCAGGTAAGGCAGGGCGTAGCGATTGTGTTGCACAAGAGCATGCATGCGGAAACTGCGGAGCATGCCCGCGAATTCGACTTTGAGCCACACGTCATACCGTTGCCTGATGGCTGCGGTAATATCGCTGCCTATCACAGGTTTCCAAGTCTTGCCCGCGTCATTGGAGACAAACAGGTGTGCTGGTCCGGGCTCGTGAACGACGTGTACTTCACCGCGCACATAGGGATAAGGTAACGACACTTTGAAGATGGCACTGGCCTTATCGGTTTGCGCGATGAGCTGGCCGTCGCGGGCTACTGCATTGGTAAAGGTGATGTCGGCCAGGTCGGCTGGCTCGGCGAAATTGGGCGCATAGGTGAATGTGCCGCTGGAATAACCTCGAGGTCCATAATGTTCCGCCAGGCTACCCAGAACAGGATCCCGTACAAAGTCCTTGATGCCGCAGGTATGCACGATAGCCTTCCACGCAAACGCATCGGGTTCGCCTCTCCAATCAAGCCGCAAGGAGGCGCCCGAAGGCAAGCTCAAGAAGGGCGAATAGTTCTGGTCGCGCCATGTACACGAACCCCAGCCTTTGACGTCGCCGACCACTTGGCGGCTTCGGCAACCAGATACCACAGCTTGTTCCGTGTCCCCACAGCATAAATGCTGCGGAGCCGCTCTTCCCTCCTTCACGGCATCGAAAACTAGGGAGGGATCGGCAGCGATTTCCTCCTGGCTAACGATGTAAGTCTTGTCCTTGCTCCAGAAGTAACACTTCAGAAACACGTCGAAATAATGCCATCGGCCATCGTAAAAAACTTCGATAGTCGTGTGGGGCGGGTCGGACCATCCAACATAACGACACTTCCAGCCCGCGGTTTCATAGAGCGCCTTCAGAACTGTGTGCTGGCTGCCGCATAGACCCCAGCCGTAAGCGTGAATGATTTTCAGTGGGCCCACCGTCTGCGGCCTCGGCTCAGTAGGATTAGCAGCGTGAAAGATGGTCTGGTGCAGCCAGTTGAACAAGGCAATTGCTTTTTCGTCATTCGTCTTAGCCCCGGAGCGCTCGATAACCTGTGCGACGATACTTTCCAGCGAACTGGCGTCAATGGTTTTGTCCGTGGTTACCTTGAAACCGCGGACCTCAGCCGAGAGCAAGCCCGCACTGACGATGAGAGTCAGCCAAATACACGCTCCGATAGTGCAACGCATGTTCGTCTCCATTCTGAGTGCTTATGCCTTAGCGATACATACGGCCTTCACGCAAGCGGCCTCGAATGCTTTTTCGGTGTGCCCGATCGTCGGGCAACTGGACGAATGGCCAGCCTGGTGTGGTGGGATTGGCGCAAGTGGACGTACCGAATTATTCCCGAAGTAGGACTCCGTGGATTTTATATTTGTTTATACCTGCACGGTAGGAGTACACCAACAAGGCGTCACCCTGCCCCAGCGAAGCAAGGGCGGGATGTCGTTCGGAGATTTCGGGATGCTCGGCCACTTTGATTCCTGGCATCCCCTGGAGCCCGCGAGCTTTTTGATAGGCAGGTCGTAGGTCGCGCCAAACGTTGGCTGAAACGGCGAGGCAACCCGTGTCTATCAATTGGCCCGAATCCGAAGCTATGCGCGTTGCCACCAAATCCACGTTGACCACCGGAGCGTGGATATTTTGGGATCGGTCGGCGTAGCCGTGATTCGTGGTTTGCTCCACAACGGCAAGGTAGTTCTTTTCGGTGTGGGTCACCGCACACCATAGTCCATTCCTCGGTCCGAAAGTTTCCTGCAATCCTATGGCAATATGATTAACCTGCTCTTTCCCCGCAGTGAACAGGCTGGCCAGGTAACCCACACGGCCATGGCCGTGCTCAAACTGCCGACAACTCCAGATAAGAAAGCTCTTCCCGACGGTATTCCCCGCTCCGGCGTTCACAAAAATGTTGTAATACAACGCGACTATGAGTGTACATGTCGGGGAGAGAATGCACCTTGTCGAAGTGTTGTGTTAGGCCAAGCTTGGCGTCCCAGGCGGCGACCCAGAATTCCAGAAGATTCGTACCAGCATGCTTGACAAAATGTGTAGGGTCGCTAAAATTTACAATGGGTAAGTGTGCGGGTAAGTAACCACATTAGTCTGCGGGGGGACTTGCCTTGCTCGTTCAAGTTCGGCGTAGGTGGGGATTCACACTGGTCGAGTTGCTGGTAGTCATCGCCATCATCGGACTGCTTTTGGCGCTATTACTGCCAGCGATTCAGCGTGTGCGTGAGGCGGCCAATGTCGTGCGGTGTAAGAGCAATTTGAATCAGTTAGCTTTGGCGACGCATAATTTCCACAACGACCGTTTGTCGCTGCCCGCGTATTTCGGGGTTCACCCGGGGAATGGTCTCTCGACCAATCTCAACAATAATCAACCCTTCGGTAGTTGGTTCCTCCACTTATTACCATACTTGGAATATCAAAATCTTTACGAGCATATAGAAACAGCTACCGCGTACTTCGGAACCAATCAAGGTACACCGTCGGGATGTACCAACGTCTGCGTCCAGTGGGAGACCAGGCAGGTTCAGACGACGCAATGCACTTGCGTGCAGTGGCAAACGACCACTTGCACGAACCCCGGCCAAAACTGGAATGGACATCACGCCCCGCCTACCACTTACCAATGCAACCAGTGTGTGCAACAGCAGTGCAGTACCGTGACCGTAACTCAGAATGTTTGTACTCAATATCAAAACCAACCCAATTGTCCCTATGGAGGCACTGGCATTTGGGCCACGGAAGCACGCTTAGCCACATTTCCCAACATGCTCTGTCCCTCGGACCCTAGCGCGCAGGTTCCCCCTGGACAAGGTCGCGGCCGCGTTTACACCAACCCGGGTTGGGGCAGCACGAATTATTTAGCGAACTGGCATGCCTTTGCTCATAACCCAAATGCGCCCGTCGCCCTGAAGCCACAGCCCGTATTCAACGGCCCGGATATGCGCTTCCGTCCTCCGCTGAGTTTCGCGCAACTGCCTGATGGTCTTTCTCAGACAGTTTTCTATGCCGAGGCTTATGCGTCGTGTGATACCATTGGACGAATTGCCCTTTATTCATGGTACTATCACAACTTCGGCCTGTCGTGGTTCCATGAACCCAATACTGAAATGTTCCAGGTTCGGCCACTACCGCGGGACTTCGCTCGTTGTCCTGCGGGGTATGAGTGTTGTAATAACTGGACGGTACAGACGCCGCATAATGCCATTAACGTGGCGCTCGGTGACGGCTCAGTGCGCTCGATCCGCGGCGGCATTGCTCATTCCGTCTGGTATAGCCTGCTCGTTCCGTACGATGACCAACCCGTGAATTTCGCCGAGATACAATAAACCAACGGTATCCAACCGAGCCCAACTATCTAGCAGCTTCCAACCGCGCGTTCGCACAAGAAGCGGGCAGCTCACTCTGTAACACTTTCCCTTTGCCGAGGATTCCTCGCCGTATGTACCAAGATCCGTTTCTCTGCATCGGGTTTCGCGTTAGACGAGCATCCCTTCGCTGTTTTGTGACTTGTTGCCTATTACTCTGCTCTATCATGCTAAGCGGCTGTAAGAAAGGTCCGCCTCTTGTCGAGGTTTCGGGACAACTTTTGTTCCAGGGTAGGCCAGCCGAGTTAGTGTTAGTCAACTTCTGTAGCACCCAAGTGGAACAACGGGTGCAATGTTATCCTGCCACCACCGACCCAACGGGGCGATTTACCTTGCGTTGTCCCCCTGGGGAGTACAAGGTCACGCTGATGCCCCTGCAAATGGGCGTCTGGGACGAAGGGTCGGCTCTGGTGTACCAACCGCTTGCCTCGACCTCGGGACTTTCTGATGGCAGCGATACCCAGCAACAGAAGCCTCCGCCCAAGTACCTCTTGAGCGGCCCACCTATTCCAGAACAGTATCGCGTCTATCGTCAAACCCCTTTGAAAGTAACCGTCCCCGACCAAGGCATTGCCGACCTTACGCTCCAAGCCGACTAATTTGCATAAAACCGCCGATGTCGCCCTTGCCTTTCCCTTGGCGCAACAAACAAACGAATTACCGGTTTCCATGCGCGATCTACGGCCGACTGGGGAACGGCAAAGCCAGCATCTTCAAAAAATCACAAGGTTCGCTCGATCCGAGACCCCTTTCTCGTGTAATCGCGTTGATTCAATTACCCGGCCTTACGCTCGCTCAAGCCTTATGCTCTCTCAATCAGTTTTTTCAGGCTTTTTGTCGCCAGGCTTGGGATTTTCCTCAGGCGGAACCGGCACAGGAGCGTCGGGCGGTATCGGCTGGCCTCCTGGGGATACAATACGAATACGCGGGAAACGCGGATCGCCCGGCTTGATTTCCTGACCATTGATGATGATACGCACATTAGGTCCCCCTGCCGGTGGAAGCGCCGGCTGCTGCTTCACCTTGTCCAGAACTGCCTGCATGTTACGCACGGCTTGTTCCAGTTCTTTGAGGTCACCCTTGGCCACAGCTTCCTGAACCCTCTTCGCCGCATCGGCTAAATCCTATTGGTACTTTTTCAACAGTTCAGGCGCAAAAACAGGTCGCGAACCTTCCCGCTCAACTGGTTGCAGCGCAGGCTGGGCAGGAGCCTGCGCAGGTGGTTGGGCGTAGCTCACAGCAATAAGGCAACCCAGCATCCCCGATGCCACCAGGAACGCTTGTCTGAGCCACGAATTTCGCTTCTCGTGACGCTCCATACTTGACTCCTTGTAGCAGACGGTCCAACCAGCTCACCATGACGCATGGGCGGTCGGCCCGTAGCTCAGGCTCACTGGTCGGTGACTAGCGCCAGTCCGCACAGGTTCGCTCGTGCCTATTGTGCCTCGCTAAAGGGGACGAATGGCTCCAGCAAGAATAACCCTTCTCGACCCACCAAGCCATTCGCGTCCGATGTCTTTCACCTTGCGCCGACCGAGAGACCTTTTCCCAGGCATGGCGGTGCGGTAAACTTAACTGCCAAGGTCATTGCCATAAGCTCGCGGAAACCTCAAGGGCGAACTGAATTACAACCAACGACGTAAATAAACCGGAGGACGTGTTATGAAAAAAGGTATTCACCCCCAATACGTCGAGGCCACAGTGACCTGCGGTTGCGGCAACACTTTCAAGACTCGCAGCACTAAACGCGAGATTCACGTAGAAATTTGCTCAGCCTGCCATCCGTTTTTTACCGGCAAAATGAAATACGTGGACACGGCTGGGCGTGTCGAACGCTTTCTAAGGAAGTATCGCCGGAATAACGAAGCCCAGCCGGGCAAGACTTAGCGCAGTTATCTCCAACCAGTTGGCACCATCGTTACACGACTTTAGTCGTTGGAAACGCCGTGAACGCGTCGTGTGGCCCTAGAATCCGAAACACGCACTATGTGAGCACGAACCACTCATTGTAACGCGGTTCCTAAAGCTGAACTGGGATGACCCTTACGCGAAGGATAGTCGGAAACCACTATGTGGGCAAAGCTCGAGGAAATCCTGAAACGGTATCGTGAAGTAGAGCGGCAGTTAGGCGACCCTGCCGTAGTCGGCAATGGTGCGCGCGCCAGCCAACTGGCTAAGGAACACGGTCTATTAGCCCGCGTGGCCAAGCCCTACCTGCAATATCGCCAGATCGAAGAGGAACTGGCCCAAGCGGAACGATTAGCCAAGGCTGAGTCCGACCCGGAACTACGCGCGTACGCCGTCGAAGAAATGCAACATCTCCTGCAAAAGCAGCAGCAATTACGGCAACATCTGGAAGAGCTGCTGCTCGTTGACCCCGCAGAAGACCGCGACAGCATCATTTTGGAAATCCGCGCAGGTACTGGTGGGGAAGAAGCAGCTCTCTTCGCCGCTGACCTGTTCCGCATGTACGAAAAATATGCCCATGCCCGCGGCTGGCAGGTCGAAGTACTCGACTTTAATGCCACCGACCTGGGCGGCTTCAAAGAGATTATTTGCAGCGTCACCGGCGAGAACGTTTACCGCGAGTTACGTTACGAGTCTGGAGGCCACCGCGTTCAACGCGTGCCCAAGACGGAACAACAAGGCCGCATTCACACCTCGGCCGCTACCGTGGCCGTTTTGGCGGAACCGGAAGAAATAGAAATCGAAATCAAGCCCGACGAAGTTCGTATTGATACCTTCGCCTCGGGGGGCCCAGGCGGCCAGCATCAAAACAAGACTCAAAGCGGCGTCCGCATCGTTCACTTACCCACGGGCATCGTGGCTGAGTGCCGCAGCGAACGTAGCCAACACAAGAACAAGGCCACCGCCTGGCGCATGCTCCGTGCGAAACTGTACCAACACATCGCGCAACAGAAAGCCGCCGCCCGGGCCCAAGAACGCCGCGATCTCATCGGCACAGGAGATCGCTCCGACCGCATCCGCACTTATAACTTCCCGCAGAATCGCGTCACTGACCACCGCATCGGCCTGACCTTGTATAAGCTCGACGCCGTTATGAACGGCGAACTTCACGAACTCATCCGCGCTCTCATCGAGTACGACCGTAAGCAGCAATTCGAACAACTTTCCTTAGAAAAAGTCGTTGCCGCCAACAGCTCGGAGGACTAACCTCGAAAGGAATCGCCAGGCACATCTTATGACTTTCCCTCCCGACACAGTTTGGACTTTAGGACGTTTGTTGCAATGGACTACACGCTACCTGGCGGAGCGCGGCTCGGAAACGCCCCGGCTCGATGCCGAAGTTCTTTTAGCGCACGCCCAAGGATGCCGACGGATTGACCTCTACGCCCATTTTGATGAACCTGCCTCCCCCGAAGTACGCGACACCTTTCGCCAATTAGTTCGCCAACGGGCCCAAGGATGCCCAGTCGCCTACTTAGTGGGTCGCAAGGAATTTTTCTCGCTGGAGTTTGAAGTCACTCCCGCCGTGCTCATCCCCCGCCCCAGCACGGAAACGCTCGTGCTCGAAGCCATTAATCGAATAAAGAGTCTAACCCAACCGTCCATTCTCGACCTGGGTACAGGCAGCGGCAACATTGCCGTTACCCTCGCTAAATACCTTCCCACAGCCCAGATAACCGCCATCGACCTAAGTGCCGACGCACTAGCGGTTGCACGACGCAACGCCCAACGCCACCTCGTCGCTGACCGCATCACCTTCCTGCAAGGCGACCTTTATGCCCCCTTAGTGCCCCATTCCCTGTTCGATGCCATCGTTAGCAACCCACCGTACATCGCCGATGAGGAGATTGACCAAATCCCCCTTGGTGTTCGTCAATATGAACCAGAAATCGCCTACCGAGGCGGCCCAGGTGGGCTTGCGGTTGTCGAGCGAATTATTCGGCCAGCGGACACTTTCTTACGCCCAGGCGGCTATCTGATACTCGAAATCGGCGCGGCCCAAGAGCAGCCTGTCCGCCGTCTTATCGAGTCGCTTTCCCCCTTACATCTCGAGCCTACCGTGCTCGACACCGACCGCCATCCACGCGTAATCGTCGCCAGGAAACCCCAGATGCCTCTCTCTGATCACAAATAGTAGCTAGAGCTCCGAAAACCTTAGTCCCACAGTAAAATATATAACTGCCTATAAGTTTCTAACTGAATTCTCCAATCAGCTATATAATGCTGCCGGCCCAACGTAATAACCCCGCTCTAAGTTAACATCATAGTGCATAGTAGAGATCTCAGTCGATTGCAGTGGTGTTTTCTAGGTGAGCAGGCGGACCGCACGTTGTGCCACTAATCATGGCGTACGACTTCGCTCGGGTATCAGGCCCGTTAGTGTCCGCCAATACCCCAATATCCACCCACCTGTAATGCAATACCTGGCATGACGTTCCATACGCCCTATTGGAAACGCCATCTCCAATGCTAGCATAAACTGTGAATTTAGTCCCCAATTGTTTTCCAATTGACTTCACTCCCTTATGGAGAGCTTATGTTAAGTTTGTTTCGTGCTTTCCAGACCCCTGTTGATCACTGTGACCGTGCTTTACTTAGCTAATTTGATTCTTAGTTATAGGAGGCTACGTCGTTTCTAACCCAACGCGGTGTTTAGTTAGGCACATTTGATTATACGGGATAAACAGTTGGTGATGTTTCTAGCACCCGAAAGTGCCTCATAATTGCTTTATATGCCAGCGATTTGTCCCCGAGTGCGAAGCATTGCCAGTGCTTGGCATGAGATGATGAATGCCTAGCCTCTCTAAGGGATAAGGATAAAGGCACATCTTTTTTATCTATGAGCTGCAGTAGTCAACCTTATGTTTGCCGCAAGCGTTCATGTGCAGGGCCACACTAGTTGGACGGTATTCTCTACACTGAGCTGACACATCTCAGTCGATAGTTCCGTACTAATAGGCTGAGCACGCAGTAACTTAAGCCGTAAGGATGCTCATATCTTCAGATATTAGTTTTCCACCAAGCTGTCCGGAGCGTCCCTAAAGCCGCGGATTATGATGTACGCGAGGCCGACTCGGGTAAGCTCTGGCTCGACGACAATACTCGAGAGAGCCGTCTTGACTGGGTTGGCGAGCGCACTTCCGGGGAAAGCCCTTCGTAAAGAGTTATGCAATGATGTTCGCCGCGCAACCACCTGGAAATAAGCTGCAATATCTCCGACTATGTTCTTAGGCTCTATTACCGTTATGCTTGATACCTAGAATTGTAACACACCTAAGTTGCGAATGATAACCCTGCGAGTTGCCATGAAGGTAATCGCGATTGATCTTCGCGCAATAAGCTAAGCCAACGAGAATTAGAATTAAAAAACTTACGGGATATGAGAAATAGTAAGAATATGGAAGGCCATAATTCTTGGGGAAGAGACAGTGGAAACGTGAGCGGTAACGTCGCTACAGGCGATGTCCCTGGGACTCATGAGATTCTGCGATGGCGGCCATAGCAAACGCTTCGATGGTCGGAAAATCCTTAGCTATGGAGATTGTTATAGATACTCAGCCGCAAAAGGATTAAAAAGTTTATGAGTCCGCTAATATTCGTATTCCTGAAGGAGCAAACCTGGCAAGAAAATCATGGTCGTCTGAATATTACTGACTTAGTTATGTTACCGATAAAATATCAAGAGTCGGAAACCATCCGAGCAGGGCGATAATTATTGTTTTGATTCTGGTGCTACTTAAGACTGCTAATGAGGCAAAGGCAGTTTCGTACTCTCTCAGATCGTAAATTTGCGCTGGGCTTGCCTGCTAGACTTGTGAAAATGCCTGCGTGATAACCTTAGGTAAGCAAAGACTACGTAAGTGAATGCCTGCTTATCAAGATAGCAGCGTATATATAGGTGCTGGCTTAGACGGAAATGTATGTTCGTCAGAGTCAGTCAATATCCATAGAAGGACTGGTTGTCACGTGTTGAGCGTTAGTCTGACCGCGGAAGAGTCGACGTTCCAGGAAGGGATGAAAATCGGTCCAGGCACGATCGGGGTAGCGGTCTTCGCGGAGTTCCCTGAGAATCATGTGCAAGCGGGAATCGAGTTGGTCGATCAAGTACACGACCATGGCTTCCGGGGTCATGGGCACTCGTGGACTACCCGATTCTAAATCGCCGTGGTGGCTGATGATGATGTGTTTGAGGCGGAGTAACAATTCCTGGGGAAACGGCTCGCCGAGGAGTTTTTCGACTTCGCCTACTTTGTCGTGGAGGATTTCAATGCCAATCACTAAGTGGCCCAGAAGTTGCCCCTCGTCGGTATAGGCGAAGTGCGTGGCATAAGCCAGTTCGCGGACTTTACCGATGTCATGCAAAAAAATGCCAGCGAGGACTAAATCGGTGTTTACTTCAGGGTACAGGGAGTTATTGCCCCCGAAAATGCGATGGGCAATCTCCAGCATGTGCACCACATGTTCGAGTAGTCCACCCAAGTAGGGATGATGGAGACGGGAACCTGCGGGAGCGCGTACGAAACATTGCATGAGCGTTTCGTCTTGGAGGAACATATTGACCAAGGCACGCAGATGGGGATTCTTCACTTGGAGCAATTGGCGTAACCGATTCCACAATACGCTGCTGTCTATTTCGGACTGGGGCAGGAAGTCGCTGGGATCCCATTGGTCGGTGGTCGCGGGGCGAATTTCGTTGAGGATTATTTGAATGCTTCCTTGAAACATCTGGGCTTTGCCGCGAACAAAGACGCATTCTCCTTCTCGGAATGCTTGAAAAATTTGCTCGTTGGCGTTCCACATGCGGGCGATCATGCTGCCGCTACGGTCGCGCAACTCGACCTGCAGGTAGGGATGCCCTTGGCGATTGATCCGCAGCGCTTTGCTACCTGCCAGATATACGTCCTCGACAATGTCGCCATCCTGCAAATGGCGCAGCATCCGATGAGGCATATGGACTGTCCCCCCTAAAGACCTAATATCCGCTTTGCGAGCTAGGTATTTTATGGGTTGGATTGCGGTTGATTTATGCTGAGCCTTTGAATGTCCCGATCCGCGAGGGAAGCATTGCTTGGCGTATTATGGCATAAAGGCTCTTGCCAGGGAACTGCAAATGAGGTATCGAGCATGGTGGGGCAAGGCGGTTGGCTTTGGCGTGTTCGTGGGCGGGACTTGGTCATTTGCGGTCGACCCTTGATCATGGGGATCGTCAATGTCACGCCCGATAGCTTTTCTGATGGGGGCCAGTTCCTGGAACGTGAAGCGGCCGTCAGTCATGCGCTGCGTTTGATTGAGCAAGGAGCCGATATTTTGGACGTGGGGGGCGAATCGACACGCCCGGGGGCGAGCCCTGTGCCGTTAGAGGAGGAACGGCGGCGCGTGATCCCGGTGTTGGAAAAATTATGCGCTCAGGTTAGCGTGCCTATCTCCGTGGATACGTATAAACCGCAGGTAGCGCGGGAGGCGTTACAGTTAGGTGCGGCCATCGTGAATGACATTACGGGGCTTCGCGATCCCGAGATGATCGAGATAGTCCGTCAGTTTCAGGCTGGGGCCATTGTTATGCACATGCAAGGAACGCCTCAGACGATGCAGGACAATCCACAGTATCAGGACGTGGTAGGGGAAGTGAAGACGTTTTTACAACAGAGGTTGTCAGTTTTGCAATCGGCGGGTATAGCGGCGGAGCAATTGGCGATTGATCCGGGGATTGGCTTTGGAAAACGATTGGAACATAATCTCCAGCTCCTGGCTCAAGGGGAGGAGCTCTTGAGTCTGGGACGGCCGATTTGCTTGGGCGTGTCTCGAAAAGGCTTCATTAATCGCGTGGCTGGAGAGCCTGGCTGGGCCGAAGTCGGGGTGGGCGGCACTATCGGGACTTTGCTTTACGCCTGGACGAGGCGGGCTGTGCATGTCGCGCGGGTCCACGATGTTGCGGAAGTCCGCCGTGCTTTCTTGTTGTTCACTCGTCTCGAACGCCTCCGCTCGGCTGATTGACGTGGCTGGCACCTGGGCAAACGGGGACTGGCATGGAACGCTTGCGTGATCTTTTCGACGGTCTGGGCTGGCGCGACGTCGTGGAGATTCTCCTTCTGGCGCTCATCCTATATGCAGTACTGCGTTTTCTAGGAAATCGCCGGGGAGCAGGGCTGGTGCGGGGGTTGGCTATCGTAGTCGCAGGCACTTTGCTCTTGTTCCAAGTCATCATCATCAGCTTTGACCTGACGGAACTGAGCCGATTTGTGGATTACCTGCTCAGCATAGCGCTTCTGGCGATGATCATCATCTTCCAGCCAGAACTTCGCAGGGGCCTGTTTTTGCTGGGGCAATATCGCTTGGTGCAGTTGTTTGTGCCACGGAGTGTGCCTATCGCGGAGCGTCTAGCCGAGGCGGCTTTGGCCCTTTCTCGGGAATACACGGGAGCTTTGATTGCCATTGAGCAAAATATGAGTCTGGACAATTACATTCAGACAGGGGAACGGCTGGATGCGGAGGTGTCGCCGAAACTCCTGCGGGCCATTTTCCATAAGCGGAGTCCGCTGCACGATGGCGCTGTGATCATTGCCGAGGGGCGGATCGCGGCTGCGGGGTGTCAACTGCCCCTGGCCGATGCTCCAACTGAGGGTCATTTCGGGATGCGCCACCGCGCCGCGCTGGGCTTGAGCGAAGAGACCGATGCGATTGTTCTCGTGGTCAGTGAAGAAACTGGGCGCATCTCACTAGCCATCGGTGGACGCTTGGAAACGCTCGCCAAGGAACATCTGACGCTGCGTCTAAGCTCTGTGCTGCCCGGAACGATGCCCTTGGCCGCTTGAGTCGGTCAGCGGAGGATCCATGTTTGAGCTTTTCAGTGAGGAAGACTGAGATTAAATGAAACCGAATCTGGCGATGCAGCTGTGGCGAGCGCGGGTGGTAAAGAACGGGGATGAGCTGACTTGGAGGCAGCGGCTAGGCACGCCCCTCATCGCCTTGGGTTTGGCGGTAGTGCTCTGGCTCTACATGCGGAGCCGCGATGTGGAGGTGTTGGACAATTACCCCGTACCTGTTGAAATCAGCCTGCCTGCTGGTCAAGCGGAGTGGTATGAGATGGAGCTGAGCGGAGCGAGCGAGGTGCGGGTCAGTTTTACCGGGCCGCCATCTCGTATTCGGGAGTTGCGTAATCGTTTACAATCGGGCCAGGTGCGGATCCATCGCATCATCAGTGTGCCTGAGGAGCATCAAGCGGACGCACGCTATGTGGATGTGATTCGCATCGATCAACAAGACTTGGAGGGACTTTCGGGAGTGCAGGCAGTCATTGCGGAGAAAACGAACCGCATTCCTATAACCCTACGTCGGATCATCGAGAAGCAAATGCCTGTTCAGTTTCATCATACGGGAGGCGAGCGCGTGGAACGAGCTGTCGTCGAGCCGAGTACCGTCCTAGTGCGCGGTCCGAAGGAGGTGCTCGAACGGGAAGAAGTTGTGCCGACACAACTTTACCAAGTGCCCATGCGGTTGGCCGACGAACAAAGTCATCCTGTCGAGCGCACGGCCGTCATCCCGTTGGTGACAGAGCTAGCAGGCAAGTCTATTCGCAGCTTCCCTGACCGTGTACAGGTGCGCTACATCTTGCGTCCGAAGCGACGTCTAATAGAACTGAGCGATGTGCCCGTGCACTTTTTAATACCTGCAGGCTTTCCCTTTCGTCCGCAATTTACCAGTCCCCGCGCCGGTTTGATTAGGTTACGCGTGTTAGCGCCCGCTGCAGATGCCCCGACAGGTATCCGCGCTTATGTGGACTTCACCACGCCCGGACGCACCTTTACCCGTGGACTTTATCCCGAAGAGACGATTCAGGTGCAACTGCCTCCCGGGTATGAACTGGCACAGGAGCTGCCTCGCATATCTGTCGAACTGGTGCCCGTAGAAGGAGCCAATGGGGGTCCGTCGTCGCCGCTGACCGTGCCGCGCTTGCCCTAGGTGTGGCTCAGCGCCGGTTCTCCCAGTTGCTGACGCAATTGGGCCAGTTGTCGCCGTCCTATTTCTCGGATGCGCCTGTCAGGCCATTTCTCTAGGTAGGAGTAACGAGGATGTCGGGATTCCTTATAAGGATCGTTGCGAGCCGCGTTGTAACAACAGATGAAGGCCCAGCGGCGATGTGGACTATTGTTCGGGGCGGAGCAATGTAACAGGTTGCAATGGAAGAAAATCGCCGAGCCAGGTTCGAGTTCGCAGTACACCAATTCATGGCGTTGTCGGGCAACTTCTACCCGTTCTGGATCGGCTCCCCATTGGTCGCCTATGCGCACATGGTCGATCCGCCCGATGTGATGAGAGCCACGGAGCACTTGTAGGCATCCGTTTTCTCGTGTGGCCCGATCGACTGCAATCATGCAACTGGCCAGCAACGGATACAAGCAGCCGAATTGGTACCAGTAACCATAATCCTGATGCCACTCCCACGCCCCGCCCGTGTACGCTTCTTTGAGGATCATCTTATGGTGGTAATGATAAACTTCGCCGTCGAGCAACTGTTCCATGACGTTTACGATGCGGGGACAGCGGACGAAAGCACTATAGATATCATCACCCAACTCATTTTCAACCAGCAAACGAATAGCGCCGCCGTGCCCGTCTTTGCGTGCCACCGCACGCTCTTTGAGAGCCTGATCGGCCTCAGCGACCTGACGTAATAAATCAATTTCCTCTGCGTCAAACAGCGCAGGCACGATGATGAACCCGTCAGCGTAATATTGGGCCAATTGTTCCGACGTCAACCGAAAATCGCTCATGGCAGCCTCCCCGATAATTATTTACGTGAGTGCCTTGAGAGAGAATATAGTAGGAAATTTACTCCCATCCAGGCAGGTTAGTATTTCCGCTACTTCTGCCACCTTCAGAAAAGTTCTGAAGACTCGCCCAGTTTGTGCCGATCCTATGCAGCGGAGGTACGGGCCAATGGCAGAAAAAACACGGCCGATGGAGGGACAGGCCCCTTCGTCGCGGCGTTTCGTGGTAAGCAATACCGTGCTGCTGATTTTGGCAGGCTTGGCAGCGGTCGTGGGAGGTTATTGGCTACCGGCTCACGTCTCCACCGAAGACAATCGAACATCCACTTCCACGGCACAGAGCAAACTAACCACTGCTTCCTCAGCGAGGCCACACACTACGACGGTACCCCCTGTGGAGGAAACTGAGGCACGAGGCTCGGCGAATTCTGATAGGCTCGGATCGAGCGGTATGTTTATGGGGAAGCCCCAGCCGTCTTGGACAGGCGGTGTTGACTTGTATAGACCGCTCTGGCGCTTGGCTCTGGCGACGACGCTCGTTCTGGCGATCGGACTGATTTTCATCTGGATTCTGCGGCGTTACCTGGTCAGCGCAGTAGCGAATCATCAGAGTGAGGCTGGAATGCAGGTTCGGGGCGAGATATCTTTGGGTGGGCGATGTCGGTTAGTTCTCGTCCGAGTTGGGCAAGACCACGTGCTCGTGGGTCTCGACGCTCGAGGCATCAGCACGTTCGTGGCATTGCCCGTGCGCTTCAGCGACGTCCTCGAAGAATCAGCCCACATGCCACAGGACACACCACGACAGCGCAGGGGGGCAGTGGTGGCAGCGATGGTGGGCGAGGAGAGGGAAGCGAATGGAGCCTAGTTACGAACTCTTTGAGCAAGTCATGGCCAGTCCCACCTGGCAATCGTTACCGCAACCGGTGCAGGTAGCTCTTTTTCTGGGGGCGCTGACCCTAGTGCCCGCGGCCTTAGTGTGCACCACGGCTTTCACGCGGATCCTTATCGTGTTGGCGTTTGTACGCCGAGCGGTGACTTCGCAGGACATCCCGCCGAACCTAGTACTCATCGGCTTGGCTTTATTCTTGACTTGGTTCGTCATGGCCCCTGTTTGGGAGGCGATCGATCGCGAGGCCCTGCGACCATACCTTAACCAAGAACTGGACGGCTTCAGCGCTTGGCAGAAAAGTAGCGACATGCTGCGAGATTTCCTCTTGCGTCAGACGAGGCGGCAGGACATCGCCCTCTTTCTACACTTAGCCGGCGTAACTGAACCCGAGGAACCCAGGCAAACACCCTTCCGCGTGCTGATTCCTGCATTTGTGGTCAGCGAACTTAAGACGGCTTTCGTCATGGGTTTCCTGATTTACTTGCCGTTTCTGATGGTGGACCTGGTAGTAGCCAGTGTGCTCACAGGGATGGGTATGGTCATGATGCCGCCGATCATGATTTCCGCTCCTTTGAAGCTGTTGCTGTTTGTTTTGGCCGATGGCTGGACTTTGGTATGCCAGGCGTTGAGCCTGAGTTTCAGCTAACCTAGCTCACTTAGGAGGCTCAAATCGGTCGTGCAGGACGAAGGCTTCCGTAATGATTCCCGTCTCAGCGGTGCAACGACTCGCTAGGAGAGCAGGCCGCCGATGGATGCAGCCCAGGTGCTTGAATGGGGACGTGATGTCCTTTGGACCGCACTACTGTTAGCAGCGCCCGCGCTGGTCGTGTCACTAGTGGTGGGACTGGTGGTGAGTTTCCTGCAAGCCATGACCAGCCTGCAAGACCAGACGCTTTCGTTAATCCCTAAGTTACTGGCCGTAGCGTTGGTGCTGATCTGGACAATGCCGTGGGCCATGCACTTGGCAGCCCACTTTACCCAGCGAATGCTCCTGCAGTTAAGCGAGGTAGTTCGATGATGGAACTGGCCGTGGTGGGTTACAGCCTGACGTTAGCCCGCGTGGCTGTAGTGGTCGGACTCACACCGATCTTCGGCAGCGGTCAGGTGCCTCGGCTAGCGCGAATTGGCCTGGCCGTGGCGCTGGCCTGGCTTTGGTGGCAGATCCCTGGCGACGAACTGGCGCTGCAAATATGTCGCCGTGCAGCTGAAAATGCCTGGTGGTGGGTACTTTTAGTTGGTCGAGAGATGCTGGTCGGTTTCGGTTTAGCCTTAGCCGTCCGTTTGGTACTGGTTCCTGCACGCATCGCGGGTGAATTTGTGGCGCAAGAAATGATGCTCGGATTTGCCGCCTCAACTTCGCCGGCAAGCGAGGCGCCTGGCTCACTCCTGGGTCAGTTATTTGAACTGAGCGCCTTGGCCTTGTTCTTCGGGCTAGACGGCCATCATTTGGTACTAGCACTCATGCATGCGGGGTGGACGTACTGGCCGGTAGGCAGCTGGAACGTGTTGCCGAGTGTCGACTGGCTCAGTGCTTTGCGGATGGTTATGCACAGCGGCGTGCGGTTGGCCCTACCCGTAGTGGCCTGCCTATTTTTCTTAGCGGTGGCACTGGCTCTGTGGTCACGTGCGGCACCATCCCTGAACCTGTTTTCGCTTGGATTTGTAGTCCGCGTCTTGGGCGGGTTAGCGGCGATGTACTTGTTTTGGCCGGTATTGTTGGTCGGTCTGAACCAGACAATGCACCAAGTGAGCATCTGGTTGGCAGGCTATGGCCGATGAATGGCTCGAATCACGCACCGAACCGCCCACGGAGCGACGCCGACAACGCGCGCGCGAAGAGGGACAAGTCGCTGCTAGCCACGAACTCACCGCCGCCGTGCTCTTTCTCGCTGCGATTCTCGTTCTGGTCTATGGAGCTGAGCACTTTGCTACGGTGATGGTGCGGCTATTGAACTTGGCCATCGTCCAAGGACAAGGTCGGCCCGAGACCGTGGAATCTGGGGCACTCCTAAACGGTGAAACAGCTTGGCAAATTTTTGGTTGGCTCGCGCTCTTTTTGACCCTGACGGCATTGGGCGGCTTGGCGGCGCACTTCGCGCAAACAGGTTTTTTGTTCGTGCCAGCATTAGTCCGCTTCGAGGTGGAGCGAATACTTCCCGCTACGGGTTTAGGGCGAATGTTCTCCTGGGCAGCGCTGTGGCGCACCGTGCTGGCTTGCGGCAAAGTCGTGATACTCGGTATGCTCGGTTGGTATGTGCTTAGCGGTCGGTGGGATCAGATTGCATCATGGAGTGACATACCTGTGTCCCTAGCGGCAGCGGAAATCTGGTCTTTGACCATGCGTTTGGTCTTATACGCCGGGCTGTGTTATCTCGCGTTAGGTTTAGCGGACTACACTTGGCAACGTTGGCGTTATGAGCGCCAACTAATGATGACCCGCTGGGAACTCAAAGAGGAATTGCGTCAAGACGAAGGCGACCCCCAAATTCGCGCCCGGTTACGCAAATTGATGCGCGAACTCAGTCAACGCCGTATGTTGCAAGACGTTCCTCGTGCCACAGTCGTGTTGCGGAACCCCACGCACGTGGCCGTGGCTTTGCGATATGAGCGCCACACCATGAGCGCGCCGGTGGTCGTGGCCAAGGGCGCGGGCGAAGTGGCCGAGCGCATCCTGGAAATTGCCCGTCGCCATTTTGTACCCATCCTAGAACGTCCCCCCTTAGCGCAGGCATTATTTCGTTTGGTCGCTGTGGGACAAGAGATCCCGCCGACGCTGTACTTGGCCGTGGCAGAAGTCCTAGCTTTCGTGTACCGCCAACGAGGTTGGAGAATCGCTGAAACGTAATCATGACCGCTTGCTGGCCAATGTCTTCGAAGGAGAACTTGAGCCCAGGGGCTTGAGGTAACGAGCATGAGCATGGCGACCTCACCTTCTACGGATAGTAATTTCACCTTCACTCCACGTAGCGAGTGGGCGTTGGCCCTGGCCATGCTCGGCGTGTTAGTGGTTTTGTTGATACCCCTGCCGCCCCCGTTGATTGACCTGCTTCTGGCTACCAATTTTGCCCTGACGCTGCTCGTGCTCCTTGTTGTTTTGGCCGCGAAGGAGCCCCTCGACTTCTCCGTCTTTCCATCCATCCTGCTGCTCATGACACTGATACGGCTGGCGCTAAACGTGGCTACCACGCGACAAATTCTCCTGCACGGACAAGCCGGCAGTATAGTAGATGCGTTTGGCCAATTCGTCGTCGGCGGAAACTTGGTAGTTGGATTGGTGGTGTTCCTGATTTTGGTCGTGATTCAGTTCGTCGTGATCACCAAAGGAGCCAATCGCATCTCGGAGGTGGCCGCCCGTTTCACTTTAGACGCGTTACCAGGAAAGCAAATGGCCATTGATGCGGAACTGAACAACGGCACGATTGACGAAGCGGAAGCCCGTCGGCGACGGCATCAGTTGATGCGTGAAGCGGAGTTTCATGGTGCTATGGACGGGGCGAGCAAATTCGTGCGGGGCGACGCGATTGCGGGGCTGGTCATCACGGCCATCAACCTGATTGGAGGAGTAATCCTCGGCATAACGCGGGGTATGACTATCGGCCAAGCGATCCAGCGTTATTCGATTTTGACCGTGGGCGACGGTCTGGTGTCGCAGATTCCCGCGTTGATCATCGCCACAGCTGCGGGCATGCTGGTAACTAAAGGCGCCACGCAGATAGGCCTCGGCCAGGAAATCAGCAGTCAACTCTTAGGACGTCCTCGAGCGTTGTACATTGGTGCGGCCATTCTCGCGGTTTTAGCATTAGCGCCAGGTTTACCGAAATGGCCGTTTTTGCTGCTAGCAGGGATTCTCACCTGGAGTGCTCGGCAGTTACAGCCGCCACCAGCCAGGCCCCCTGAAGAAAAGAAGGCCCCTTCCCGCTCCGCCGGGCAACCTATCGAACGGCATGCGGATGAGTTCTTGCAGCAGGACCGCATGTGTCTGGAAATTGGAGCACGGCTCATCCCGCTAGTAGATCCCAATCGGGGCGCTCATCTGTTAGACCGCATTGCCGCGCTACGCCGGGAATTGGCCCGCCGCCATGGGCTGTGGGTTCCCCCGATACGCATCCGCGACAACTTGCAGCAACTCGAACCCGAAGCCTACCGCATCCTAATCGGCGGTCGGGAAGTCGCTCGGGGGCAACTGCGGCCCGACCGGCTGTTAGCCATTGACGCCACGGGGAATCGTCCGCCCATCGAAGGGGAGGCAACCACCGAACCAGCGTTTGGCCTGCCGGCGCGGTGGATTAGCGAAAATCAAAGACAGGCCGCCCTTTTAGCAGGTTATATGGTCGTTGACCCGCCGAGCGTGTTGATTACGCATTTGGGGGAAATTGTCCGCCGACATGCCCATGAACTGCTTAGCCGGGAGGATGTCAAACTCCTCGTGGACAAAGCGCGGGCGTTAGCCCCATCTCTGGTAGATGAATTGATTCCTAATCAGCTTAGCCTCAGCACGCTACATCGTGTGCTATGCTTGCTTTTGGAAGAACGTGTGCCGATTTCCAATCTCATTCGGATTTTGGAGGCTTTATCCCATCACGCGGCGGCCACGAAGGAAGCTGTCGAATTAGTGGAACGGATTCGACCTGAGTTAGGCCGCGACATTTGCGACCGCTTCCGCGATGGACAAAATCGCTTGCAGGCCATCATCCTGGAGCCACGCTTGCACTTGGAATTACAGCGCAGTCTCCATCAGGGACATCTAGTGCTGGAGCCTGGTCGGCTCGAACGATTAGTCCTGCGCTTATCGGAACTGTGGCGGCGGGCAGTTGCCCAAGGCCAGGAAGTGGCCCTGCTATGCGACCAAAGCATCCGCAGGCCCTTACGTCAAGCCTTGCTCCGCTCTTTACCCGACCTGGGCGTGATTACCTACGCCGAGATCCCCACGAATCTCACTCTGCACCCAGTCGCCATGCTCCGTCTAGAGGACATGATGACTCCAACCACAGACTCGGGGCGAACCGCGAACTCTTGAACATTTCCCGCTACTTCTGCTAACTTCGGCAAATGTCTCAAATTCCTTCGGGTTTTTGCCGAAGCTATGATGGGTAGCTATCTCATGCTGACCTTCGCCAACGAAAAGCCCTTGGGCAGGCCAGCGGCTAACATTTGCCAGATCGCCTGATTGCTAGCAACCATGAATAAGCGAGGCCTCTGGGCTTGGGTCTTTCTCGTGGGCTGCTCGGCGTGGTATATAGTCGCCGCTTGCAGCATGTGGGCTGGGGTCGAACCTGACACGATTTTGTATCGCAGCACCGTCGCGGGCGTCACCATGGCTGGCCTGTGCTGGCTCGCAGGTCATCTGATCAGTCTAAATTAGCCAAGCGCAGGCGTATGCGTAAGGGCCAGGATAGCGCCTTTTTGAGATGAGCACCGTGTCGAGCGTGCAGCAAACTTATCAACAGACCTGCCAACGCCAGCAGCGTGAGGAACTCATTCTCTCTCACCTGTATCTCGTGCGGCATGTGCTGGGAAAACTGGCCGCTCGTCTGCCTCCGGAAATCGACCGAGAGAATCTCGAGGCGGCAGGCATACTTGGCTTGGTCGAAGCTGCGGCCAACTTTGACCCGAATCGGGGCGTTCAGTTCAAGAGCTTCGCCTATTTCCGCATACGAGGCGCTATTTTGGATGAATTACGTCGCAATTCGCCCTTGTCCCAGGAAGCCTTGAAAAAGCTCGCGAAGATTCGTGCCGCTTATGAAACTTTGCCCGCGCCAGTGACTTTCGAGGCGCTGGCCCAGGCCACAGGGATGAGTACAGACGAAATTGCCGACACGCTCGCCGCTTGGCGGCTATGCCGCATGACCTCACTCGACGCGTTTCAGGAAACTCTCCCGCCGCGGGCTCAGCTCGGCTCGCTGGATAACGCTCTCGAAGACGCGCTGGGCGAATCCCCGACACTGGCATCTCATGACAGGCCCGAATTGCGGCTGCAACGTCAGGAGCTCATTCAGGCCTTGGCGCAAGCCGTCGCCCAGTTGCCATCACAGCAACGCACCGTCCTGATGCTCTACCATATGGAAGACCTTCGCCTCAAAGAAATCGCCGAGTTACTGCAACTCTCGGAGTCCCGAGTCTGCCGACTACTTCAGGCTGCCGAATGGAATGTCGCCGAATATCTACGCCGCAAGGAGGTGTTATGACAGATCCGATTCAATTGCCCCCAGTTAGTCCCTATCCTCGGGGTTGGACCAATGCCGAGCAACAGGCAGCACCGCGACGCCGACAGCTGGCTCGCGCGTCAATCTCGAAGGCTGAGACAAACGCGGACACTACGAACGAGTCAGTGAACCCGTCTGCTGCGGACTCCCAGCGTCCCGGTCATGTAGTGGACTACGAAGCATGAGCGCTCCTTCGCCCAAACACCATCGCACTGCCCATTCAGAGGCCATCTTGCCGGGAACCTGTGTGCGCATTCAAGACCGCGTGCGCGTTGGTCAAGCGACCTTGCGCTCGGGCGAGGGATCGCCTTCGAACGGTCAGCACCAAGCGTGCGAAGTCCAAGTGCGTACGGTCCAGGAGAGCGGGGAAATTCGCTACATCGAAGTGCAATGCAGTTGCGGACGCACTATCCGCCTACGCTGTGAATACGAAGCGCCCGTCCGCTCCGCGACCTAATCCCAGGAAAGCTCGCCATGGAAGGCAGACGGTTAATTAGCGGCAGTGCATTAGCGCTCCGGGCAACACACTTTGCCATAGTTAGCTTAGTCGTACCGGTAGTGCTCCTGGGATGTCGCCCTACAATGGGACCTTGGACTGCATTCAATTCGCCTAACGCGAATAGTCCTCCCCCGGTTTCTCTAGCCAGCGGTCAAGCTCCCGCTCCGCCTCCACCTCAGGCCTACATTCAAGAGTTGTCGCAACGTCTGCAAGCCGCCAACGATGAAATCCGCTCCTTGGAAGCTCGGTTGGCCTATCGCGAGGAAAAAATTGAGGAAAAAAGCCGCGAGTTGCAATTGGCCCTGAAGGAAATTCAAGCGGCCCAAAACGAGCTTAGCCAAGCCCGGGAAGAGATCGAACGATTGCGCCGCGACAATGCGCAACTGCAAGCGCGTATCGAGGCCAGCGAAAAACAGAATCGCGAACATTTACAAACGATCGCCACATTACTGCAACGCCTGATGGAGCGCGACCGCGCAGCCCCCACCCCTCGCTGACCTCGCTCTAGCATTTTGTTTCGCGTCCATTCCTCACAAGGCATAACGCCTCGTCCAAAATACCGCCCCATGCTGTATTCTTGAAGTCCTTCTGGTTTTAAGATCATCCCAACAGTTTGCTCTTCTAACGCGGCGGACTTTCCGGTTGGTGGTTAGTTTGGCTCACCTCACATCGGCGTAGAGGACTTGTTCAGATGGGCGAGTATCGTTACCATGCGGGGTCGCACTTGGAATGACGGAGTGCAGAGTCTTGAGGGAGGAGGGATTCCCCGATGATTTTAGTTGCCACAGAGCCACGAACTCAGGCACCTCGGCTCAGCCAGACAAAACCAAGCGGCGGCAACATGTGGCCCATATTCGAGATGTGCATGTTGGTGCTATGGATGGGCAGCTTGGCCTTTTACGGTCTGGATGCCGGTTTTCTCTATCGCACGGAGGCCCTGCGGGCACTCGTAGCACGGAATATGTTGCATAGCGGCGATTATCTGGTGCCGACGCTGTACGGGGAGCCTTTGCTGACCAAAGGACCGGTCATGTATGCGGCCATCGCCTGGTTCAGTAGTTGGTGGGGAGACGTCACCACATGGAGTGCCCGGATTCCTGCGGCGTTGGCTACGGTGCTTACCGGTTTCCTCGTGTTCTACCACTTGACACGCTACCGAGACCATGATGCGGCGCATGAAGAGAACTGCGATACTCGCGAACTGGAACGGCCGGGTAGCGGTCGGGTGGGCTTATCACGGCGCAGAGCGCTCCTCGTGGCTTGCATGATCGTGTGTAACCCACTTTGGCTTGACAAGGGCACCAGTGCGGAAATTGATATGCTCGTGGTGTTTTGGGTTACCTTGGCGTTGGTCTGTTTTTTCCGCGCCGTGGACGCGACGGCAGCAACTCAGGTGCGGGCTCACGCACCTTGGGCCCGCAACGCGGTCAGCACCGCGATACCGCTTAGTAAGGAGCTGATCTGGTGGAGTTTAGCTTTCCTGGCAGTCGCCTTCGGGACTTTGACGAAATGGCATGCTCCAGTGTTCTTTTATGCCACAATGGTCACTTATCTACTGGCGACAGGGCGCGCTCGCCGATTGTTGAGTTGGGGACACTTGGTGGGGCTATTTCTAGCCGCCGCCGTAGTACTAGGATGGGCCAGCGTAGTGATTTATCGAGTGGGCGGGTATGTGTTGTGGAGCACTTTATGGGAACAAGCGCTGCCGCGGATCTCTCCTGTCCATCAACACGGAGAACAACTCTGGCTGGAAATTCCAAAGTATCCGGTAAAAATGTTGATTTGCGGTTTACCATGGACGGCATTTTGCACCCTGACCTTCTGGCGTTCTTGGTATGAACAGCTAAGTCCTGCAACACGCGCTTTGATGCGAACACTTCATTGTTGGACGTGGCCGAACCTACTTATCTTCACACTGCTTCCGGATCACGACTCACGACACGGCATGCCCATGTTGACGGGTTGGCTAGCTTTGGGAGCCAGTGGCTGCGTACTAGGCCTGGATGTGCGTATGCCGACTGCCGTGCGACGCCTCACCCAGTTGGGTCTTTCCTTGACACTGTTGGGATTTACGCTGCTGCTGGCTGGCATACCGCTAGCGTTAGACCGATTACCTTCCTCACTGCTGCTATCCGCGCTGGGGTGGTGGATGGTCGCGGCGTTCGTCGTCTTAGCGGGCTGGTGGGCCCGTCGGCGGGAGCGCTGGTCAGGCGTGCTAATGAGCCTACTCCTTTTGTGGGCATTGGTCAAAGTTGCCTTTGTGGACTTCGTGGTACCGATTCGCAGCATCCGTGATCCGATAGGCAAAGCGGCTGTGCTTATAGAATCCATCCCGCCGCATGAAACGTTGTATATCTTCCAAGCCAAGGATGAGGGCATAATGTTCTACTATGGCGGCAAAGTTCTGCGCGTGCGTGGTTGGGCACACTTGCCGCAGCAAGAGCAAGTGTACTGCCTGGCTACGGAACGCGACCTGGCCGAGTTACTCCAGACGCCTACTTGGCGTGTCGTCTGGCAACGTCCTTTCCTGGACGAGCAAGGCGACCCGATGGTGCTAGTGTTGGTACGACGTAGTTAGCACGAACTAGGCCCCTTCTCCCTGTTCGCGGAGAGTGCTAGTTTATCCCAAGCGAATCTAAGGAGGCCTGCCGTGATCGAACTCCACGGTATTATTCCGCCCATCGCTACACCGATGCTCGATAACGAAGACTTAGACCTGCCGCGGTTCCGCTGGTTTTTGGACTATTTGCTGAGCGAAGGCGTTTACGGCCTGTTCGTGCTAGGTACCAATAGCGAGTTTTATGCACTTACTGAGGATGAGAAGCAGGCAGTGATGGCCACGGCTGTGCAGCATGTTCGCGGGCGCGCCCCAGTGATCGCTGGAGTCGGGGCTACCACGACACGCGAAGTGCTTCGCCTGGTGCGAATAGCCGAGCGCGAACAGGTCAACGCAGTCTCGGTGATCACGCCCTATTTCATCAGCCCAACTCAGCATGAGATATTGACGCATTATCGGCGCATTGCCGAAAGCACGTCCCTGCCCGTGATGCTTTACAATAACCCCGCGACATGCAACGGTGTGCGGATCGAGCCAGAAACGTTAGCCCGCTTAGCGGAACTTCCGAACGTCGTAGCTGTGAAAGATTCCAGCGGCGACCTGCAGAACACGATGGAATACCTTCGGCTCGCACCGCCTCGATTTGCCGTGTTCCAAGGACGCGACACCCTGATTTATCCGAGCCTGGAATTAGGATGCCGTGGGGCGGTGCCCGCGTCGGCGAATGTAGCGCCTCGGCTGTGTGTAGAGATTTACGAGGCGTTTCGCCGTGGCGACCGCGAGGCGAGCAAAGAGGCGCAATGGCGGCTCAATCCCGTGCGTCTCAGCCTGGGCTTGGCGACAGCGCCTGCCGGAGTCAAGGCCGCCTTAGCACTATTGGGCAAATCCATCGGTCCCTGTCGGGCCCCCGTTAGCTTTCCGACGGGCGAAAAGCTCGAGCTAATGCGTCGAACGCTGGCGTCCGCGGGTTTGATCACCGCCTAGGCCCAGGTCAGGGGTCTGTGCTGAGGCAACCGTCATGCTCACCTTGCCGCTCTACGACTTTTGGCGTCAGGAAGCCCAAGAATGGGACGACTACTTCGGTTGGAACGTGCCTCGGCATTTCGGCGATTGGCAGCAAGAATATCAGTCGGCCCTTCAAGCGGCGGTGGTCTGGGATATTTCTCCCCGCACGACAGTGGTCATCACGGGTAAGGACCGCGCGGCGTTCCTGCACAATTTTTGCACCAACGACATCGTGCGCACTCCCATCGGTCGCGGTTGCGAGGCGTTTCTCACCACGGGACAAGCGAAAATCCTAGCTTGGTTCCATGCCTTCGCTGAGGATGAGGCTATTACGCTTGACGCCGATCCCGGACGCGGGCCGATCATCCTCCGCCATCTGAGTCGGTACGTGATTACCGAAGAAGTAACTTGCGAAGAACGAACTGGTCAACTGGTAATCTTACACGTCGCAGGGCCTTCTGCGGGCGACGTTTTAGCGCGTGTCTTCCACACGTCTCAACTGCCAAGACAGACGCATGAACATGGTGCATTTTCTTACCAAGGCCAAAGGTTGCGTGTGCGGTGCTTAGCTCGGTTAGGACTACCTGGCTGGGACATAGTGGCCGAGACTGCGTCTGTACGCTCTCTAGCCGAACAATTGCGGATCTGCGGGGCCGCGCCGTTAGGCTACGCTGCCGCTGAAGTATTACGCGTCGAAGCGGGTTGGCCCGTATTCGGACGCGATCTCGACGAAACGAACTTGCCTCAAGAAGTCGGCCGCGACGATCGAGCCATCAGCTTCACCAAGGGATGTTATTTGGGCCAGGAGACGGTGGCGCGGATTCGCGCTTATGGCCACGTCAACCGTAAACTCTGTGGAATCCGTTTCGCCACTGCTGAGGTATTGCCGGCAGGGACGAAATTGTTTCCGACGTCTGCCCCTTCGGCAGAGAGTGGTGCCTCGACTGAGATCGGTCGGATCACTTCGTGTGTTTATTCGCCGCGCCTCGGCTCAGCAATCGCCTTGGCATGGTTACGCCGGGGCCATTGGGATACAGGAACGATGGTCTTAGCGGAAACAGTCACCGGTCGCGTGGAAGCGATAGTCAGTGCCCTGCCGTTTGTTGCATGAATACGGCCAACACCGTGCACGCATTGAATGCAGCATGAATCAATAAAGGACCGAGCAAGGACTGCGTCCGCGCGGCCAGGATCCCCAACCCTAGTGAAAAGAAAAACAAGGGGATGGGCGCGGGCCAAGCATCAGCATGTAAGGCCGCAAAGATTAGGCTCGTGGCATACACCGCGCGAGCTAAACCTGGCCGAGGCAGCATACGCCAACTGACCCATTCGAAGGCGAGATACCCTGGCCCCGCAGTGACTAAAAAAAGCAAAGGCCCCCAGGAAGTCGCCCCATAGCCTTGAACGATCGCGGCGAGCAGTGCGACGAGCATGGTCAAGTCGGCCCAGAAAGGCTCCTTCATCATCTTCCGTTGGATCAAGCCACGAAACAATGCCTCTTCGGCCAACGGTACCAACAGGATAGCAGTAACCGTGAAGGCGAAACTGTTGAACCAGTTTGGCGCCTCACGCAGTTCCCGAAGGAGAACATGTTCTTCTGCAGGCCAAAGCCGAACCGCCAACTGCCAAGCCGTTACAGTGACTACCCACGAAACAATCCACATTAGCCAACCGAGCATAACGTCTTCCCGCCAACGGCGCCAATTCCAGCCCAGCTGATATAGCGGAATGGCGAACACCCAGACAGGCACTGCAACGAAAAGCAACACTTCAATTCCCGCCGCAATTAAGAATCGGCCTAAGGCCCAGTCTTTCGGCCAGTCAATTGCAAAAAGGCATGGGATAACCAAAAGCCCGCTCAATAACATTAATATGATTACATGAAAGACGTTCCAGGAAACCGCGTAAACTTTCAGCCGAGGCCAGAGTTGATACTTCTTGCCCCGCAATTGCCAAGCCAGCGTAACCGCTACGATCCCCCATAACAAAGTCAAGGTCGCACTTGTCCATGCGAAAGTTTGAAACTCGCGCCAGACCTGATCCCCAGGTATCGTCAATTCTGTGGAAGGTACAGCCTGGTTCGTGTGCATGACCAACCGATCAGGGATAAGCATGTGCTTGGAGAAGTCCTGGTGTCCACCGGAATGTAGCGCCCTGGTCTAACGCATTGTATGATGGCCGCGGCAACATGAAAAACGTTTTTCAGTACTCTATGTCTCTTCAGGTATCGGCTAAAATAGATGACATGGAAGCTTGAGGGCGCGATCGATGTCGGTAGTTATCTTCAAGCGCTTCCGTATGGAGCGAAGTCTTCGGTCGTTATCCGCAACGCCCGAGCTGCCCCCAGGTTACTTCTGGGTGCCATGGGATTCTTCGGTGGCTTCCCATCACGCCGAGGTTCACTATCGTGCTTTCTGCCGCGAATTGGATGCTCAGCTCTTTCCGTCTTTTTCCGACTACTTCGGCTGCCGCGCCTTGATAGAGAATATCAGTTCTTCGCCGTATTTCTTGCCGCAGGCCACTTGGCTAATCGCTTGTGCCACTGAATGTTGTGCCAGTGTGCAGTGTAGCAGTTTTGTGCCTGGCCAAGGGACGATACAAAACGTTGGCGTGGTGCCGGAACATCGAGGCAAAGGTCTGGGCCGCGCCTTGGTGCTCCAGGCTCTGCACTCGTTTCGCCAACTGGGCTTGGAACGCGCAGTCCTAGAGGTGACCGCTGAAAATACTCCCGCTTTGGAACTTTACCGTTCGCTGGGCTTCCGCACGGTGCGGACTCTGTATCGCACTCCTTCGTACTAACCGCGAGAGAAAGCGGCGGCACCTCTGCCGCGGCATCATAAACGCGGACGTTGCTGATGCCAGTCGGTCTCCCGCTCGTACATCCGGGCAATGCGCAGTAACTTTTCCTCCGCGAAAGGTGGAGCTAACAGTTGCAGTCCAATGGGTAGGCCGCTTTTCGTGAAACCACACGGGATGCTGATGCCCGCAATGCCTGCTAAGTTGCAGCTGATGGTGTAAATATCGCTCAGATACATGGCGAGCGGGTCGGCTACTCTTTCGCCAATCTTGAAAGCTGGTGTGGGAGATGTAGGCCCGGCTATCACATCACACTCCGCAAACGCTTTATCAAAGTCCTCTTTGATGAGCCGACGCACTTTGAGAGCCTTCAAATAGTAGGCCTCGTAATACCCACGCGAAAGCACATAGGTGCCTAACATAATGCGGCGTTTGACCTCCGGGCCGAAACCCTCTCCCCGTGTACGACTGTACATGTGAATCATGTTGTCGAATTTCTTCGCACGGTAACCATAATGCACACCGTCATACCGGGCCAGGTTCGACGACGCCTCGGCCGTGGCCACGATGTAATAAGTAGCCACGGCATATTTGCTATGGGGCAAGGAGACGTCGCGGACCGTTGCGCCGAGTCGCCGATAGACTTCCAGCGCTTCACGCACCGCTCGCTCCACCTCCGCATCTAGACCTTCACCGAAATATTCGCACGCCACCCCAATAGTCAACGGTCGCACCGGCTCTTCTAACTTCTCCCGATAAGGGGGCACAGGTTCGGGTACACTGGTACTATCGCGTTTATCGTGCCCAGCAATCACCTCCATGAGCAAGGCCACGTCGTAAACCTCATGGCCGAAAGGCCCCACCTGGTCCAGGGAGCTGGCAAACGCCACCAAGCCATAACGTGAAACGCGGCCATAAGTAGGCTTTAGCCCGACAATACCGCACAAGCTTGCAGGTTGCCGTATTGACCCCCCCGTATCGCTACCGATGCTCAAGGGCACCTCGCAAGCGGCCACCGCTGCCGCTGACCCGCCACTGGAACCGCCGGGCGTGCGCTCTAAATCCCAGGGATTGCGCGTGATTTGAAACGCACTATTTTCCGTGGACGAGCCCATGGCAAACTCATCCATGTTGGTTTTGCCAATCAGCACTGCATCTTCCTGTTTCAACCGTTCGATCACATGAGCATCGTAAGGCGGAATGAAGTTCTGCAGAATCTTGCTACAACACGTCGTGGGCACCCCTTGAGTGCACAGAACATCCTTGATAGCTACAGGGAGGCCCGCCAATTTACCCAACGGTTGACCGCGTCGGCGTTTTTCGTCCACGCGGCGCGCCTGCTCCAGCGCATCGGCTGCCTGAACGGAGACAAAAGCCTGAACCTTAGTGTCGCGCTGCCGTATGGCCTCCAAGTAGGCTGTGGTCAACTCCTCGCAAGTGATTTCTCCTCGGTCGAGCAAACCGAGCAAATCTCGTGCGGAATGCTCGATCAACTCCATAGCGCTTCCCCAATATCAGCCGAGGCACCCAGCAGTTAGTCCAAGACGGCAGGCACGCTATAAAAATCACCTTTCCGCGCGGGAGCGTTGGCCAAGGCTTCGTCCACCGTCAACGACACTCCGGGCTCATCCGACCGAAAAACATTGCTAATCGGCAGGCAATGCGACAGCGGCTCAACGCCGTCCGTGTTGACCTCCTGGAGTTGGTTCACATAAGCCACGATTTCGCTTAGTTGCGACGTAAACAGCTTGATTTCTTCCTCAGTGCATTCCAGTCGGGCTAAATGAGCAACCCAGCGCACTTCCTCAGGTTTTAGAGTCATGGCTAGTCCCCGATGGAGCGGTGAGCCGCCCAATTTGTCTGGTGCCCATCGGTCTGGTAATCCCCGTGGACTAATGCGTTCACACCTTGGGCAACTCGAAGGCTTTACGTATTTGCGGCCGCTGGACACGACCGCTGCGGATACATTTAGTGCATACGCGTAGCCGACAGACTTTGCCGTTAATTTCCACGCGAAGCCGCTGCAAGTTCGGCTTGAATTTACGCCGGCTAACACCTGTTACCTTACGTCCGACTCCGCCCAAATATTTTGCTTTCCCGCGTCGGGTAATCTGGTTCCCAAACACGGGGCGTTTGCCACAGATGGCACATTGCATGCCCATGGCTCAGCTCCTCAAAGCTCACCTCCGCCTAGCATAAGCAGAACATTTTATCATAGGCTCCCGGTATTCATTGACAAGCACAAACATCACTCCGAGTTGATTTTATTTGTCACAAAAACGTTGATGCCTTCGTTATAGAAAACAGAAGCTCATGCTCCAAGCCAAGGTAGAGAACGGGAGATTTGGGAGGCAAAGCATGCCGTACGATGCTGCGATTAGCCGCGCAAATCCTAGCTGCTTCGTATTCCTCATCGATCAGTCGGACTCGATGAACGATCCAGCGGGCGGCTCGAATGAATCTAAGGCTCAAGCCTTGGCCAAAGTAATCAACGAATTGCTCATGAATTTGTGTATCCGCTGTACCGTTAACCCGCGCGAAGGCATTCGCCATTATTACGATGTCAGTGTAATTTGATATGGGCCAGGGGACTCCGTTCGACCGGCCTTAAGCGGCACGCTGGCGGGCCGAGAACTGGTTCCCATTCCTGAAATTGCTAATAACCCCCTGCGCATTGAGGAAGTTGAACGGGAGGGGCGGGTGCGACGTTATCCAGTCTGGATCGAGCCGGTTGGAGAAAATGGCACGCCCATGTGCCGAGCTTTACGAACCGCCTATACACTCCTGGAAGATTGGGTGCGTCAACATCCCGATTCTTTCCCGCCCATACTCATCAATATCACTGACGGGCAGCCTACGGATGGTGATCCGATTCCCGAGGCGCAGCGGATTCAACAGCTTGCCACTAAAGATGGTTATGTCCTGGTGTTCAACGTGCACATTTCCGAAACCAAAGCCGCTCCCATTTACTACCCCGACAATGAGTCCAGTCTCCCCGATGATTACGCTCGCATGTTGTTTCGGATGTCGAGCGTATTGCCTCCCCATATGGTTCAAGCGGCACAGCAAGAAAAGATGCCAGTTACCCCAGCATCCCGAGGCTTCGTGTTCAATGCGAACATGAATGATGTCATTCGCTTTATGAACATTGGTACCAGGCCGAAAAATCTCCGATAATTTCCTCAACCATGACGCTAGGTTGCAAGTTTCTGAACTGGTTGCGCGGCTGGCGCTTTTGTCAGTGGCCCAATGTGCCAATTTTCGCGGAATATTTCCTGATGCTCCAATGCAAACAAAAGTCGCGTGATACCAAGCCAGTAACCAAAAAACCATGGCCCTTAATGGCATCGCACGAGGTAAAGCCGAGGCCGTTGCCAGAGCCAACCTCAGCAGCGCTTTACCTGGAAATCATTAGCCTGCCTAAGCTGGGTGAGCCGTTGAACTCCTGCGACGACGCCTGGGCGTTTTTCGACGGCCAACTGCTTGTATGTGCCCAGGCGCAAACGTACGAAGTGCGTCCTCTGGGAAGCCTTCAGGAACCCGCTGGTTTCAGCGTGGCAGTTAGCGACGGTGCCAGCGACTCGTTCGATTCTGGTTCCTGGGCACGCTTACTAACACAGGAAGCCGTCTGCGAGGGTACGTTCCGAAAACTCATGCCCATCCCCAGCGATGCCTCGAAGGAGCAGCACCGTCAACTTGGCTTTATTGCCACCAGGCTAAGAGCCTGGACGGCAGAGCTCGCTCAGGTATGGCGCCAACAGTACAATGGCTCCAACCTTCCCTGGTACTTGGTAGAAAAACTCGAACAAGGAGCCCATGCTACTTTATTGGTAGCGGAGTTTCTTCCCTCTGGCCCGCGACGTAGTTCAAACCAGCCAGTTATCTGGACTTATTGCGTTCTGGCGATCGGGGATAATTGTCTGTTTCATTTCCGTAATAATCGCCTCCACAACATGATACCGGAACTAAAGTTAGACGAGTTCGGTAACACGCCTTACCTGATCGCCACGTGCGAGGATTACAACGCACAGCACCTCACGCCAGAAGCAGTAAATTGGGCTGAAGGAGAATTTCTTGCCGGGGATGAGATCTGGGTCGCTACCGATGCGCTCTCAGCTTGGATTGCCCGACAGTGCCGCAATAGAAATAACAATCGCCCTGATTTGCCCGCAAAGCTCACGTAGCAGTTTTTCCACGACTTACGGGAGCGCCGGCAAATCCGCAACGATGACCTAACTTTCATTCGTGTTTGTAGTAAGTCGCCAAGCTCAGCCACCCCCGACAAACTGCGATGATTTCAAAGTCCGGTTTACTATAAGTTTGAAGATTTCCGCCGCAAATGCGTCACATTTGTGCCATTCGGCTCGTAAGTCATTTAGGATGGCACCAGGGTTACTCATATGAGAAGGAGCTACTCGCTATGAGTGTTATTCTGAGTGCCCCGATTCCCAGCACTTGGCCCGGTAGCTCGGATTACGTCTACGCAGTGCAGAACTGCGAGAAATGCTTCAAGGACCCCCATTTGAGGGGTGGCGAGCCTCAGTGCGATGAAAATTGGGGTTTACCGCTTGCCACATCGGGCAATTTTGCTGTGGTATTCTGTATTCGCTGCAGCAAGAAAAGGCGGCAAATCATTTATGCTGTGCGTTGCTTCACTCGGCCGGTTGATAAGCATCAATATCGTTATGAGCAACTCACGGAGCACCTGCGCACGCGATCGGTTCCCGGTCTAGTCGAATTCGAGTATCTTTCCGAAGGCATCCTGGTGGAAGACAACTGGTACCCCATTGTGAAGATGCAGTGGGTGCGGGGTCAGACTTTGGATATGGCCGTGGCACAAGCTATCAGCAAGCATAAGTTGGAGTTGCTCCAAAAATGGGCTGAGCAGTGGAAAAAGTTGATGACTAAGTTATGCCAAGCAGACATAGGGCACGGCGATTTACAACATGGCAATATTCTGGTCGACCATCCAGGCCAACGTCTTTTGCTGGTGGATTACGACGGCATCTATATTCCCAGCCTCAAGGGTATTCCCCCTAATGAGGTCGGTCATCCCAACTACCAACATCCTCGCCGCTTGGTGGAAGGATACTATGCCGACAATGTAGACTCCTTTCCGGCCTTGGTGATTTACCTGACATTATTAGCCCTTCGTGAAGACCCGTCATTATGGAAGGATTTCCACCATGACGATAAGTTGATCTTTGACCGCAACGATTTTCAGGAGCCTGGAAAGACGCCCATCTGGCAGCGCCTGTTACGCATCAAGAACGATCAAATAAGGATCTTGACTGAGAAGCTCATCGAATGCTGTCAGAAATGTCCTGAAGAATTGCCATCTGCCAGCGAAATCCTCGAACCGACACCGCTCAGCTCTGAACCTTGGAATGTAACCAACGCGCGGCAGATTAATGGCAGCCACGTGGAGTTGCCCTCAAATATTTTGATAAACTCTCCTCCGAACGTGCCGGGCACACTACCACTAACCGAGGGAGGAACCTGGATAATTACTCAAATTGGTCAAGAGAGCGACGGCTCGACTTCCGAGCAAGAAGCCGGCCGTTCCAAATACGTTACTTACCCAATCACCTTTGCTAAGAAGCCTCACTCCAACAGTCACCAATCTGCCAACACCGTGAGTAATCCCAATGTCAGCGCATCCTCAACCATCGCCCCTGCGAATCCAGCCATGTCCGCAGTAAGCCCATCTCCTACGTCGGCTCCTACGCAACCTCCCCTGCCATCAACTCAGAATGTAGCTCAGGCACCGAAAACATCTCACACGCCCACGTCGGCTCCTAAGCAACCTGCCTCAACATCATCTCAGAGTGTAGCTCAGTCCTCGAAAACATCTCATACGCTACCCATTTCGGCTCCTACGCAATCTGCCTCTGCCCCGGTGGCTACACAGCAGCAGGGAAATGAGGGATTGGGATGCTTGGGAGAGTTCATTGCGGGAATCGTTGTTATAATTTGCGGGATTTTGAGGTGGTTGGGGCTCCTGTAATACAACCAAGGAGACATTTCCTGTGCTCTGGCAAACAGTATTGCTACTTACAAGCCTGACGGTAGCCCAAGCAGGCGAACTATCCGTATCACCCATCACCGCCACTTATGGTCAACTTGGGCCGCCTCGCACGGATTTCCGTTACCTCGCAGGCGACACGCTGTTTTTTCAGTTCGATATCAGCGGCTTACGCCATGACGAGGCCGGACGACTTCGTTACGTCTTGCATCTCGAATTGATAGGGCCAGAGAATAAGGTCCTGTTTCGCCAAAAGTTACCGGAAATTGTTCAAGTGCGGGTTATGGGTAATCCAAAAGTTCGTCAAGCCCTTCACCTCGCCCTGCCTGAGGATGCGACTCCCGGCAATTATCGCCTCCAGGTCTCGGTCGAGGATGTTCAGAATCCGAAAGAGAATCGCGCCAGCCAGAGCCTGACGTTTCAGGTAGTCGCTCAAGAGTTCGGGATTGTGCAGTTTCAACTTTATAGTATCTATACGCCGCAATTGCAGTTGCCGTGCCCCGCAGTGGGGATCGTAGGGCAAATCGTGCATGTCACAGCGGTGGTGGTGCGGGGAAAAAAGGATAAGCCGGATCAGTTGTGGAACTTGGAAGTGGAGATGCGTGTATTAGACGAACAAGGTAAGCCCATACCAGGTGGATTCCCTGTCACAGGACAATTTCGCAAGATTCCTGGCGACTTAGAATCGCTGGACTTGCGCTTTGATCTCCCCGTCCAGATGCCTGGTAAATTTCTCATTCTGATTCAGGCCAGTGAGCCGGGCACTAATCGTAGCGCCAAGTTATTAGTTCCATTTCAAGCAATCGATCTCCAGACACAAACCACGCCCCAGAAATAGGCTTGAGGTAATTTGTTACAAAACTGGGAGATGGAAATTTCTTCCCCAAACCTTGTCTAATACTTTGTCAAGCGCTGTCCGTGGTAGCGCCCTAAACCCCGTAGTTTAGGCCCTCTCATCGTTTGCCAGAGTCTAAGAGCGTCCGATGCGCGAGTGTAACGCATACCATAGTTTGCATATAAAAATTTGGCTTACGGCATACATAGAATGACACGTGTCTCGAAGCATGGGTTTCAACTCATCTAAGAGGAGACATGAGCCAAGAGAAAGTAGGAGTACTCTAATCATGGGTCAGTGGAAACGAACACATACCTGTGGCGAGCTGCGGGCTAGTGATGCCGGAAAGACGGTCACTTTATGCGGTTGGGTGCATGCCTACCGGGACCATGGCGGACTAGTATTCATTGATTTACGAGATCGTTACGGCATCACTCAGATCGTGTTTGATCCCGCAGCGGGGCGAGAAATGCACGCACTGGCTCGTGAGCTACGCAGCGAATGGGTTGTGTCCGTAACCGGCCTGGTTTCTAAGCGTCCCGAAGGGACGCGCAACCCGAAATTAGCCACAGGCGAGATTGAGGTGCGTGCTAAGCACCTCGAGGTGCTTAATCGTGCGGACACGCCGCCCTTTGAGATCGCCAGCGATGAACCAGTGAACGAAGAAGTGCGGTTGCGGTTTCGCTACCTTGATTTGCGCCGACCTTTGATGCAACAAGTCCTTTTGCTGCGGCACCGCCTCAACAAAATTGTGCACCGCTACTTTGATGAACTCGGTTTCATCGAAGTCGAAACCCCCATGCTAGGGCGCAGCACTCCGGAAGGCGCCCGGGATTACTTGGTGCCCAGTCGGCTCCATCACGGCTGCTGGTATGCTTTACCACAATCACCTCAACTGTACAAACAGATACTTATGGTAGCAGGTCTCGACCGTTATTACCAAATCGCCCGTTGCTTACGCGACGAGGATCTCCGAGCCGACCGTCAACCCGAATTTACACAACTCGACTTAGAAATGTCGTTCGTGGATATGAACGATGTCATCGAGGTGGTCGAAGGATTCTTAGCACGAGTATTTGGCGAATTGCTAGGTTATCAGATTAACCTGCCTTTACCTCGACTATCGTATCCCGAGGTGATGCGCAAATATGGCTGCGATAAACCTGATTTGCGCTTTGGCATGGAAATCCAAGATGTCACGGACTTAGTATTACAGACGGAATTTCGTGTTTTTCGTCAGGCGCTGGAGCAAGGAGATATAGTCCGGGGCCTCTGTGCACCGCAAGCGGCAGAGAGATATTCACGTAAACGTCTGGAAGAATTAGAGGAATTCGCTAAGCGCTACGGCGCGAAAGGCTTGGCCTGGTTGCGTGTCGAGACTGAGAAACTAAGTTCCCCGATCGAGAAGTTTTTCCCCGGGTCGGTGCAACAGGCTTTGCGGGAGCGCTTCCGGGCCAGTCCTGGTGATGTATTATTTTTTGTAGCCGACTCTGAGGAAATAGTCTGCGATACTTTGGCGGCGCTGAGGAATCACTTAGCTGCCGAGTTAGGACTAATCCAGCCCGGACAGTTTGCCTTGGCCTGGGTCATAGATTTCCCCCTCCTAGTTTGGGACAAGGAAGAAAATCGCTGGGTGGCTAATCATCATCCGTTCACAAGTCCCAAGGAAGAGGATCTGCCGCGTTTAGAAAGCGAACCTGGGTCAGTACGGGCTAAGGCCTATGACCTAATAGTCAATGGGTACGAGCTAGGCGGAGGCAGTATCCGTATTCATCGGCCTGATGTGCAGCAACGAGTATTTAGCATGATTGGCCTGAATGAAGAACAAGCCCAAAAGCGCTTTGGCTTTTTATTAGATGCTTTACGTTTTGGAGCGCCGCCCCACGGGGGCATTGCCCTTGGTCTCGACCGGCTGGTTATGCTCTTAGCGGGGCTTCACAGTATTCGCGATTGTATTGCTTTCCCCAAGACTCAACGGGCCCAAGATCTGATGACTGGCGCCCCTGCTCCTGTAGATATCAAGCAACTCAAGGAACTGGGGCTTGCCTAAGTAACTTCATGATAACTTGATGAGATATCAGGCAAGCCGTGTGTCTGTCATGGTTTTCAATTCGAAGTAGGCAATAAATTACTGCTGGGCTGCTTACCAGCTGAATCCATGACTTATAGCTCAGCCCAAGGCCATGCACACGCGAGAGCGAAAGAGGACATCCCAGCGAAGTAGAATATTTAGATCTAAAGGTCTTAATCGGAATGCCTTCGACAATTAAGGGGATATCTTCGACACGGAATTTTGAAGCTATTTCCAGAGATGTTGCTGTGGTTTTCCAGGTAGTACCCGCGATAGTTCTCAGACCTGATTAGTTTTTATGGCCAAAGCTCGAAAAGATCGGCAGCGCTAAGGTGGCATCTTTTGGGCCTGGAAAATCGCGGGTGGTTGTAGCGGACCAACGTGTGTGAACTGTTTAACGAACGACCACCATCAAGCGAAACGGGAAAAATAGCCCTCGAATTGTTGGGAGCCCAGGTACTTTCTTGCGTTAGCATTTGACATAGATAAATTAGGGGAAGGCAACTTTAAGGCCGACCTCTCAAGGAAAGCCGCCAAGGACTTAGAGTGATGGGATTCCATAGGGTAGGTGCTGACGTGAACGAGAAAACATGGGGAGGCAGATTTCGAGAAGCGACGGAAAACATAGTAGAAAGTTTCACCGAATCGGTGAGTTTTGATGCGCGGCTCTACTCCCAGGACATCCGAGTCAGTCAAGCCCATGCGCGAATGTTAGTTAAGGTCGGTTTGTTGACTCCGGAGGAAGGAGAACAAATTGTGGAGGCCTTACAAACGATTAAGAATGATATTGAAGCTGGTCGGATCGTTTGGCGTCAAGAGTTGGAAGATATCCACACGCACATCGAGCGCGCCCTCATCGAACGCGTTGGAGAGGTAGGGCGGAAACTTCACATGGGGCGGAGCCGCAACGACCAAGTGGTTACTGACCTGCGATTATGGATTCGGGAAGCCATTGACCATTTGGATGCTTTGTTAGCCGATTGGCAACGAGCCTTTCTGGAACGGGCCGAGGCCGAATTAGACGTAATCCTTCCCGGCTATACGCACCTGCAACGTGCCCAACCCATCTTGGCAGGACATTACTATTGCGCCTGGCTCGAAAAATGGCAGCGGGATCGCGACCGACTCGCGGATTGCCGCAAACGGGTGAACGTCTCGCCCCTAGGCGCGGCTGCCCTAGCGGGCACGTCATTACCGATTGATCGGGAGTTTGTGCGTCAGGAACTGGGGTTCGCCACCCTTTGCCGTAACAGCTTAGATGCGGTGAGTGATCGCGATTTTGCCGTGGAGTTTGTCAGTGCACTTGCATTATTAGCGGTACACTTGAGTAGCTGGGCCGAGGAATGGATTCTCTGGGCCACCACGGAGTTTGGCTTCCTCGACCTACCTGACCGATTCTGCACGGGCTCGAGCATCATGCCGCACAAGAAAAATCCCGATGTATTAGAGCTAATCCGAGGACAGGCAGGACGGGTCATGGCCAGGCTCACGCAATTGCTGACGTTATTGAAAGGACTGCCTCTGTCGTACAATCGTGATTTGCAGGAGGATAAGTTAGCAGTTTTCGATGCCAGCGATACCATCATGCGGTGTCTGACCGTGGCGATTCCATTGGTGCGGGCGAGCCGTTTGCGTCGGCAGAACATTGCCGCGACCTTGGACTATGGATTCTTAGATGCGACCACGTTGATGGAATACCTAGTGCGCCTGGGTATACCCATGCGGACTGCCCATGAGAAAGTGGGCCAATTAGTCCAGGAGTGTGAACGGCGTCATTGCCGACTTCAAGATTTGCCACCAGAGGTGTACGATGCGCTTGTGCCGGGTTTAGGCGCCAGCGTATACGAGGTCTTAGGGATTGAGGCAGCCATAGCGGCCTTTCAAAGCGCTGGCTCCACTGCGCGTGTAGAGGTTGAAAAACAAATCGCATACTGGCGCCAACACTTGCAAAGCCAGCCTTGGGCCTCTCCTTCTCCCTACTAGCCCGCGTCGGGCTCTCGATGAGGGGCCACTTGTTCTGCTGCAAAAGTGGCTGTCAGTTTAAGTCAAAGAATTTCTTATCCATTGAATCAGCCCTCCCCACTTGCCAACAAAACTCGCGTTAGGATCCCCCCGCTTGCTTTAGCAAAAGGGGACACGATGTCGCAAGCAACTACAGCAGTTCCTTACCGTTTCGACATTTTCTACTTAGCGGTATAGCATACCGAGCGGAACAGTGATTGTTCCATTTACCGACAAAGCGGCGAGCCGGGCTGAGCACGCAGGAGAAGCGGACATGACCAAGACATCCAAAAGCCAGCAACGCTTACGACTGGTGGGGCGTGTGCGTGATAGCAGAGCACGACTGAAGAATACGTCTACCCTTTCAAATCCAGCAGATTTACGGGACGGGCAGCGGTTGACGTTGGCGGAGTATCTGGCTGGGCCGGAAGACGACCGCTTCATGGAACTGATCGACGGAGTGCTTTACATGAGTCCCGCACCTGCTAGCTGGCATCAGTCTTTCGAGGGGCGGCTATTCACTTTGTTAGACCGTTGGGTCTCATATCATGTCCTGGGCTGGGTATGGTTTGACGTGGACATGGTCTTAGCCGAAGAGCCTCCCGTTGTTTACCGTCCCGACATTGTCTTCTTGGCCCAGCAGCATGCTGAGCGGCACCGTGATTATCGTATATACGGCCCAGCGGATTTGTGTGTGGAAATCCTTTCCCCCAGCGACAGGCCCTCGGTGGTGCTGAAGAAACATGAACACTATGCCCGTTTCGGCGTGCCGTGGTATTGGGAGATTACCGGCGGTCCCAGCGGCCCCTGGCGCATTGTTGAATATCAGTTGTCGGCACGGAGACAGTATCGGGTGCAACAGGAGAAGACGGGCCAGGAGTGGTTTGAGCCGGGGATATTTCCGGGGTTAGTGTTTCGTTTGGACAAACTGGCGGCAGGTGAGTTCAAGGCCGCGGTCAAAGGCAAGGCCAAGCGATTAGTGTGAGGGCGACGGATGAGGCTCATGCCACCATGGCAGTGGGTGATGTGAGGGAGAAGGGGGATGAAGCGATTGTCGGCAGGGAGACAGCGGCCAGGGTCAGTGGCACGGGTGCGTCCGGGCCAAGCATCGCAGGGGAAGGCACACGCTGCGACGGAGTTGGCCGATTTGCACGATGGGCAGCGGTTGACGTTGGCGAAGTATCTGGCTTGGCCGGAAGACGACCGCTTCATGGAACTGATCGACGGAGTGCTTTACATGAGTCCGTCGCATGCGGATTGGCATCAAGATATCGGTTCGCGCCTACACAGTTTACTTGATCGCTGGACTCTAGCACATGCTCTGGGTCGGGTCTGGCAGGACCTCGATGTGATCTTGTGTGAAAACCCTGCAATCGTTTACCGGCCCGATATTGTCTACTTAGCTAAGCAGCACATGAAGCGTAACCGCAACCATCGCATTTACGGTCCGCCGGATTTGTGTGTGGAAATCCTTTCCCCCAGCGACAGGCCCTCGGTGGTGCTGAAGAAACATGAACACTATGCCCGTTTCGGCGTGCCGTGGTATTGGGAGATTACCGGCGGTCCCAGCAGCCCTTGGCGCATTGTCGAGTATCAGTTGTCGGCCCAGAGACAGTATCAGGTGCAACAGGAAAAGACGGGCCAGGAGTGGTTTGAGCCGGGGGTATTTCCGGGGTTAGTGTTTCGTTTGGACAAACTGGCGGCAGGTGAGTTCAAGGCCGCGGTCAAAGGCAAGGCCAAGCGCCTGGTCTAGCACGTAAGATATGTCTTTCCACACCCTTAGAACAATTAACTGGGGTCCGATCCTCATGAGGGCTAGCCAAGATGGATCATTTTTACTACACAGGACACGTACTCTATTGCGAAGGTGTGCCTGTGACAGAATTGGCGGAACGCTACGGCACGCCGCTTTTCGTTTACAGCAAGAAGACTTTACTGCATCATCTCCATCAAATTCAGCGGGCCTTCGCTCTTGCGGAGCCGTTGATTTGCTATAGCATCAAGACCAATCCGAATTTGGCCATCTGCCGACTCCTGCGGGAGAACGGCACTGGGTTTGACGTAACCAGCGGCGGCGAGTTGTTTCGTGCTCTGCAGGCGGGCGGGAACCCGGAACGAATCGTCTTTGCTGGAGTAGGCAAAACCGATCGCGAAATCATTGAAGCCCTCGATGCGAATATTCTCATGTTCAACGTAGAGAGCGAAGGGGAGCTGGCTGTCATCACAGACCTCGCCGAGCGACGCCGTCAGCCGGTTCGCGTCGCCTTTCGCGTCAATCCCGACGTGGATCCGAAAACCCACACCAAGACCACAACGGGTAAACGCGGCACTAAGTTTGGACTGGATTGGGAGCGGATCGAAAAGCTCGGCAACATCCTGATCGGCCATGCTTATGTGCGATTAGTCGGCATCCATATGCACCTGGGCTCTCCCATTTACTCGACAGAACCATATCGCGCCGCCCTGGAACGTGCCGTGCCTCTGATCGAAGCGCTACGCCGTCAAGGACACGATCTACGCTACCTAAACATGGGGGGTGGCTTCGGCATTCACTATCGCAAGCAAGAAGGGCTGCCCGCCGACGCCTTTGCCGAGGTCATCTTACCCGCCGTCGAACAAACGGGTTGCCAATTGATCCTCGAGCCGGGCCGCTTCATCGTGGGCAACGCGGGTATCTTAGTGAGTCGAGTACTCTATGTAAAAGAATCCGGGGGCAAACGCTTCATCATTCAAGATGCCGCGATGAACGACCTGATTCGACCTACGCTCTACGACGCCTTCCATCGCATCTGGCCCGTGGAACCACCCAAGGAGGTGCCCGCACCGCCCGAGGACTATGAGCTGTCCATGCCTCATACGCGACCAGCCGACATCGTCGGTCCCGTATGCGAATCGGGGGATTTTTTCGCTCGCGACCGCTGGTTTCCTGAAGTTAAACGCGGCGACCTATTAGCGGTCTTTAGTGCGGGCGCTTACGGCATGGCCATGAGTTCCAATTATAACGGTCGGTGTCGGGCTGCCGAAGTGCTCGTAGATGGCGATAAACACCGCCTCATTCGTCGTCGCGAAACTTATCACGACCTCATTCGCCAAGAGTTGGAAGTATGATCGTAAAGGGAGGTTTGTCCCAACATAAAGTCCCGCTATAGTGCCATAACCCAATATAAGGTTTATCGCTATGCATCAAACATCAGCTGACTTCGCAGGCCAGCCGACCTACCGGAAGCACCTGGGGACCATCGTGCTTCGCAGCCTCGGCTGCCTACTGGTGGCCTCAACGTTGGCACCCTCACCTTGCGCCGCACAGTTCCAGCTAATCTTACCAATCCTTCGGCACCCGACGACACCGCCCGAATTATGGAACGCAGTTTTCTTTGAACTGGAAGTCGGCAATTTCAACCGTGCGGAAATCTGGCTGAGGCGCCTTTGGGAAACCTTAGAAAAATCTGCTCCTGAAGAACGCGATAAGTTCCTTCTCGACCTGCACGACCGCGAAGGACTAATGCCCTTCTTCCGCCTCATGGATCACCCTCAGCTTCAAAAGGTCACCGTCAAGGACGAAAAAACTGGTCAACTCATTCCCATCCCGAGGGCTTTACTCGAACAACTCAATCATGCGCTGCAACGACGTATCGGCGATGAAAAGATCCTCCAGTATTTTGTTGATCGGTTGAAAGGTCGCCCCGGCGAACGGCGCTTCGCGATGGCGCAGCTGGTACATGCGGGCGAACGCGCCGTACCGTACCTCATCCAAGCGCTCGCCGACCCCGACAAGAAGAACGTACACCCAGACATCGTCACCACCCTTCAATACATGCGCGGCAACGCGGTTGCGCCCCTGCTAACCGTCCTAGCCGACGCTCCTACACTTACGCTGCGGTCTACTGCCTTTCACATTCTGATCCAGGAACGCGACCCGCGCATGATTCCATATCTGTGGCTGACCCAAGCCAACCCGAACGAAACCCCGACACTTCGCGATCAAGCCCGCCGAGCTTTGGCTTCTCTGCTCCATCAGCCTCTACCACCAACTCCCTCTGAAAAGCCAGAATTTTTGCTCGGCGATTGGCGCGAGGAATTGCTCCGCGTTGCCGAAGCCTACTATCACCGCCGCGCCGAACTGCCTCCAGGAGAACCACTCACATGGTGGCAATGGCTGGCGGGAAAAGGTCTAGTCGCTCAAACGGTCAGCCGACGCGAATACGAAGTCCTGGCCAGCACCTACTGGCTCCGCAAAATCCTGGCGATCCAACCCGATTACCGGCCCGCGCAAACGCTACTTATCAACGTGCTTTTGGAACGAGCCGTTGAACTTGCCGAGTGGAACAAACCGCTTACCGCAACGGCCCCCGAGTTGGTCAACATGCTCAGTGTCACCGACCCGCGCATCCTGGAAGAAGCCCTCGACCAAGCATTGCGAAACCGCAAAACTGCCAGCGCTTTCGGCATCCTTCAGGTACTCAATGAGATCCGCAACGCTCGCCTCGTCCAGCCTACGCAAGGAGCAATCTCTCCGCTCGTGCGCGCCCTCAGTTACCCCGACCCGCGCGTCCAATGGCTGGCCACGCAAGTGATCCTACAAACCCCCTTGCCAGGGCCATTTCCCGGCAACAGCCGCGTCGTGCACCTCCTCGCCCGCACCATTAATAGCCGCGACACCCGCCGCGTCGTGCTTGCCCTCACCGATCCCGTCGAGGCCCGTCAAGTAGCCGAGCGGTTCCGTTCACTCGGCTACGACCCAGCGCCTGTCCGCGCCTGCCGCGATGTACTCCGCGAAGCCGCGCGCGAACCCACCGATATGTTCGTCCTCGACCTACGCCTGCCCGACCTGCCCCTCGATCACGTCGTAAGCCTACTACGTCAAAGCCCCGATACCGCAAGCGTCCCGATAATCCTCTGGGGTCCCCAGGACCATTACCGCGAAGCTCTAGCATTGCAACACCGATTTCGTTCCATTTCCCTCGCGGTACCGCCACCACTCAGCGATGCCATGTTCCAACACATCGTTCAAACGGCTATCGACCGTACCTCTCCACCGCTGACCCCAGACCAACGTCAAGCGATGCGCCACACCGCGTTTGCCTGGCTCATGCGCATCGCGCGAGGCGAACTGCCCGGGTTCACCATTGATGCTGCACTGCCAGCGCTCACGAACGCCCTGAACGATGACCAACTCGCGCCCCACGCGGCCGCCGTTCTCACTCACGTTCGCAGTCGCACCGTCCAACAAACACTCGCCCAAGCTCTGTTAGCGGCCCAACGTCCCGATCCAGTAATGATTGCCTTGGCACAAGCCTTTTATGACCACGTTCAAGCCAATACCTTCCTACTCGGCGAAGGCCACTTACGACAACTCCGCGAACTCCGCAAGAAACCTGTGCCCGCACCGGTCCGCGACCTCCTCACTCGGCTCGAGCAACAACTTGCTCCCCAAGCCCAAGCCACCGGGCAACAACTCCAGCACCTCCCCATCCCCGCTCCTCCAAGACCTTAGACAACTATAACGACACCTCCGTCAAATTAATTGTAACTACCGCCAATCTAACATTCCACTCCAGCAGTCTGCTCCCTCCGGCTAATTCCTTCTGTTATAGATAGAGTCCCGGCAAGATTCCTACTAAGATTCCAATTTGATCCAATTCCTCTCGGCAATTCTCTGTTTTGATTATGTAAATACACAGCAAAGTAAATAAGCACATGATCTCAAAACACTGCCCCTCGTACCAGGCGAGGGAGGGGCGACAAGCAGGTAAGGATGATATAGCAAACATGTTCTCAAAATACCGGGCCAGCGGCACTCATACTTAGTTGCGCCGGGCTATAGCCCTAGCGATGCAATACGCCCCGACTATCTGCATAGAACCTACACGGCACCCACCAGCGCTATGGCAGTCGAATGCAAAAAGCCCCCACAAGTCGCGTCCATTGCAGACCGCGATTTATGCGCATTGCAAGCATCTGAAATCATTCGCATTAATTCTGCCCAGACCCAACAAGCTTACGTATCTTTGCGGGCATAGACCAGACTACGATTTGCTGGTATGTCTTAGAGGCGTCAAAAATAGTACGACACTCAGCTATATATTGGAAATCCGGCGGAACGCATACATCAAATACACAATCTTGAGGGTGAAAATTTCTTTCAAACACCACCTCACCCGCGCGCCAGTCCAAGATGACCCACCCTTTGGCGAACCATTCATTGGTGTACCTCAAAGTTAGCAGCATTTGCTCATTGGGGCTGAATGCCACGGGGGACAAGTTCCGATAGCGGCCACAAATTCGGGGGTGCTGGTCATCAAAAACAACTGCCTGCCCTAGACCCTCTAAAGCAATTATTTCTAGTTCGCTACCTATTCTTTTTGGATGGCCTTCTTCATACCTCAGTAAGTATAAATATGCTGCCAAATTAGCGTGATTTTGGGGAATAGACTAGCTTGCTTAGGACCTCCTTCCCACGTGCAACTCGTGTGAGCACTACGTTACTATGTCTTAAATCCAACACTTGATAAGCCACCGCTGCAGGAGATTTTTTTCCTACAAACCTGCCCGGCTCCAGCCCGTAAGTTAGCATATTCAAGTCTGGGCTAACATAGTTCAATGTTCCGTGGTAATGGCTGACGAATTCATAGAAAGTTTTCAAGGCCGGACATTGCTTGCTCAAGACAGAAACTAATTCTCTTAAGAGTGCTGGCGCAGCATAGCCAGAAGGGATGGGCTTCGCTGTTCCTCGTTGCCAATCCAGCAAAAGTAACTCATACGGCAAAAAATGATTTATCCTTCGCTCCAATAGAAGTAATTGGCCCGATGAATCAAAGCCGAAAACACCTATCCAACTCGAGCCTGCAGATAAGCATGATACGCCCCTTCATCATCAGGGCTGTCCAGCCAGTAATGATACGCTTGTTGGTAGGCTTCCTGATAAGGAGCTAAGTAACTGTGATGAGCCTCGTCGGCGGCAGCTAAGTCCGCTTGGTAGTCCGCCTCGACGCGCTGGGTGTAAGCGTCCCAGGCTTGCGCTAAGGCCGCCTGTAGTTCGTTCTCGGCCGCTGCGAGGGCCTAGTCATACGCAGCCTCAGCCTCCTCTATCGCCACTTCATACGCACTGTCCGCCTCCGCCAGGGCTGGCAGATAGGCGTCTGCGGCTGCTCGGCAAGCTGCCAGATATGCCTGATAGGCCGACTCCCCTTCGCTCTCCGCCTGGGCGATAGCTTGTTGCCAAGACAAGTCGCGTTCCTGCACAGCCGGCATCACCGGGGCGATATACATGTCATGAGCCTGCTGCACGGCTTACTCATAGGCCGGGTAAGGATCGGTTTCCACACGCCTTTGGAAATACAGCGTCTGCGTGTCATCCGTAACTAAGTCGGTTACAGTAAGCCGAACATAGAAATCGCGGATATTATCCTGGGGCGTGACTAAGTCGTGGTCTATTGTGCCATAGATGGTGCTGTTCGTCGCATCATAACTAAGCCCCGCGGGAAGGTCTTCGTAATGGAACATCAGGGGCCCAGCGAAATTCGTTTGGCTCCAGGTGACAGGCGGCGCAAAGAACACTTGCCCACGGGTGGGCTCACCTAAATTCTGATGGGCTTGCAGACCGACGGCTAGCTGGAATTTTTGCTTCCATTTGCAATGGCACGTGGATACAATAACTTGGGAGGTAGTGCTCTCAACACTATGCACAAAAGAAAGGAGGGAAAAACGGTTGAGTGAAACGCTTACCAAGCGGCGGCACGTGGGGGCTCATCTGCCGAGTGCGTTGGAGCGTGCGGTGTTGTGTGCTCGTGTTGCCGACCAACACAAAGCCCGCGATATCCTCGTGTTGGACATGCGCCGAATCACGCCTTTGTACGATTTTCTTGTCTTGGTGACTGGGCAGAGTCGGCGTCAGCTCCATGCCTTGGTCGAGGAGATCGACGCGGCGATGCGTGCGGTCGGCGACCAGCGGCTCGGTCTGGAAGGCTACGAAAGTGGCAAGTGGGTGATCGAAGATTACGGCGACGTGGTAGTGCATATTTTCGATCCGCCCACCCGTGAATATTACGGTTTGGAGCACCTTTGGGCCGATGCCCCCCAGATCGCTTGGCAGACGACCAACGGAAAAGCCTGATTCATTTAGGCTTTCGTGCCAAGCCCTCGATTAAGCGTTGTGAAGCTGCTTTGGGTGCGGCGGCTTATCCTTGTTTTTTTCTTACGCTTCACGGTGGCATGAACTATGAACATACTACATTTGCTCCGGGACCATTTTCGTCAGGCACTCTTAGCCTTGAACATCGCTGACCCAGATAAGTTCCTCGACTTAGTTAAGCCTGCTACCGATCCGCGCTTCGGTGATTATCAAGCTAACCTAGCTATGCCTCTAGGCAAACTGTTAGGTAGGCCACCTCGGGAAGTTGCTGCCGATATCGTGGCCAAGTTGGATTTAGATGAGGTGGCGGAGGCGCCCGAGGTTGCAGGTCCCGGTTTCATTAACTTACGCTTGCGCTCCGATTGGCTTGCCAATCAGCTTCTTGCGATATTGCCCGATGAACGCTTAGGTGTGGCTAAAGTAGGAAATCCACAGACCATTGTTATTGACTATAGTTCGCCTAACGTCGCTAAACCTATGCATGTGGGGCACCTTCGCAGCACGATTATAGGAGACGCCTTAGCACGCACCTTGAGGTTCTTAGGACATTGCGTTATCACGGATAACCACTTAGGAGATTGGGGCACCCAATTTGGCATGCTAATCTATGGCTACAAACACTATCGTGACGATGAAGCCTTGAAAAGGGATCCTGTCCGCGAGATGTTGCGCCTATATGTGCTAGTTCGGCAAAAAATTAAGGAGGCAGGTGGGGCGAGTGAAGACGAGGAAGAGGAGGCAGCTAATCCCATAGCCGAGGCGTGCCGACGCGAGACTGCTAAGTTGCATGCCGGTGATCCCGAAAACTTAGAGCTGTGGCGCCGTATGATGCCTTGGTGCTTGGCGGAGTTAGAACGTATCTATCGGCGATTGGATATTCATTTCGACTATACTCTGGGCGAAAGTTTCTATCACCCGATGCTGGCGGAGGTGGTTCAGGACTTATTACAACGTGGCATTGCGACTTATAGCGACGATGCAGTGGTAGTGTTTCTTGGTGATCAGCAGCCTCCTGCGATTATCAGGAAACGAGATGGTGCTTTCACGTACATGACCACAGACTTAGCGACGATTCGTTATCGCATAGAGAAGTTTCACCCGCAGGCTATTCTCTATGTCGTGGATTTCCGCCAGAGTTTGCACTTTCAGCAACTGTTTACTATAGCACGCCGCTGGGGATATCGAGATGTGCGATTAGAACACATCTCTTTCGGTTCAGTACTGGGAGCCGATCGCAAGCCTATCAAGACACGCGAAGGAGGTGCCATAGAGCTAGAGGCGTTGTTGGACGAGGCAGTGCGGCGGGCCCGTGCCATTGTGGACGCAAACAGTCCCGACCTCCCGGAAGCGCAACGCGCTGAAATTGCTGAGGCGGTGGGCATCGGAGCAGTTAAATATGCGGACTTGGCTCAAAACCGCACTAGTGACTATGTGTTTAATTGGGACAAAATGTTGGCTATGGACGGAAATACTGCAACGTATATGCAATATGCTTATGCGCGGATACGGAGCATTTTTCGTAAAGGGGAAATCAGTCCGGAGGAGATTCAGCGGGTTCGTGAATCCCCTCAGTTGCCTACGCCCGAGGAACGTAACCTAGCTCTCTGGCTCTTACGCTTGCCAGAGGCCGTTGAGAACGCAGCCAATGAGTATAAACCGAACTATATTACCAGCTATCTTTGGGAATTAGCCAACGCGTATAATGCAGTTTATCAGAATTATCCTATACTTAGGGCTCCCGACGAAACCTTGCGGCGTAGTCGCTTAGTCCTGTGCGATTTGACCGCGCGCGCTATTGGCCTGGGTCTAAGCCTGTTAGGGATTCGCACCGTGGAACAAATGTAACATGTGTTTGTGGCCAACACGGAATGCAGACTTGCTTAGCATATAAGTTCCTCCGATACACTAGGGCATGGTGGGACTTATAACCTCGAATTCTGGCTTGATTTCATAGCCTTCTTGTTCTGCGAATTGAAACACTCGAGGTGCCACTCTATCTATAGCCTGAAGGTCGGGGACTTTGATTTTTAGTCGTAGAGTGTTACCCGATACGCCTGTAATGTGCACCTGGATAGCATCGGGAGCTAAAGCGGAAGCGAGCCGAATCTGCAAGCTGGATAATCGTGTCCAACCAGAGCCCTTCGGTAACTCCTGTTGATTTCGAGCGGTTGCATCACTCAGATCAGAGCGGTTGACGGGAGAAGGATTTTGAGACACGTTGGTACCAGCCGGGACAGAAGGTAGCGTGCTCGTGGGAATGGGCTGGTTGCCCTCAGTCAGTGAAGTGACGGCTGCAGAACGGTTACTCATACCAGCAGGCGCAGTGACCGAGTAAGGGGGCTTTGATGAATCGCTGCCTGTGGCTGGATTAGGTAAAGCGCGATAGGAATTGTTAGGCCCACCAGCGTGTTCTTCAGGAAACTTATAAGTTGAATTGGTGAGGCCACTTGTTTTAGGGGAAATGAGGCTGGCTTGGGAGGGATAAAAGATAGGTGTTAACGTATGGTTAGGCGGGGATACATCCTGGGCTGCAAAACGGTAAGTGTTCGAGGCGTTTCCGTGAGTCATTGACGGGGAGTTATAGATATAAGCGTTGCTGCCATTTATCAGTCCGCGCGAATTAGATACACGATCATGGAATGATGGGTTTAGCGACGAAGTAGGGATACTCTTCACTGTAGTTGTGGGGCTTGGTATATTAGACTGATTGGCAAAGGTCGGCTGAACACCGGGGAAGTTTAGCAAGTTGCGCATGGACGGATAAGCAGCGAAAAGAGGCGATAAATTAGTCCGGCCTAAGCTTCGCGAAGGTAGTAGAAGATGGTTTCTCTGATAAGTAGAGACGTGTGTAGGAGGCCGCCAAACATAAGGGGAGTTCTCTGGGTCCGATTCTAGGACACCGAGGCCCTTGAAATCAACCTCTGGCTTGACTTGAGCGTGTAAGGGGTCAGGGCAGAGCGCGGTTAGGCACTGGACCACGAGGAAGGTAAGCCACCATGAAAATCCGTTTCCCTGCTTTATTCCCATCATAGTCATCCCAAGTCAGGCTTGGCATTTCCTTAGCATTGTCCTTGAGAATGCCCAGTGAGGCAGGCTTCCTGGCAGTTGGTTGGTGAAGGAACAGGTCAGCGCAGAGCTTAGCGCAAACTTGCGCCAAACAATTCCTGCTGGACTTGTCGCTGCATAGCTTCCTCGGGTCCGACACACACGTGGAGATGGTCTTTATCTATATACACAACTTCCACACGGTCTTCAACAATCTTGAACGGGAAGGGATAGCTGGATTGAATGATTTGCTTGTAGTATACGGTGCATTTATAGTGGCAATGGTGCAGTTGAGCAGGTCCCACCAGAGGATAGAATCGGCAAGGGTCAATTTGATCTACGATGAGTTCCTTGCGGATGTCCTGAATGTCGCGGAATTCCTCCAATATATAGGGGATGCCGCGGATGACTTTCGGTAGCGCGCGGATAATTTCCTCATCCTGCGGTGGATCTTCGCATCGCGGGGGCGGAGTTCCCGGCAGGATAGGTGGCATGATGGGTGTGCGATGTTGCAGCCGGCTACTAAACTTCTCATCGAGTCGGTCTGCCACCCAGGGCGGAACGGGAACGCTAACGGCGATAAAGGATAGTGTGTGTATCGGTGAACAGCCTAAGCATAGGCTCAGGGTTAGACAACAAGTCAGTCGGCTGAGCCAGTTCTTGCAGGGCATAGATTTTCCCCCGCCCAAAATGAAAGCCTCCTCTGGGACCATCACTTTGCCTTGCAATTTCATCGGCGTAAAGAATGCCAAACTTTAGCGAAATAACGGTTCTACCGGAGTTGGCACCCCAAGGCATTTTATCGGAAGTCTCGGATAAGCAGGCTCGCCTAGGGTAAAGTGCCGCGCCAATGAACCCTAGGTTATAAATAAACTTGGCTTCGACGCGGATACGCTAACTTTGGTGGCAGCGAGCCATGAGGAATATCAAGCTCACCCTGAGCTACGATGGAACAGATTTTGCGGGCTGGCAGATTCAGCCTGGCCGGCGCACCGTGCAAGAAACCTTGGAGACCGCTATTGCAAAAGTGACGCAGGAGAAAGTGCGGTGTAACGTCAGTGGTCGTACTGACGCAGGAGTTCATGCACTAGGGCAAGTAGTAAATTTTTACACAGGGACGACACTGCCGGCCGAACGACTCTTGCGGGCCATCAATGCAAATCTACCGAGCGATGTAGTGATACGTCGGGCGGAAGACGTACCGCAGGCCTTTGACGCCAACCATGATGCCCGAGGTAAGTGGTATCGGTATTACATTCATATCGGGGAAATTAGACCTGTTTTCCTACGTCGATATGTTTGGCATATTCCGTGGCATTTAGATGTGCTAAAGATGCAAAGGGCGAGCCAGCCCTTGCTCGGGCGGCACGATTTCCGCAGTTTTGAAACCGAATGGCCGAACCGGATGTCAAGTGTACGGAATATCACTTATCTTGAATGGCGCCAACGTGGCCCCCTCATTTGGCTGGACATCGCGGCGGATGGCTTTTTGTATAACATGGTACGAGCAATCGTGGGTACGCTATTGAATGTGGGACGTGGCTATTGGCCGGAAGAGCGTGTCGCGGAGATTTTACGAGCTCAGGATCGTCGGCTCGCGGGGCCAACGGCTCCGCCCCAGGGATTATTTTTGATGCATGTTTGGTACGACGGAGAACCCAGCATCAACAGCGATGAAACCTTTCCCATCCTCCTGGCCGATTAGGCCTGTCTCGCATCCGGTTCATGCCACCGTGCAACCGCCAGGTTCCAAAAGCATTACGAATCGAGCTCTGGTGCTGGCGGCGCTGTCGAGTCACGTGCAGCCGGTGGTTTTGGAAGGCGCGTTGCTATGCGAAGACACCGAGTTGATGATGTCGGCGTTGCGCAACCTAGGTTTTGAGGTGCGCCAACAGGGCACGAAGGTCGAAGTCACAGTAGGGCCACGAGCACCGATTATTCCCACGGCGCAGGCGGAGTTGTTCTGTGGCAATTCGGGAACAACGATGCGGTTTTTGACCGCGATGGTCAGCCTTGGCCAGGGCGAGTATCGCTTGGATGGCGTGGAGCGGATGCGCCAACGCCCAATTCAGGATTTACTCTCGGCTCTGAAACAATTGGGCGTTGATGCGGTCAGCGAGGCGGGAACAGGTTGTCCTCCGGTGCGGATTCGGACGCAAGGTTGGCGACCTGCGGAGGCAGTGGCCGTGGGCGGAGAAATGTCCAGCCAGTTTCTAAGCGGGTTGTTGCTTGCTGCTCCGTGGTCAGGCGTGGCAGTCCGGTTCTATGTGCAGGGACGATTAGTTTCTGAGCCGTACGTGGTGATGACGCTGAGGATACTAGAAGCTTTCGGTGCCAGGGTCGAAGCTTGTGGGCCGTGGGGCGATGCTCCCGCCGTTTCCTCGAAGTTGGGGCAGTTTTCTGTGCCTGTCCAGCAACCATGCGGTGCGAAACGCTATGTGATTGAACCCGATGCTACAGCCGCAACCTATTGGTGGGCATTGGCCGCGATCACCAGAGGCTGCATAACCGTGTGCGGATTAAATCGCAATAGCTTGCAAGGCGACATACGTTTCGTGGAGGTGCTTGAGCGTATGGGTTGTCGCGTGGATTGGCGAAGCGATGGAATCACGGTGCAAGGGGGGCCGTTGCAAGGTGTGGAAGCGGATATGAATGCCATCAGCGATACTGTGATGACACTAGCTGCGGTGGCATGTTTTGCCGAGGGACCAACGCACATTTATAATGTGGCCCATATCCGCTATAAGGAAACCGACCGCTTGGCCGCCTTGGCTCGGGAACTAACGCGCTTAGGAGTGGAAGTCCAAGAAGAGCCGGACGGTTTGATCATTTATCCAAGGCCCATGCAAGGTGCGGTGTTAGAAACCTATAACGACCATCGCCTGGCCATGAGTTTAGCGTTGATAGGGCTGCGTGTGCCTGGCGTGGTTATTCATAATCCCGCATGCGTGGCCAAGACTTACCCCGATTTCTTCATCGAGTTGGAGCGTTTATGTAACAGAGGCGGGGCATAAGGAGGAAGCGACGGGGCGGAGGCCAATATGGTATATCTATCTCGCATTTACACGCGCACAGGTGATCAGGGGGAGACGAGTTTGGGCGATGGCCGACGCGTGGCCAAGGACCACCCGCGAGTTGTGGCGTACGGCGAGGTGGACGAGTTAAACAGCGTGTTGGGCTTGCTCTTGGCCCAGGTACCGCACCAAAGCGAGGCAGAACTCATTCGTCGCATTCAGAATGATTTGTTCGATGTCGGGGCCGATTTGTGTTGCCCCATTATGGAAAACGATCGGCCACGATTGAGGGTGCAGCCGATACAGGTTCAATGGCTGGAGGAGCAGATCGATCGGCTGAATGCACGGTTGCAACCGCTCACGAGCTTCGTGATACCGGGTGGCGAGCCAGCGGCCGCTTGGTGTCATTTGGCACGCACGATATGTCGCCGGGCCGAACGGGCGGTCGTCAGCCTCAGCCGTCAAGAGCCGATTAATCCGCAAGTGTTGATTTACTTGAACCGGCTGTCTGATTTACTTTTCGTGTTGGCGCGAATTTATAACGAGGAAGGACGCGAAGACATCCTTTGGCGTCCGGGGGCGGGTCAGCAAGCCAAAGGCAACTGAATCGGGTTTTCCAGGCGAAGATAATCCTCGGTGCGCATGTGCATCGAAACTGCGTGGTCGCCGATGTTGAAGTTGATTTCGGGTTGTTCCAATAAAACTGGGTCGCAATAGGTCGGAAGATTGAACAGACTACCGAACGGCGGAATGGCCCCAGGGGTCAGGCCCGTTAGTTGCCACAGTTCGTCGCGTTGGGCAAAACGCAAGGATTTGACGCCAAGACGCTCCCGCAGTTGACGGTTGTCAAGTTTTCGGTCAGCGGGAAGCACGGCCAAGATGAACCGGTCGTCTGCCTTAAGGAGTAGAGCTTTGGCCCCGCTGGCCAAGGGCGTGCCCCGCACGGCTGCTGCTTCTTCGCTAGTGAAAACGGGACGGTGAAAGAGCAGACTATAGACTTCGATGCCGACGGCCTGAAGTCGTTGGCGTATCTGTTCGAGCACGGTCATGGTTGTTCCGGGGGTGCGCATGAAGCGTACGGGTAGTAACAATAATTACACGGGGGCTATGACGACAAGTGAGCTAGCACGATGAAGGCATGGGAGCCGGAGAAATTGCCGCGCATCACGGCCGACCTGCCGGGAATCGGCGGACGGATCCGTGTGGTGCCGGAAGATTTCGAGGTAGAAGAGATACCTGCTTACGAGCCGAGCGGTGTGGGGGAACACGTTTATTTGTGGGTCGAGAAACGAGGCTTAGCTGCCGATTGGTTAGCTGCGCGGCTAGCGCAGGCACTGGGCTTAGATCAGCGTTCCATTGGAATGGCGGGACTGAAAGACCGTCATGCGGTGGCCCGGCAATGGATCTCTATACCTGCCTCAGCCGAAGCGGGACTGGCGAAAGTAAAAATTCCGGGGTTTACCATCTTGCGAGTAAGCCGACACGCTAACAAATTGCGCGCGGGCCATTTGCGGGGAAATCGTTTCCGCATCCGTATCCGTGAAGTACATCCCGAGTCGGCCCAGCGGCTACCCGCGTTGCTGGAGCGCCTGAGGAACGTGGGTTTGCCTAATTATTACGGTGAGCAGCGCTTCGGCCGACATGGTGACACCTTGCGGATTGGTTTCGATTTGCTACGAGGTCAGTCCGATCCGCGGTTAGAGCAGCGCCGGTTTTTACGGAAACTTTCGCTATCGGCGGTGCAATCCTGGCTTTATAATCGTTATTTGGCCGAGCGAATCCGCCGGGGTTGGTTTCGTCAGGTGGTACTCGGCGATGTGTTACATCAATACCCCCAAGGGGGGTTGTTCATAGCCAAGGATATCGCGGCCGAGCAAGAGCGCTTCGATCGACGAGAGGTTATCTTGACCGGACCGATATACGGTCGGCGTATGTTGAAAGCGCAGGAGCAGGCGGCCGAGTTAGAAGCGCAAATACTTCGAGAAGCGGGCCTTTCCTTAGACGCGTTCGCAGCCTTCGGTAAACTCCTCCTCGGCACACGCCGCAAGAACGTGGTTTTCGTGGATGACCTGCAAGCCCAGCTCGAAGGGCAGGATGTTATCCTGACGTTTACTTTACCTGCCGGCAGTTATGCCACCGTCTTGTTGGACGAAATTATGAAAAGTGAGACGGGCTGAGAAAAATGACTGGTTGTGATTGTAACAATTACAAGGCTCAAAGGTAAGAAACCCATCACTGATGCACGCTCTTCGAGGCACAGTAAGCTGTAAGTTGTGCCGATGCAATATTTAAGCGTGGTCGGCTGAGCGGCGCGAAAATTGGCCTAGGTTTTGCGGATGGCCAGCGTCCGCAGAACAAGAATGCCGCTCGGCAGGATCCGCTCCCGGACGCACCTTGGGCCACGACGCGAGAACGATGTACCGCGCTCGTGTGCCTGGCCAAATGCAGCGACAAGGAATCCTCGTCTTGCAAAGCGGCCGCGCCGAGCCTGACGGAGGGAACCGGATGCATCGTAGCGGGGCCATAGTTCTGGCGTGGCTCGCGTTGTGGAACATCGCCGCAACGTACCGCACTCCCAACTTCGTGGTGCATGCCCCGACTCCGGAAGTGGCCCAACGTGTAGGCGAGTTGGCGGAACATTATCGGCGGGAAAAAGCCTTGCAATGGCTAGGTTACGAATTACCCCCGTGGAACGTGCCTGTGCCGATTCGTGTGGTGGTCTTGCCGGGGAGTCCGGGAGGCGCTACCAGCTATCAGCCCATAGACGGTCAAATTTTCGACATGCAGATGACAGTGCAGGGGCCCTTGGAGCGCATTTACCACAGCGTGCTACCCCATGAAATCACCCACACAGTTTTGGTTTCGCACTTTCGCTGTCCCTTGCCACGTTGGGCCGACGAGGGAAGCGCCGTCCTTTCCGAAGACGAAGCGGAGAGGCGACGCCACGATCAACTGGTGCGGCAAGCACTCGCCCAAGGTCGGGCTTTTCGCTTGCGTGTCCTGTTTCACTTGCGCGACTACCCGGGCAACGGCTTGGATATTGTGACCCTATATGCACAAGGCTACTCGGTGGTGCGTTTTCTGGTGGAGACCTGGGGGCGAGCGGCATTTCTTCAGTTTCTCAGTGAAGGTATGCGTCGGGGTTGGGATGTAGCGGTGCAACGCGTTTATGGTTGCCGAAACATTGAGGATCTGGAGGAACGTTGGCTTTCGTGGCTACGTGGTCAATCGCCTGGACCGACGCCACAATGGGCCGGACCGAATCGTATTCCAGAAATGACTCCGCCTGTAACTTCGCCTTCACGAGCCACAACGGCGGCACGCCCGGCGGCGGTACCAACAAGCGAACTAGGTGCACCTGGAAACGCTTTACATCCGTCGTTATCTGGGGGCCAGTCTAGGCAGGCTCCTACCGAAGAGCTGGTCGTTCGGCCAAGCTGGGACGCGCTACCGAATGTGCGTTTGTTGCCTCCGATTCCTACGACGCCTGCTAACGAAGGTTGGGTGCCTGTGCCGAAAAGTTCCAGTGGTGAGACCGATCGCCCACACAATCGCTTTTGAAATACGGGAATAACGCGTCTGGTATTGCTGGGAGTCAGCGCTTCACTGCAACGCCTGGATCATAAGGACAAACCGGCGGCCCACAGGCATTTGTAGGCCATACCAAACGATGAATGACTAAAGAGCAATTGCCGAATTCAGCACATCGGGCAAATGTACCCAGCCAGGCGGTTCCCCTCCTTGGCTGCAACCACTGGTATCGCGCGGTGCTATTAGGCGTACTTTTGACGGCCTTGGTCGGCGTCGGGCTGACGGCAGCCCATTATCGGTACAACTTTCACGAAGTGCGTCCCGGTCAGCTTTATCGTAGTGGCCAACTGCCGAATGACGTTTGGGAAAGCGTGCTGAAGCAGTACCGAATTCGCGCTGTGATCAATCTGCGGGGCAGGCGTCCGGGACGGGATTGGTATGAAGCAGAAACGCGCGCCGCGCAACGTTGCGGGGCGGTCCACGTGGACTTAGCTATGAACCGACAACGGCTTCCTGACTTAGCTCTGTTGTCCGAACTGATGCGTTGGCATCGCACCTTACCTCGACCGGTACTCATCCACTGCCAGGCAGGCTCGGACCGAACGAGCATGGTCGTGGTACTCTGGCTCTTGCTCGAAAGTGACGCCAACATCACGGAAGCCCGCGCCCAAACAGGCTTATGGTTTGGCCAATTGCCTTGGCGCCGCGGTGCACGCCAACTACGGTGCTTACTCGATAGTTACCAATCTTACCTCGAACGTCAGCAGTGCGAGCACAGTCCAACCTGTTTCCGCGCTTGGCTGGGCCAACATTACGAAGCAGTACGCGAATCGGGAGAAGCTATGGCTTATCCTGGGCTTGGCACTATCTCGCTTCGAAAAGGCGCAGATGAAACTCCCTGACGGAGACTTCCACTCTGCTAAACCGCATGGCTTTATCTTGACGGCCGATTATCAACTGGTATTTACCACGTTGGCTTCCAACTATGCACCTGAAAATCGCGTGGCTTAACACTCGGTTTGGTTGCTTCGCCCGGACTTGGTCGCGAGTCCGTCGTGAGAATTTGCTGTCTTGGCTCCACCACGCGTTGGCGCTGGGCACTGTCGGCATGGTGCCTGCCTGCACTCCTAGCGCCTTTTGGCGCTCTTCGGAAACGAGTACGTTGTCTTCTCCAGCTCCGGTAGTGGTTACCGTAGAAACTCTCGGGCCCGCATCCCGCGAAGCAGACTCGTCGCATCGCGTTAACAACGCGATTACCCCTGCAACCGCTGAAATTTCGCGGACAATCAAGACCCAGCCGACGGAGCACATAGAACCGCCACCTCTTTTGCCTACGCCGAATCAAGTGCCCCGGTTAGAGCCTCATACTTTACCGCAAGAGATCCTGTTTGATCCTGAACCAGCCCCTGCCCCGCGCAGCATTGACGCGACTTCGGCCGAGGACGACGTGCCTCTGTGCACCGCTCTGAGAGCATACCTGCGAGGAGAAACCGAATCGGCGGTCGAGCGCCTTCGCGCCTATGAAGAGCGCGACCAACAGTTTCTGCTCCGGCTATTTCCTGTGCTGGCCCAACTGCATCATGCTGGCCTGTACGCCGCCTCACTATCGCCACCACAACGGCAAGTCTTACTCGAGGCATTGCGGGGATTGTCCCACGATCTGCGCACGCAAGCGCCGTTACAAATCCGCCGCATCGCATTTTGCCGTAAGGTGCTTGGTTATGGCAAATTCGAACCAACCTCCGCACGTTTCTCCCCCGGGGAGGCGGTGGGCCTGTATTGCGAGGTAGAAAACCTTCAGGATCAGCAATTCGGCTGCGACCAGTTTGGCCTGACGGTAGACGGCCAATTGGAACTGCGGAATGCGTGGGGTAAGACCGTCTGGCAGCAGGAGGTTCAGTTTGAACCGGACCTAGCCTGCTCGCCGCGTCAGGATCATTTCTTCTTCATCCGTTGGCGTCTGCCCGATTCTTTGGACGAAGGGCACTATCACCTGTGTTTCACCTTACGAGACCTGGCCACCCAACGCAGTTGCGTCGCCGAAGTGCCTTTACAGGTCGCCCGGTGTACGGGCCGCTAAGCGAACTGGCGGGCCACCTGACGAAGGAAAGTTCTGATGGTTATCTTTCCTCTTAGACGAAGATACAATTACAAGGGCTATGCCTAGGCTGAATAGTGAGGGAGTCCGCGATGAAAATACGCCTGGAATACTGCTATGTGTGAAACTACGAGCCTCGGGCCGTCAGTTTGACGGGCCAGATACTCACCGCTCTCAAGAACAAACTGCAGGAATTCACCCTCGTGCCAGGAACAGGTGGATGCTTTGAGATCACCGTCAATGGCGAGCTATTCTACTCGAAACTCAAAACAGGTCAGTTCCCTGACGAAGCCTGGGTCGTGGAACAGCTCAAGAAAAGGGCGGGGCTATAATTTCCGACAGCGACTAAGTCGTTTACTCGCAGAACGCGGACGCAAGATATCGCAGTTAGCGGTCTGCTTGGCTGGTAACCGCGACGGGAAGCTACTACTGGAAGGCTTTCCTGTCCTACTTCAACCCACACAGCCATGTCTGGGGTGAGAATCCGTGGCGTTTTTTTGCCCCATCGTTTTGGTGATGCAACCACCTGTGAAGATCATGATTTTTTCTGGCAACTGGCCGGGCACTCAACAGCTTGGAAGCGCTGCAACGCGGAGCTTGGATAACCTGTGGCCGGGTTGGAAACTAGAGGAACATGTGGAGCTTTGGCCGGAAGAAACGGCTGACTGATTACGCCAGCTGCGCTGGGTGAGCGGGGAAACTGCCCGCCACGGGCCTCGCGCAGGTGCTGCGTGATCTGCCAAGTATGACGGACCCAAACATCCTCGTGGGAACGGCAACGGCCGACGACGCGGGAGTTTATCGTCTTACCGATGAACTGGCCGTTGTCCAAACGCTCGATTTTTTTCCACCGGTGGTGGACGACCCGTTCGTATACGGCCAAATTGCCGCCGCTAACGCCCTGAGTGACGTTTACGCCATGGGCGGAACCCCAAAAACCGCGCTAAACCTGGTGGGCTTTCCCGATGACCAATTACCATTGTCCATCCTGGAGGAAATCCTGCAAGGCGGTGCGGAACGGTGTCAGGAAGCAGGGTGCGTGATCATTGGCGGCCACACGGTCCGCGATCAGGAAATCAAGTACGGACTGTGCGTGCTCGGCGTCGTACATCCCGCCGAGGTAATCACTAACTCAGGTGTACGTCCAGGCGACCAATTGGTGCTCACCAAACCACTGGGCACGGGTTTCGTCACCACCGCACACAAGGCCGGCAAGTGTCCCGAAGCCACCTTCCAGGCCGCGGTACAGAGCATGGTTCAACTGAATCGTGAGGCTGCTCAAGCAGCAAAAGCGGTGGCTGCCCATGCCATGACCGACATTACAGGTTTCGGTCTGGCAGGCCACGCTTACGAAATGGCTCAAGCGGGACAATGCACCTTCCGCATCTATCTAGATCGTTTGCCCTTGTTGCCAGGGGTAGAAGAACTAGTCGTGCGACGGTTTTTCACGCGGGCCAGCAAAACCAACCGTAGCTTCGTCGAACCTGGACTACGGCTCGAAGGCAAACTCGACCCGATCCGATTGGAAATTTTTTTCGATGCCCAGACCTCTGGGGGCTTGCTCATTGCCGTAGCCCCGACGCGTCTGAGCGAGTTAGTCGAACGCCTCCAGCAGAGCGGTTGCTTGGCAGCGGTAATCGGCGAAGTCTTACCGGCTCAAGATAACTGCCGGCTAATAGTGACCGCCAGTCCCGCTTCCTCCTAGGCCGCCAACTTCTTCGCTTAGCCTTGACCTCTTGAGCCCGGTAACAAAACGCTCGAGGGGCAGGAATACGACTCAAATCACACCTCTCAAGCGCCGCAAAGGCAACGCCACATTCTATAGAAAACGATTCCGGCGGGTTCCGTGTCCTTATGGACCTAAAGGCGACGGGCACCTCTGTAGCATACATCACACACGATTCCCAATTTATGCCAAGGAGTCAGATGAATCGCAGCGTACATTGACATCGTGCATAAAATACCGTATGCTACTGCACCCAAAAAATCGGAGGGACATGAAAGTGTTGAATCCAGAATTGCAGCGTCGGGTTGAGGCATTAGCGAGCGAACTGACTAAGTTGCGGGACAGCCTTTGACATCCCGCACCGTCTCGCCGAACGCACACGCCTAGAAGCGCAAATGCAGGCGCCTGGTTTTTGGGATAATCCCGATAAAGCCCAACAAGTTATCTCCGCACTCAAGCTGTTGAATGCCTTGCTCAAACCTTACCAGGAATTGGAACGGGCCATAGCCGATTTACAGGCGCTGGCGGAGTTGTCCGAGGAAGATGCGTCGCTCGAGAGTGAATTGCAACGGGAGCTCCATCGCATCAGCCGGCAGATGCGCGAGTTTCGACTTCGCGCCATGCTCAAAGGTAAGCATGATGCTTGTAGTGCCTACGTCCGTGTACAAGCCGGTGCCGGCGGCACCGATGCGTGCGATTGGGCTCAGATGTTACTCCGCATGTATAGCCGATGGGCCGAGCAACACGCTTACCAGGTCGAATTGGTGGATGAGGTGGTCAATGAAGAAGGAGGGATACGCAACGCCACCTTACTAATAGAGGGCGACTATGCCTATGGAAGATTAGAAGGCGAGACGGGCGTGCATCGGCTGGTGCGAATCAGCCCATTCGACGCAGAGGCCAAACGCCATACTTCGTTTGCCGCAGTAGATGTCATTCCCGAAATCGGCGAAACGCCTGAGGTGGTGATTCGCCGTGAGGATGTCGAACGGCAGACGTTTTGCGCGGGTGGCCCAGGTGGTCAGCATCAGAACAAAACGCAGAGCGGTGTGCGCCTAATCCACAAGCCGACGGGCATCGTCGCTGAGTGCCGCTCCGAACGCAGTCAGCGTCGTAATGAGGAAATGGCCTGGAATCTGTTGCGGGCTAAATTGCTACGGCTGGAAGAGCAGAAACGTCGAGCCGAGGCCGAGACGAAGTATGACGAGAAAGGCGATGTGTCCTGGGGCTACCAAATCCGCAGTTACGTGCTGCATCCCTACACCCTGGTGAAGGATCATCGCACAGGAGTGGAGACCTCGCAAGTGCAGCGCGTGTTAGACGGCGACTTGGATGAGTTCTTGGAAGCCCATTTGCTGAAAAGAATCGAAGAAGAGCAACGCAAACCTGCGAAGGTGTCGGCCACAGCGATGGCATCGCCGTAAAGTTATCGGGGACTCTGCCCTCAGCTGTGCGCCTGAATCAGCTCCGCAAGTCCGGGCAGAGAAACTGATAATGGGATTACCGCCACCGGCTAACTGCGAAGTACCCACGCCGAGTTAGACGCGAATATCTCTAAGGCTAGTCCCCGAAGACAGGATCGCTGGAGGCAAAGCCATGCGCGTCGCAGTGATTGGCACGGGTTATGTAGGATTGGTCACCGCCAGCTGTTTGGCGGAAAGTGGCAACGACGTAACGGGTATGGACGTGGACGAGGCTAAGATTGCCCGACTGCGCCAAGGCGAGGTGCCCATCTACGAGCCAGGTTTGGAGGAATTGGTCAAGCACAACCTGCGCGAGGAACGTTTACGCTTCAGCACCGATCTACGCGACGCAGTGCAACAGGCAGAAGTAATCTTCATCTGTGTTGGTACGCCAGCACGTCCCGACGGACACGCCGATTTGTCTAGCATTTGGGCCGTCGGCGATGCCCTCGCCGAGACAATTTCCTCCCAGCAATTGGTGGTCATCAAGAGCACAGTGCCTGTAGGAACGAATAGACAATTGCTCGAGCGCATGCAGCGACGGGCCGGGCGGGTCTTCGACGTGGCCAGTAATCCTGAATTTTTGAAGGAAGGAGCTGCTGTCGAAGATTTCATGCGACCTGACCGTGTGGTCGTGGGCGTGCGCACCGAGCGCGCTGCACGCCTGCTCGAACAATTACACGCACCTTTTCTGCGGGCGGGCCAGCCATTCCTAGTGATGTCGCCCGAAAGCGCCGAAGCCACGAAATACGTCGCCAATGCCCTACTGGCCACAAAAATCAGCTTCATCAACGAGATGGCTAATCTATGTGAACGGCTCGGTGCCGACATCAACGACGTACGCCGTGGTATCGGTTACGACAAACGAATCGGCTTCCAGTTTCTCCATCCTGGTGTGGGCTTCGGAGGTAGTTGTTTTCCCAAGGATTTAACCGCCTTGGCCGTAATCGCTCGCCAACACGGTTTGCCCCTGCGGATTGTCGAGGCCGTCCTGGAGGTCAATGAGCGACAAAAGCGCGTGCTCTTAGAGAAAATGAAACGGCACTATGGAAGCCTAGCGGGCAAAGTGATCGCCGTTTGGGGACTCTCCTTCAAACCACGAACCGATGATATTCGTGAGGCGCCAGCGCTCGTGTTATTAGATGAACTGCTGCGGGAAGGCGCCAGCTGCCGCGTCCACGACCCCGCTGCCATGCCCGCGATTCGCCGCATCTATGGCGAACGCCTTACCTATTGCGACAAGCCTTATACCGCACTTCAAGATGCCGACGGCTTGGCAATTGTGACGGAATGGCCCGAGTTTCGCAACCCCGACTTCGCTCTCATGGCACGTCTCATGCGCCAGAAAGTCATCTTCGATGGACGCAATCTCTACGAGCCACGAATCGTTCTCGAACACGGTTTCTGTTATTACGCCATCGGCCGACTAATTCCCCCTGCTCCGCTTCCTAAGGAGAGACTCGCTTCAGCCTCCTGACGTTGAACACAGGGAAGCGCTATTAACTTTCCGCGTCCCTGGGTCCGCGCAGACAAGTCTCGTCAAAGAGGCCTATTCCCGAAGCACGAATCCGCAGACTAAATTTGTGGCAATTGATACGGGTCGCGACGCGGACGGTCGAGCCAAGTATTGGCCTCGGCATCGCCGTCAAACTGCCAAGTCTTCGGATTCCATACTAGTTTGCGGTGATGCCAGTAAGCGAGGTTACCGAGGTGACAAACCGTTACAGAGCGTGCGCCGACCTCTACGTCGCAAATAGGACGTTCTCGGCTCCGGATACAATCAATCCAATTCCGCAAGTGATTCGTCGAACGAGGCAAGGTGATGATTTTCTCTACATCAGGTGCCTTGACAATTTCCTCAGGTTCGCTGGCTAGGTAACCACGACTCACGAAAATCTTGCCGTCAGTGCCGAGAAAGGCCACGCCATTGACGGGTTTGCCGGGAGCATACTCATTGCCATGCACTACGACCACGCCCTGAGCGTAAACGAAACGCACGCCCTTGTCAGTCTTCGGCCAGGGTACGGGCGGAGGCAAAATCTCGACGGGGCCCGAGTCGTCCGCGCCGATACCCCATTGGGCAATGTCGAAATGATGAGCGCCCCAATCAGTCATCATGCCCCCTGAGTATTCCTTATAGTTCCGCCAAGCAGGGAAATGCTTATGAACGCCCCGCGGACTTAGGGCCGAATGATACGGGCGCTTCGGCGCAGGGCCAAGCCAACGATCCCAATCGAGTCCTGGTTCCAGCGGTTCCTCGGGCAAATCACACGGTCGGCTCGGTCCTCCCACGTTGACATACACTTCTTTCAACTGGCCAATGCGTCCAGCACGCACCAAGCCGCACGCGATCCAGAATTCACGGCTCGAACGTTGTTGGCTACCCGTTTGGAACACCCGGCCATATTTCCGCACCGCTTCGATCATGAGCCGAGCTTCGTGAATGGTCAGCGACAACGGTTTCTCACAGTAAATGTCCTTACCTGCCTTGCACGCCTCCAAAACAGGAATGGCATGCCAATGATCCGGTGTGGCAATCACCACAGCATCCAGGTCTTTACGCGCAAGCATCTCACGAAAATCGTTATATGCCGCACAGCCTTTGTATTGTCCCGACTTAACCTGAGCGGCATACCGTTCGTCCACCAGCTTCCGGGCATATTCACGGCGATTCGTGTCCACGTCACACACGGCCAAGACCTGAACATCTTTCATTCCTAGAAACCCACTCATCAAGCCACGCCCTTGAGTACCCACCCCAATGACTCCGAGGGTAATCCGTTCGCTGGCTGGTGCCCGTTGCTGATTCCCCAAGGACGTAGCGGGAATAAACAGCGGTGCAGCCCCTATGGCCAACATCCGATGAAATTCGCGGCGTGTCATGCCCGACATAGATCAGCCTCCTCCCAGGGGATGGTGGATTGTTTAGCGAAAACTACATACTGGGCATAGCGATCTTAGCTTGCAAGTGCTAGCACGAGTACCCGTCAACTTACGGGTTTCTTGGCGATGCTACCTTACGGAAGCCAAAGTTTGGAGCGACGATAACTCACCAGCGCGATTCGAGGCGTTTCGCTAGTTTCTTAGATGCATTCAGGATGCACACTCCCGACTAGGAACACCGAAATCAGCAAATATTCACCGTAAACTTCTGGCTCTATGAGAACAAAGCAAGATGAGGTTATGCAGGACCTAACTAAGCTGGCGGACGATTCTTCTTCTCGGCTGCCTGATCCCCCAACCTTAAGCGAAGAGCCATGCCCAGCCGATCCGTCGCAGGATCACCGTCGGCATCGTAGGCATCCACATTGCTCCAGAAGGCCACGGAATGAACCATGGAGAACCCAATCTCATCGCGACGCGGTTCTAGTGCCGTGTGCGTACTGATGCGTTGGGCCGAGTTGTGCTAGTGCCGGGTCCACTCTCGAAGACCAACGTCATGAGCGGCCACAACAATTTGGGTCGCCGCAACGACAATTGGGCCGACGAAGTCAATACTTACACGTTGCCCAAAAACCATCCCCGCTATGCCCAAGCCATGTTCCCCTGGGGCGAAGAATACTGGGTACTTGGTGCAGTCATCACGCACGTGGAAGGGGATGGCTTCGCCTATTCCACGGCCGAATTACTGGGCGACAAGATTCGCGACGCAGTGGAAACCGCGCTTCGCGATGGTAGTTTCGACGCCGCCGATGCCCGCCAATTGAGTAACGTCATCCTCCGTAAGGTCTCGCGCGACTTGAGCCGCGCCGCAGGTCGGTTCGACGTTGGGGGGCATCATCCGCGGTCTGGCCTCTGCGGCGGACCCCGACGATTACGGTGGAACGCAAGTGGTGGCCGCAGTAACCGCCCCTGGCAACCGTGTCTTCCTGTACTCGGGTGCCCCCCTACTGATGCCGCCACCTTGTCGCGAAACACTCGCGAACTGGGCAATGGCACGCATTCGCTCCGTCTCAAATCCCCCGCAGGCGACCTCAGCCACTTGCCTTGGAACGCGCGATTCTGTGCGAGCACAGCGTGAACTTGAAGGTCTCCGTGTGGGAGCAGGGCACCCTGTACTAAAGCCTACTCCAGGCCGACAGGTGCCTGAATCGGGCAGCCCGAGGCTTGCAATCCGAGCCAGGATGCGCAGGCCCAGGGCTGCCCGCATTTTTGTTGCGCAATTTTTTCGTGTTGGGTAACTGTCGCCGTAGGCCGCGCTTCGCAGTTCTACCCTGAAGGTAAGCCGCCGCTGGCCGGGGAGTTGACATCAGATACTATCGAAGATGAAACGGACGACATAAAGGCGAACTCAAGCCGTGCCGAATAAGGAGACTCTCATGCTGGTCTGGAGCATTTTCTGGCTTGCACTGGGGGCAAGTTTTGCCGCGGAACCGACTGTGATTCCCCTATGGCCCGACAAAGCGCCCGGCGCCGTGGGCGATAAGCCTGAAGACCGTCCTAACCTCACCGTGTATTTGCCGGCGCAGCAGAAGGCTACGGGTACCGCGGTGATTGTCTGTCCGGGCGGCGGATACGGTTTTCTCGCCGTAGGACATGAGGGAGAAGAAATTGCCCATTGGCTCAACGCGCAAGGCATAGCCGCGTTTGTGCTGCGCTATCGCATTGCTCCGCGTTATCGCCATCCTGCGCCCATGCAGGATGTTCAGCGGGCGATTCGCCTGGTGCGTAGCCGCGCCGCCGAGTGGAAGCTCGATCCCAAGCGTATTGGCGTCTGGGGATTCTCCGCGGGAGGACACCTCGCGGCCACAGCCGCAGTCCATTTCGACCACGGCAATCCCAACAGTTCCGACCCTGTCGAGCGCGTGAGTTGCCGACCCGATTTTTGCATCCTGGCCTATCCCGTGATCAGTTTCACTGAGCCGTTCACACATAAAGGATCGCGCAACAATCTTCTGGGGCCTGATCCCGATCCGAAGCTGGTAGAATATCTCTCGCTCGAAAAACATGTTTCCCCGCAAACGCCGCCGACGTTCCTGTTCCACACGACTGAAGACAAACCTGTGCCCCCCGAAAACAGCATCGCCTTTTACCTGGCTTTGCGGAGGGCTGGCGTCGCCGCCGAGCTGCATATCTACGAAAAAGGCCCCCATGGAGTCGGCTTGGCAAAGAAAGACCCGATACTGCGCACCTGGCCCGACCGCCTCGCCGACTGGCTCCGCCTCCACGGCTGGCTGAACGTCAGTTCACCGTGAGGCTATCACGGGCAATATTCGGAAAATCCCCATATATATATCAAACGGCGGGGAAACAGGCGTTACGGCTAGCAGTTCCCACCTTAGGGAGACAAAGTCTTGGCTAAAGTCTTTCATGAAATTCGCGACCCGATTCACATTTTCATTCGGCTAGACAGCGAGGAGAGAAAGGTCTTAGATAGTCCTACGTTCCAACGCTTGCGGCACATTCATCAGTTAGGCATGACGTATTTGATTTATCCATCGGCCACGCACAAGAGGTTTGAGCATTCCCTAGGCGTTATGGAATTGGCCACTCGAATTTTCGATATGGTAACTGCACCTCACCATGTAGATGAGAGCGTTTCTGAGCTGCTCCCTGAGCTCAAAAATAGGGATAATCTGGCCTACTGGCGGCGCGTACTGCGTATGGCAGCCCTGTGCCACGATGTCGGCCACTTGCCGTTTTCCCATTCGGCCGAGGGCGAATTGTTGCCCTCTGGCTACGATCACGAAGTGCTAACACGCGAGGTATTACTTTCCCCGGACATGCAGGAAATCTGGAAATCGCTCACGCCGCCCACACGGGGCGAAGACGTGGTAAAAATCGCCTTGGGTCCTGCGAAACTGCCCATTCGAATGACAGCTTGGGAAACTTTGCTATCGGAAATCATCACAGGCGATGCCTTCGGCGCGGACCGTATGGACTACTTGCTTCGCGATTCGCACCACTTGGGAGTGGCTTACGGTCGCTTTGATCATTACCGTTTGATTGACACCCTGAGAATTGTGCGTCTGCCGGAGGAAGATGAGAAGCTGACCTTAGGAGTCGAAGAAGGTGGGCTACGTTCCGCGGAAGCTCTGGCTCTGGCGAGATACTTCATGTTTACCCAGGTGTATTTCCATCCCATTCGGCGTATCTACGACATTCATTTGCGTGATTTCCTGGCCATTTGGTTGCAGGGCAAGGGTTTCACAGACCGAAAATTTCCCACCCAGGTGAGTGATTTTCTCAAGTTGACAGATAACGAAATCCTAGTCGCATTGCTCGAGGCAGCTTCAGATGACACCAAACCTGCTCATGAGCCTGCCCGACGCATTGTGCGACGAGAGCACTTCAAACTGTTCTACCAACGCGATCCCAGCGATATTCTGGAAAATCCCGATGCTTGCGACCTAATCTACCAAGCTGCGTGTGAGCAGTTTGGTTCTGAGAACGTTCGTCGCGATAGTTACTCGCAACGGCGGGCCGCTATAGTTTTTCCCGTCTTGCGTTATGATGGGGCCGTCGTTGATTCCACGAAACTTTCCCAATTGCTTGGCAATGTCCCCGTCGTTAGCGTAGATTATTTGTTTATCCGAGCGGATTTGTTAGATGAGGCTAAGACTTGGCTGCAGCGGAACAAAAGGGAAATCATTCGACCCACCTGAGGAGGCCGGGCGTGACCTGGTCGGAAAAGGCTGCTATTTTACTCGAAATGATCGCACAACTCCAACAACGAGGAAGCTGGTGCGGACACACTCATATGCAAAAAGCGGTCTATTTCCTGCAGGAATTGTTTGGAAATTTCTTGGGCTATCGTTATGTCTTATACATGTACGGCCCATACTCGTTCGATTTAGTAACCGACTTACTTCGGCTGCGTGCGGATTATCTCGTCGGACTTGATTATAAAGTGCCGGGTTATGGGCCGGGAATGGTCATTACCGAATTCGGACAACGCCTGCGTCAGCGGCTAAAAAGAGTCGTTGAGCGCCACCGGCCTGTTATTGAATTCGTAGCCCAATGTCTGGCGGCAAAAAACGTAGCTGAGCTCGAGCGGTTAGCCACGGCTTTGTACGTGACCCGCACTTGTGCGGAGTCCACCAGCTTAGAGCAGCGGGCTGAAAAATTAGTGGAATTGAAGCCCCGACTGACGGTTGAAGATGCGCTGAAAGCTCTACGGGAGGTGGACGATCTCCTGGCGAAATCCAAAGCTATCAAGTAGGTGACAGGAACCTGACTCGCTTCCACAACCGCGGCCGGTTGACTGCCGAACGGCTATGCATCTGACGTCGGCAACACTAAATCATACAAGGCCATCGTAATGCTAACTCGGGAAGCCGTAGTCGAAGGGTAACTTCGATGACGAATCATGGGCGAATTTTCGCAGGTAGGATGTGCCGTCAATGCGCCTCAGGTATAATTTTGCTGGGTTTGCTTGTATATGGTTTCGCCGGGGATTGGCCGCAGTGGTTGGGCCCTAAACGCAACGCTACAGCACCCGACCGCGTCGTGCCGTGGAAAAATGGCTTGCCGACCTTGTGGCGGCATCCCGTTGGCGAGGGGCACAGTAGCCCTGTCATTGCTGCGGGCCGCGTCTTTGTACATGCCAAGGTACCCGACCATGAGCAGGAAGAGGTTGTCGCACTGCATCTAAAGACGGGTAAAGTGTTGTGGCGGCAAGTGTACGACCGGCCCAAATTCGAGAATCCCTTCGGCAACGGGCCACGCTCCACACCGCTGGTGAGTCCTGATGGAAAACTTTTTACTCTAGGGGCGTCAGGGATTTTGTGTGCTTGGGACGCCATGACGGGAAAACTGCTCTGGCGGAAAGACATCCTGAGCGACTATAAAGCGAAGAATCTGTTTTTTGGCGTGTCAAGCTCGCCCCTGTGGGTCAACCTCGGCGACAAGCCGCTGGTCATCGTCATGGTCGGTGCGCCGGAGGCGTCGCTGGTAGCTCTTGATGCGGCCAACGGCGAAACCGTATGGAAGAGCGGTTCCGACGCAGCTAGTTATTCCTCTCCTGTTTTGGCGGAAATTGGTGGCCGACAGTTCTTGATCGCGCTGACGGCACAGCATCTCGTGGCTGCAGAGCCTGACACTGGGCAATGGCTCGCGACGTTCCCATTTGTGGACAAGCTCAGCGAAACTGCTTCGACGCCCGTGGTCGTGGGCGACCAGGTGTTCATCAGTTCCATCACCGGCGGTAGTGTCCTACTTCGCCTGCAGAGCCAGGGAGACAAATGGACTTGGCAGGAAGTTTGGCGCCATCCGCAATTGCATTGTTACTTTTCCACGCCGGTGGTCGCGAACAAGCACTTGTATTTAGTCACGGGACAACTGCTACCGCCGCTGGCTGTGCTGCGGTGCGTGGATTGGGCCAGCGGAAAGATTCTCTGGTCGCGCGATGGGGCGGGCCAGTGGGTGGGCAAGTACCATGCCAGCTTGTTACTCGCCGACGATAAGCTCCTGGTACTTCAGGAAGACGGTACGCTGTTGCTGTTGGAACCGAGTCCTGAAGGCTACAAAGAACTCGCTCGGGCGTCGGTATGTGGCCAAACTTGGGCGCATCCCGCCCTTAGCGATCACCTCCTAGTTGTACGCGACGCCAAGGAAGTTCGCTGTATTCCACTACCCAAACCTTGAGGGGCCTACACATGGATCGCCAACTCTATGCAGTCCAAGGGGTCGAGAAAATCCTGAGTCCTGCGCTCCTGTTTTTTCGTGAGTTGATCGAGAAAAATCTGGCCCGCATGCTCGAAATTGCTGGTTCACCGGAGCGACTTTGTCCGCATGTGAAAACGCATAAATGCCCTGAGATCGTCAAGTTGGCGTGGAGCCGAGGGATTCGCCAACACAAGTGCGCGACCTTGGCAGAAGCAGTCATGTTAGCAGAAGCAGGGGCTTCGAATGTCCTCATCGCCTATCCAATCGTGGGCCCAAATTGCCTTCGCTTGGCTGAGATCGTAGCTCGGTTTCCGCAGACGAAATTTGCGGTGATCGCGGACCATCCCTTGGCCGTCGAGGCACTGTCGTCGGCAATGAGCCAAGCCCGGCTGAGCGTGGACGTGCTGGTGGACTTGGACGTTGGTCAGCACCGCACAGGTGTCCCTCCGGGGGAAGCTGCGGTCGCGTTGTACGAGAAGATTTCACATCTCCCGGGCCTGCGTCCGGGCGGTCTCCACGCTTACGACGGACACAATCAGCAAGCCGACCTGGACGAACGCCGTCGTGCTGTGGATAGTATCGTGCGGGAGTTGACTAAATTGCTCGAGCAACTCCACCAGCGACGACTGCCGGTACCGCGTATTGTGGTGGGGGGCACGCCGACGTTTACCAGCTGGGCCGCTCAGCATCTGCCTGGACTACAGTGTTCGCCGGGCACTTGCGTTCTCCATGACGCAAACTATGCGCGGAGGTTTCCCGATCTGGGGTTTGTGCCGGCGGCGTTAGTGCTGACCCGCGTGGTCAGTCGCCCCAGCGCGGATCGCCTTACCCTCGACTTGGGCTATAAAGCGGTTTGTGCTGATCCGCCCGCAGGTCAGCGGTGTGTCTTCCCCGACCTGCCTGAAGCGCGGCAAGTGCTCCATAACGAGGAACATCTGGTTTTGGAAACGCCCTTGGCACGGCGATTTCAACCGGGCGATACACTGATGGCGATCCCAGCTCACGTGTGTCCGACTTGTGCCATGTACGACTTCGCCTGGGTTGTGGAACAGGGTCGCATCAGTTCGCGTTGGCCCATCACTGCCCGCGGTCGGCTCACCTAAAACGGCTATCGAACGGTCGCTACCAGCCGAGCACTGTAATCAACAAGACGAAAGAATTCGACATTTTTGGAAAACGTGCGCAATCTGGATACAACTTTCGGGCAACGAGTAACCGAGGTACTGGCTATATGAGACAACCTACGTTGGTGGCCCCTGCCTTAGGTCATTGGATTCCTGCAGGCACACCAAAGTCGCACTTGGCATCTTCGTGCTGGTGCGTAAAATGTTATGCTGATTGGAGGCGGGCCAGTAAAAAAGGGCTTGCTATTAATTTGTGCCCTCTAGCGACTTGGCATCTTCGAAACAACTAACAACGGAGGCCACAGGGACTTGTCTGCTTGGCCTTCGGGAGGACAGGTAGCTCAGTCGGTAGAGCGAGGCGCTGAAAACGCCTAGGTCGCCGGTTCGATTCCGGCCCTGTCCACTACGAGAAGCACTTATAAACACTATTACTGGGCTGTTTCTTTGTCTTTCGGCGTCTTTAGTTATAGCCCGTCAGTAGTACTAAACACCTTGCCTAACTAGAAAATCTCTGTTCACAGCTTTTATCGGGTCCACCAAAAAGTTTATATATTCTCATCGCCGCATTGGCATAACGAAAAGGCGCTATTCACGGCCTTAAGTGGCCTCCAGGTATCTCAAATATTTGGCAGTTGGAACGCTTAGGGTGCGTTGTGGGCACCAATAATCTCCAGCAAGCCATATCACGCCGTTCCGAATAATCATGGGATGTATCGGACTGGTTCAGAAACACTAATCTGCAATAAGGCAATAATAGCGACAAATTGCAAGGAACCTGGTTCTCTGGCTCGTAGCCATCCATATGCCACTGTGGTTGCTCCGCAGGCGTACCTATCTCGCTTCCGTATGAATCAGCAGTCTGGTCCGACGGTCAAAAACTGGCGTGGTTCTTGTCCTCGCCGGGCCCAGCTGCCAATCCCAATGGCTAATTAGCGGTGTAACAACTTGCAGCCAAAAGCTATAGGTCAATGCGGGTGGGGCAAGGCATACGTTCAATGAGAAGTGACTTAGCATTTCGCAGCTGGACTTGCAGTCAGTCCTGTGCCTACTAGAATGGTCAGCACATCAGGTCAGGAGGACCACGACAAGCAGGGAGGCTTGCCATGAGTCCCAGAATTTCCTTAGTGAAATGGCTGGTTGCGCGTGGCCGTCAACTCTGGCACATGCATCAGTGGCAAGCGTCGGAGCAATGTTGGCGCCAAGTTTTGTGCTACGCAGAACCCGGCACAGCAGCCTGGCGGTGGGCCCAAGCGCGCTTGGCTGCTTTGGCTGAGCGACGTCAGGATTACGCGCAAGCCCGTCAGCATGTCCGTGCCTTGCTTCGCGTGCAGCAGAAGCAAGCGCGCTGGTACTATCACCTGGGACGTTTGTACTACAAGGAGTGCGACCGTTCGCTGCAAAGGCGAGCGCTGCGTGCGTTGCGTCGGGCAGTACGCCTGGAACCAGAGAAGGCACGGTATTGGTCGGTCTTAGGTCGTTGCCTGGCCGATTTGGGGCATCCGCGAGCAGCGCTGCGTTGCCTGTATCGCGCCTGGCAATTGCAACCACGCTCACAACGTTACCTGTTGGAACTGCTTGAACTGCTCTTAGCCAGCGACCGCTTTGCTGAGGCGCAACGCGTAGCAGAACAAGCGCGGTTTATATGGCGTAGCCAGCCCACTTGGGAGTCGGTGCGCCAACATTTGCGCTTTCTGCGAGCATTGCAGCAACAACGAAGTGCCCAACAACTACCTATCGAATCGATGCTGTTACCGTTTCCTGGCGCGCGAGCCGATGCAGGAGATACAGGTTCGCCATCGCGCACAGCAACAGCTTTGCCAACAACTTCCGATAACTCAGGGAGCGATACCATCGAGCCCGTCATTTTGCGTCTTGATCCCGCCCACGCTCTCTCCCAACGGTGCTTAGGCTTCCGCGGCCGTTCGTAATCACTGTTGAACCACAGTACACGTTTATGCTTCCCTTGGCCGACGCGGTTGGTGCGCCTATGTTGACTAGGTAATCGCCAGGGAGGTAACCATGCGCCATGCCGTGATCGTTGAAGCTGTCCGCACGCCTATTGCTCGTGCCCATCCTGAGAAAGGTTATTACCGAGACGTCCGCGCGGATGATCTATCCGCCCATGTGCTAAAGTCGTTATTGGAGCGGGTGCCCATTCCGCCCGAACTGGTCGAAGACGTTCATTGGGGCTGCGTCAAGCAGGAGAGGGAACAAGGTTACGACATTGCCCGTCAAGCGGTGCTCATTGCGGATCTGCCGCTGAGCATTGGCGGCGTCAGTGTTAATCGCAATTGCGGTTCAAGTTTACAGGCAATCAATCAGGCGGCGGCTGCGATCATGGCCGGTTGCCACGACATTCTCATCGCAGGGGGTGTCGAACACATGCATCATTTGCCTATGGAACAAGGTTTCGACGCTAGTCCCCGTCTCTACTATCGGCACAGCCCTGCTGTGTTCCACATGGGGCTGACTGCGGAATTTCTGGCGAAAAAGTTTCAGATCAGTCGCCGCGAGCAAGATGAGTTTGCCTTACGCAGCCACCGCTTAGCTGCTGCCGCTACTGATAATGGATATTTCCGCTCGGAAATTGTGCCGACTTGGGGCCGGGACGAAAATGGGTCAAAAAAACTGATTACCGAAGACCAGGGGATTCGCCGCGATACCAGCCTGGAGGCGTTAGCAGCTTTGAAACCTGCGTTTTTGCCCGAAAGCGGAACGGTGACCGCGGGCAATGCCAGTCCGCTGAGCGTGGGAGCTGCCGCAGTCCTGCTCATGGCCGAAGAACGCGCTCGCGCTTTGGGACTGCAACCGAAGGTACGCATTCGAAGCATGGCGATTGCCGGGGTTGACCCAGCCGTCATGGGCATCGGCCCCGTGCCGGCCACCCTGAAGGCGTTGGAACGGGCGGGATTGCAGTTGGCCGACATCGACCTGATTGAAATCAATGAGGCCTTCGCGGCGCAAACTCTCGCTGTCATACGCCTGTTGAAAGCCGATCTGGAAAAGGTAAATGTCCATGGTGGCGCAATCGCGATCGGCCATCCACTCGGCGCCAGCGGGGCGCGTATCACCACGACGCTGATTCACGCCATGGAGCGACGCGGCGCGCGCCTGGGTTTGGCCACCATGTGTATCGGCGGCGGTCAAGGTATTGCCACCATTTTTGAACGCTGCGAGTAGTCTGACCTGGAACAGTTCTTGGTGTAACACCTGTCTTTCGGCGAATCGTATCGCGGTTGGAACAGAGATGAATGGTTAATCGTAGGCTGCGTGGCAGGACAGTTGGCTCCGAACGGTTACTGTAACGTATAAGATGATGATGAGCACCAGATTCTCGTTGTAGCGCATGAGGCACGATACTGAGGGAGAATGATGTCGGCTAATCACTCACCACAATCGGAGCAGCAGAGCCAACGTCCCAATCGGCGCCCTTCAGGGCTGCCGACGATCCCGTGGGGCGCATGGTGGATAGCGATCATTGCCGCGATCCTTTTAGCATTGTTTTTAGGCGACCAATTTTCCGGCTCTAACCACGTACCTTATGGGCAATTTAAGGAATTCTTGCGCAGAGGGTATATCGCCGAAGTGCGTATTGGCAGTAATAAAATCACGGGCCGCTTGAAAGAGACCGTTGAAGTGAAGGACGAACAGGGCCAAACCGTCAAGAAGGAAATCCGCGAAGTTTTGCCTGAGCCGTTTCAACGCTGGAAAGACCTGCGCTTCAGTACCCGCGTGCCGAGCATTGTGCCGGATAATCAGCTCACGCAACAACTGGAACAGATGCAAGTGGATTGGGACTACGAAAAGGAGTCAGGCGGTTGGATCTGGCCTGTACTGGTTTATTGGTTGCCCACCCTCTTATTGTTAGGGTTCTTATTCTTCTTATTCGTAGTGCGCTTGCGTGACCCCCTTGGGGGAGGTTTCCTCAGCAGCTACATCAAGAGTCCTGCCCGCCGCTTCGACAAAGGGAAGGTGCGTGTTACTTTTAACGACGTGGCCGACATGGAACACGCGAAGGCCGAGTTGCAAGAAGTGGTCGAATTCCTGCGGAATCCGGAAAAATTCCAACGACTCGGTGGCCAAATTCCAAAGGGTATTTTGTTGGTCGGCCCCCCGGGAACGGGCAAAACCCTGTTGGCCCGCGCTGTAGCAGGCGAAGCCGGTGTGCCGTTTTTCAGCATCAATGGCTCGGAGTTCATTCAGATGTTCGTGGGCGTCGGTGCCAGTCGCGTCCGGGATCTGTTTAAGACGGCTCGAGAAAATGCTCCGTGCATCCTGTTTATTGACGAGATTGATGCCGTGGGCCGCGTTCGCGGGGCGGGACTGGGGGGCGGTCATGATGAACGTGAGCAGACGCTAAACCAGATTCTCAGTGAAATGGACGGCTTCCTGCCCACCGAGTCAGTGATTGTCATTGCCGCAACCAACCGACCCGATGTCCTCGACCCCGCATTGCTGCGTCCGGGCCGATTTGATCGCCACGTAACCATTGATCGCCCGAATTGGCGGGGCCGTCTCGAGATTCTGAAGGTGCATACCCGCGATAAGCCCTTAGCTCCCGACGTGAATTTGGAGCAAATCGCTCGCACTCTCATCGGAGCAACGGGTGCCGACTTGCGCAATCTCGTCAACGAAGCGGCGCTGTTTGCCACGCGGGAAGGGAAGAACAAAATTGACCGCCGAGATTTCGAGCGAGCTCTCGATAAAGTGCTCATCGGGGCGAAGCGGGAGGAGGTGCTTAGCCCGGAGGATAAACGGAAAACTGCTTACCACGAAGCCGGCCACGCTCTCATTGCCTGGTTGATGCCTCATGCTGATAAGCCGCTCAAAGTTTCCATTGTGCCACGGGGCCAGGCACTCGGCGTCAATATCAACATCCCCGAAGAAGAACGTTTTCATCATGACAAAGCCTACTTTGAGACGAAACTCACGATTCTCATGGGCGGACGTGCTGCCGACCGACTCGTCTATGGTCAGCCTTTTGCTGGGGCAGAGATGGATCTGAAACAGGCCACGCGTATCGCTCGGCTCATGGTAACCCATTGGGGCATGAGTGAGCGCCTAGGACCAGTGGCTTATCGCGTCGGCGAGGAGCACGTCTTTTTAGGCAAAGAAATCCATGAGCCACGCGATTTTAGCGAAGGCACGGCCCAACTAATTGACGAAGAAGTACGCCGACTTCTCCGTGAGGCCGATGAACGAGCTTATGAGTTACTGAGCAATCACCGCGATAAGCTCGACCGCATCGTCGAGGCGCTGCTGCAAAAAGAGGAACTTACTCGCGACGAACTGGAAGAACTGCTGCGCGATACACCGTACAGCTCGTGGCAAGCCCCAACCTCGGATGGCCAGCTTACTTCAGCTTCCGATTCCTCGCCCATCATACCCAGCATCGCATGAGGTACCGCATGCACAATCCTGATTTCGTTTCGTAGTGCTCTCCCTCGTCCCAGCAAGGCGGGGCTGCTGAGAGGGATAAACTCTGTACAACTGAGCTGCTATGGGCTAAAATTACGTAAGCCAAGTATGCGCCGTCGGGCCTAAGTCTAACTCTAAGTTGGGCACTTGCGAGGAGCCGCCTTATGGATAAATGGCTTGCCTTAGGCTCGTTAATTGTGTGCCTGCTCGTACTGGCAGTGTTCCTGATGGACATCCTCCTGGGATTTCCCTTCCACCGCAGCGTTTTCCTGGACGTCTGCGTTATCGTGGCGGCAGGGCTGATGGCATTTCTTTCCTGGGACGTTTACCGGGAAATTACCTAGGCCGAGAAGGAGTCATGAGGTTTTGGCTCACGCTCATCTTGGGAACCATAGCGGTCAGTGGTAGCCTGACCTGGATTTATCTGCGGATGGAGGCGGCTAATTTCCCTGCCATCCAGTTGCAATCGGGAGGTGGCCCTTTGCCGTTGGTGGCAGTACCTGGCCATGATTTTCAAGGTGATCCAAAAACGGTCGTTTTGAAGCATGAGAAGTCGGAGATGAACGTCGAATATCGCTTGAGCGTGCCCGTGGCGAATCGTGGTCAGGGTAATCTCGTCTTGACCTTGGCACGAAAGACATGTGGCTGCATCCGAGGGGTATTCCTGGACGATGCGCCCTGTCCCGAAGGTTTTCAATTCACCCTAGCGCCAGAGCAGCAGAAGCAAGTCACCGTGGTCTGGAAATACACTCCCAGCGAGACTAAACCCGACCAGGACAGGCGGTTCGCAGTTGAGTTTGTCACCAACGATCCAGAGACGCCCGTCTTTCGCATTGAGGTGAATACCCACGTCGTGCAATAAATTGCAGGGAAGCTTTTCAGGTATCAGGAAGAGTCTCCATGCTTCGAGTGTGGGAACGTGTGGCAATTCTCGGTGCTTTGTTGAGCATGCCGGTAGCTCTCGTGAGCGTAGCTGTGGGCTACCGCTGGTGGTCCAGGCAATTGGAACCAGAACCGCGCCTGATCCTCCAGCGGCCTGTGGTGGCCCAGCCTGACCCAATAGAGCTGATTATGCGTGCCTGGCGCGAACCCGCGCCTGAGCTCGTGCTGGCATTTTCCGGTCAGATGTATGGCTATTTACAACCGTGCGGCTGCGCACGGCCCCAAGTGGGGGGCCTGGAACGCCGCTATGAACTTGTCCAACGTTTGCGGCAGGCAGGTTGGCCTGTGATCGGCTTCGACCTCGGTGACCTCGGGCGGCTCCATCACGAAATCAAACAAGGCGTACTCGCTTTGCCCCAACAATCGCGCCTCAAGTACGAGATCGCGTGGCGCATGCTCCACAAGTTGGACTGGCAAGTCGTAGGCATTGGCCCAGAAGAATTGCTCTTCCCCCTCGAAGAAGTTTTTGGCTTTGCCCTCAACACTAAACCGCCCGTACTGGTATGCACGAATCTCAATGATCCTGACATGCTCCAAGCGGGGGCCTACGTTCGCTGGTTTGTCTGCGAACTTCCTTCCCAATCCCATTCCAGCGGCCAGAAACCCCCATCGCTTCCGAAAATTCCCACCGAATTTCTCCAGCCGACACCAATTCCCGCTCTGCGGCGTGCTTGGCGCATTGCCTGCCTGGCGGTGTTACAGGAAAGCGAATTGTCTAAAATTCGAAAGCAACTTACGCATGAGGAGCAGCTTTGGAAACGCTTTCTCCCCGTGGAAACTGCCTTGACCGACGCTTGGCAACAACTCAGTAAGAACCGACCTGACTTGGTCATCTTGCTCCATCATGGCACCGCCGAGGAAGCCCGCGCTTTGGCTTCCCGATTCGACTGGCTTCATGTCGTGCTGAGTCGGGATCTTTCGGATGTCGCTTCCTCAGTAGCAGAGCCGCTTCCTTCTCCAATCCAGTCTGCATCGCGGCTGCCTCCTTTGTTCAAGGAACGCTTGGTGGTGCGTGTTGGCCATAAAGGTAAAGCTTTGGGTCTGGTTGCAGTGCGTCGCGATAGCGCTCAGCCGACACCACTGCCAGCGAACACTAGTTTTTATCGTCTCGACTATCGTATGGTGGAACTAACCGAGCATTTTGAGTTGCCCGGCGAAAAAACTAATGCCATTCGCGAACTGATGAAAGAATATGTGGAACAGGTTTATATGCGCGATTTTCTCAAAGAATGGGTGACGCACAGAAAGGTCAGCCATCCGCAACAATTGGAACATCCCCAGGCTGCGTTTGTTGGTGTTCAAGCGTGTGCCGAGTGCCATAAAAACGCTTGTCAAATCTGGAATAACTCGAAACACAGCCAAGCGTACGCGGCCCTGGTAAAGTATGGCCAGCCGCAAACAACTAGCACGCACAATGGTCGCACCATGGTGATCGGTCGGCAGTATGATCCCGAATGTCTAATTTGCCACACCACGGGCTTTGAGTACAAAACGGGTTTCCGCAACGAACGAGAAACGCCACATTTATTCGCTAATGGCTGTGAAAACTGCCATGGTCCAGCGAGTTTACATGTGCAGTTCCCGAATGAACCCCGATATTGGCAACCTTTGAAACGCGCTGCCGAGATGATGAAGAGCGCTTGCCGGGCCTGTCATGACTCGGAAAACGATCCGCATTTCGATTTTGCTAAATATTGGCCGAAAATTGCACATAAGAAAGACCCACCCCAAAGTTCGCCTTAATGGTGCCCCATAACTGATTCGTAGCACACAGTGGAGGCAGAGTTCCCTTGGGAGTTTACGACAGAAGCTAAGAACGGCTCGTAGCCTTGAGATATTGTTCCAGGCGAGGGACAGCCAGAGCAGTGTCGCTTTCTAAGAAGCGCGCGCCGACGAGCCAAAACACGCCGCTCAGAGCAATGAAGCCCGCCACCACCAGAAAGCCGACCTGTAAGCTCGACTGATCAGCTATAAAGCCGATGACTGCGGGAGAGAGCACATCGCCCAGCGCGTGGATGATAAAGATGTTGATAGCAAACGCCGAGGCACGAATACTCGGATGGGTAACATTAGCCAAAATCGCATTCGTAGGTCCCGTATTCAAGAATAGGCAAAAGCAGCTCGCCGCTAGAAAGGCCCAAGCCAGGGGAAAGGCAATATAGAGCGAAGCAAGAAACAGGGGCAGGGCTAACCACATACCCACGGCTGACACGGAGAAATATGCGCCCGGCCAGCGAGTGCGCAGCTTGTCGCCCAGCCAACCCCCCACTAGCGTGGCCAGCAAGCCACTTGCCGCAATAATGCCGCCAAAAATGACGTTGACTTGGTCGAGCGAAGCTGCCTGACGATCGATACTCAGATAGCGTGGCATCCAGAAGGCGATACCGCCCACCGCGAAAGTCATCGCCGTCATACCCAGCGTGCACAACACATAAGACGGGATATACGCCAGGATACCATAATCGCGCCAAGTAACAGCCCGACCCAGGTTAATCGCGGCGTCTGAGTTCCGCGGATTCGACATTTCCGCTTCCAGATCGGTCTGGCCCCGCTTCGGTTCTGGAAAAAACAGACAGAAAAGGGCGAGCAAGAGCCCGGGAGGAACCACTGCATAAAAGGCCATACGCCAATTGTTTGTCCAACCCAGGATAAGGCCGCCGAGCAGGTATCCCATCGCGCTGCCGACGGGAATGGCGGCATAAAAGAACGATAAAGCGCGGCCCCGTTGCCTCACGGGATAAAGGTCAGCAATTATCGTAGGAGCCACTGGGCCGTATGCGCCTTCGCCTACACCCACTAAACAACGGGTAACGAAGAGCATGGCGTAAGAGGAGGCTAACCCCGAGCCACCGCTAGCCAACGACCATAATGCCAATCCGAACGCTACTAACCACCACCGCGAAAACCGATCCCCCAGCCATCCGAATAGCGGCGCCACGACCATATACGACACCATGAACGCAGGCATCAGCAGCCCCATTCGCGTCTTGACTAACTCTTCCGATTGAGCAGAAGGAAAGAACGTCGCAGCCATTTGAGGCTCGACGGCGGCGACCACGTAGCGATCGATGTAGTTAAACATGTTGATCAACACAAGGAGAACTAACGCCGCGGCACGGCGTCGAGGAGACCAGCCTGAATCAGTAGCGGTCATGGACAGTTCTCCGCCCTGGCAAATGTGACTAGCACTGGCGCGCCGCGGCCCAAATTGAGCCGATGAGCGGCATGGCCCTCCACTACAGCAATCTCTAACCAACCGCCACTTGACCACAGCGCTACGATTTCCCCGCGACTAGCCTCGCCGTAAGTACGCACCCAGCGCGGTCGGATACCCGATATTTCAACACATACAGGTCGCAGGCCAGGCCAATCGTCGCGGTGAATGTTGCTGAGCAAATTGCCAAAATGGTCTACGAACACGATTTCTCCCAAAAGGAACTCGCCCTGAGGACGTGGTTGGGGAAAAGGCAGGTGCACTGGGTCGGTTACCTCAGGCCCGAGCAGTGCGGGGTCTAGGCCGTTAGCCAAATGCCCTGCTACCGGGGCCAAAATATCGCGACCATGGAACGTGTTGCTTACAGTCTCATGAAAATATTGACGATTCTGAAGCTGCAGGATGCGTTCTGCGGGTTGACGACGCCATAATAACGTGCATACACCATTGTCGGGTGCTAAGATGCGTTGGCCCTGCCATTCGACATACAAGAGCCGACGCGCCGTGCCTACGCCCGGATCGACGACCACCACATGAATCGTTTGTGGGGGAAACCAAGGGATTGCTTCGCTCAAGAAAAACGCGGCATGGACAATATCCTGGGGCGGGATACTGTGGCTCAAATCGTATAACCGCGCCTCCGGGCAAACGCGCAACAAGCTCCCCTTCAGCGCCGCTGCGTATGCCGAGTCCTCGCCATAGTCAGTCGTCAACGTTACGATAGCCATCGCCATGGCTGTGATTTGGTGCGCGATATTTCGTTCTACTAATTAGAGCTAAAGTTAGTCATCGTGGCGCGGGGAATTTCGCCTGAGCAAGTGAAGCGGTGTGGCGCGCGTCTGTAGTCCTCACGCATTCGGCGACCAAGTTCGTAGGATAAATACGAAATCCCTGTAACAATGCAACGAGAAGGGTGGGCAGCATGATAGCAGGGGGACAACCTCGGCCGCAAGAGTCAAGAGGCCGGCGAGTGGGTTTATGGTTGATCGGAGCTTTTGGAGGTATCGGCACCACCGTCGCAGTAGGGTTAGCTGCTTGGCGCAAGAATCTCCTCAGTTCAACTGGTTTAGTTACCGCCTTGCCCTTATTCGCGGACTTGGATTTAGATGACCTCGGAACATTTGTTCTAGGGGGCCATGAGATTCGCCAAACCAATTGGTTACAAACAGCCCGGGAAATGCAACAACGCGCGGGCATATTCAGTAGCGAGCTGCTGGCAGCCTGTCGAGATCATTTAGAGCAGTGGTCAGCCAACGTTCGGGTGGGCACTTTGCACAACGTGGGAGAAACCATTGCCCGCTTAGCCGATGATCCAAGATTGCCTGCAGCAGAAACACCCCGCCAAGCGTTCGAACGCATCCAACAAGACTTGCTACACTTCCGAGACAGTCATCGCCTAGACCAGGTGGCAGTCATCAACGTAGCCTCCACGGAACCCCCGTTTCCTCTCACGGAGATTCACCAAGATTGGCGACGGTTTGCCGAGCGCTTTGCAAGCCGGGATGCCAGTCAGTTAGTGCCAGCCAGTAGCATCTATGCTTTAGCCACACTCGAATTGGGCTGGCCGTATGTCAATTTCACTCCATCTCTAGGTGCAAGTTTCCCTGCAGCTTGGCAACGAGCGGAAGAGTGCGGAGCCTGCTTGGCCGGCCAGGATGGAAAGACCGGCGAGACCTTACTCAAGACGGTGCTTGCTCCGATGTTTGCTCGTCGCAATTTCCGCGTGCTGAGCTGGGTCGGGCACAACATTTTTGGCAATCGCGATGGACTGGTCTTGGATGATCCCCGAAACAAAGAGTCGAAAATCCGCACCAAAGACCAGGTACTGGCGAGCATTCTGGGATACAAGCCCCAAACTTTAGTCAGCATCGAATACATCGAATCGCTCGACGACTGGAAAACTGCCTGGGACCACATCCACTTTGAAGGGTTTCTCGGCGTGAAGATGGTCTTGCAGTTTATCTGGCAAGGCTGTGATTCTATCCTCGCAGGACCGTTAGTAATTGATCTGGCACGTCTAGCTTTGTTAGCGCAACGACGTAATGAGCGAGGCATTCTGCGCCACTTGGCTTGCTTCTTTAAAAATCCACTTGGCGTGGAGGAACATGATTTCTTTCGTCAATTCGAGATGCTAGAACGGTACGTAGCACAAATACGCCAAAATAACTAGGCACAACAGCTCCGTGTTACTTCCTTGCTGCCGAGGGAATCCGAGCGCGCGAATCGTTAGACCTTAGAAAACAGACGCCCTTGACTTTCATCTGCCACGGTGAAGCAAAGCGATCATAGCCGCCTAAGCGTTGCGACGGGCATCTCGGTTGACGCGAGCGGGAAAGTCCTTAGAATGCCAATGGTTCGCTAGGGGTGCTTGCCTTCCTGACAGGCAGGCTGAGAGCATACCCTCGGAACCCGATCCGGGTAATACCGGCGTGGGGAAGCGAACGCCTCTTCTGAAGCGGTTTCCTTCCTTGTCCCGGTCGGGTGTCCCGAAAAGCGCCACGAAGCGATAGCTCTAACTCAAGGAGCGTTTAGCATGGCCATAACGCAAATCGAAGCCGCCCGACAGGGGATTATTACGCCCGAAATGCAATTCGTGGCCCAGCGCGAAAACCTAGACCCAGAGCTAGTCCGCAGCGAAGTAGCGCGCGGACGCATGGTAATCCCTGCCAACATCATTCACCTGAAGAAAGGCCTACAGCCCATCGGTATCGGTATCGCCGCGAAATGCAAGGTCAACGCGAACATCGGTAACTCGGCGGTCACCAGCAATATCGAGGAAGAACTGGAAAAGCTCCACACGGCAATTCATTGGGGCGCGGACACGGTGATGGATTTATCCACCGGAGGCGACCTCGACGCGATTCGCCAAGCTATTATTGATGCCTCCCCAGTCCCTGTCGGCACAGTGCCCATTTACCAGTGCGTCAAGGAAGTTAAGGACATTCCCGACCTCACCCCACAACAACTTCTCGACATGGTAGAGAAGCAGGCCCAGCAAGGTGTGGATTACATGACCATCCACGCGGGGGTTTTGTTGGAATACATCCCCTTGACGCGCAACCGCATCACAGGAATTGTCAGCCGAGGCGGTTCTATTATTGCCGAATGGATGATAGCGCGGCGGCAGCAAAATCCGTGGTACACGCATTTCGACGAACTTTGCGAAATTATGCACGCCTACGACGTTACCTTCAGTCTGGGCGACGGTCTACGACCTGGCTGCCTGGCCGATGCCAATGACGAGGCCCAGTTCGCAGAACTAAAGACTTTAGGGGAACTGACACTAAAAGCTTGGCAACACAACTGCCAAGTCATGATTGAAGGCCCAGGACATATTCCCCTCCACTTGGTGCAGATGAATGTGGAGAAAGAAATGGAAATGTGTCATGAAGCACCGTTTTACGTGCTTGGGCCTTTGGTAACTGACATTGCTCCGGGTTACGACCACATCGCCTCCGCGATCGGTGCCGCAGTGGCGGGCTGGGCGGGGGCATCGTTGTTATGTTACATCACCCCGAAAGAGCACCTTGGCTTACCGAACAAGGAAGATGTGAAGCAGGGTTTGATTGCTTACAAGATAGCGGCGCACGCGGCTGACATTGCTCGGGGACGTCGTGGCGCTCGCGATTGGGATGATGAGCTATCCCGCGCCCGTTTTGCTTTCGACTGGAAACGTCAATTCGAGTTAGCCATTGATCCCGAAACCGCTCGCCGACTGCACGATGAAACGCTCCCCCAGGAAGTCTTCAAGTCGGCGAAATTTTGCTCCATGTGTGGCCCGAAATTCTGTTCCATGCGCATCACCCAAGACCTGCGGAGGATGGCAGACGAGGCCGAGAAAATCGCTCTTCCAGTCGCGGGCTGATGTACACCAGGGGCGCTCTCCGAAAAACTTCCCGGTATAGTGTATTGCCGAAGCCTTGGCTTTCGACGTGGTAATTCACTCACCGCGCTGACGCCGTCGAATGGCATCGCGCAATTGAGCCGCACGTTCATAATCCTCTTGGGCCACTGCCTCAGCCAACTGCTCCCGAAGCGTAGCGCGGATTTGGTGCATGGTGCGAATCTGTTGTTGCATTTGCTGGAGGTGCCTAATCATGGGGTCATCGGCAATACGATCCTCCAAGCCATGTTTCTCGTAAAAAGCACGAATGTGTTCTATACCTCGGTGCAGTTCGTCAATGGCCGTTTCAGGGTCGTTGCGTTCTAAGGCCAATCCGGCCGACGCCTGCGCGCGATGAAAGTGCACGAAGCCACGATATTGTTCGTGGGCCAAAGCGTAATCCTCGTCTGCGGCATACCGATTGACAAAATCCATGAAGGCTAACGTGTGATCGGCGTCGGCAATCGCGCGCTCATACAGACGCAACGTCAACCAGCAAATTCGACGGTGGTAATACTGCATAAACTCGCGATCCGCTTCCTGACATTGTTCCTGAGTCATACGAAACTCTTGGCCCGAGGCGCGCGCTTGAGCAGCCTGATGACGCAGGTAGTCTAAATAAGTTGGAAAGCCGTGAGGACGTTGACCATCAGGGCGTCCCTCCAGTTCCATCTGCAGAATGCCCAAATCCACTCGTAGTTGCACGACTTGCCGTCCATCGCTGGCATCTACCAGCCGCGCTTGTATTACTCCCGGTCGAAACTCCCAACCCGCCAACGCCTCATCTATGTCTTTAGCCATATCGTTCTCCAGTGTGTCCCCATCATTTTACTATCTGTCCAAGCCATGCTGGTGGAGCTATGTTCTACCTAGAAGCAGCTTTCGTCTCAGCCTGGGATGCCGAGTTTCAACTGAGCGATGGGGATGATAACAGACAAAACCATAGTTCGAAGCCTAGTCATTCTGGCGAAATGGCCCGAAGTGGGACATGCCAAGACGCGCTTGGCTGAGGCCTTCGGTAGCGCCACCGCGGCGCGTATGGCCGAGGCCTTCCTCCGCGATACGTTGTTCCGTTTTGCCACACTACCAGCACGCAAAATCCTAGCATTCGCGCCCAAGGAAGCTGAACCGTTTTTCGCGAACTTGGCTAACAAGGCTTACCTCTTGAAACCCCAGGTGCTGGGCGACCTCGGCGCGCGTTTGCAGGCCCTGCTCTTGCAAGAATGGCGCGATGGCAACGCGAACGTTGTCTTTATAGGCACAGATAGCCCGACGCTGCCACTCACCTGGATTGACCAGGCCTTTGAGCATCTGATGCGTGCCGATGTCGTTATTGGGCCAGCTCGGGATGGCGGTTATTACCTACTGGGCTGCCGTCTTTCGCCGCGCTGGCTCGCCATCTTGCACCAGCTGTCCCTCTGGTCAAGCATTTCCTCGCCAACACTTACAGATGAGTCGCTTACCAGGTCCCGACTGCCTATCTTTGCAGACATTGCCTGGGGAACTTCCCAGGTCCTTCAACAAACTCTGCGCCAAGTAGAATCGGCCAACCTCCGCTTAGCCTTGTTACCGCTATGGTACGATGTTGATAATGCCGAAGATTGGGCCTACCTGGCTGCGCACTCGTTCGCACTGCAGTACGCCGGAGTTGACCCGCTTATCCCGCATACAGAAATGCTCTTGAGAGGGCATGGAGATGAGTAACGACTTGGTTCTAGCGCTCACCGGGGCCAGCGGTGCGCCCTACGGTGTGCGCTTACTGGAGGTCTTGTTATCCGCGCAACGCAGAGTTCATCTGGTGCTCAGCCCAGCCGCAGCACAGGTTTTACGCACAGAATTAGGCCGCTCCGTCCAAGTGGACCATTTCCAATTATCGGACCTTCTGCCTAATGCTACAGTCGAGCAAAGCCGGCTCGTGCAGTATCATCATTACCTGAACCTGTCCGCTAGTATCAGTAGTGGCTCTTTTTTGACCGCAGGGATGGTCATTTGCCCGTGTAGTATGGGCACTCTGGCCGCGATTGCCCACGGTATGTCGCAAAATCTCATCCACCGCGCTGCCGACGTTCACCTCAAAGAACGCCGCCGACTTATCTTAGTACCGCGAGAGACGCCTTACCACGCTATCCACCTCCACAACATGTTGCGTTGTACCGAGGCTGGCGCTATCATTCTGCCCGCCAGCCCAGCTTTTTACACGCGACCTAAAACCGTCTCCGACATGGTGGACTTTATCGTAGGCCGCATTTGCGATTTGCTGGGTATTCCCCACCGCCTCTTTCGTCGTTGGGGACAACCCGAGCCTCAGGAATCGGCGTCCCTCACGGGCGACTAAGCCATCTATGTTTCTCGGCGAAGCTATGCCAACACCTAAGCGAGCAGGACGCTCGAGTTATTAATATGCCAATGGGCTTCGTTCCTGCCGTATTTCTCCGCATGGAGTTACAGTATTTTCGGGTAACAGCTCTAAACTCGATTAACCCCTAATATCCGAGAAGCATTCGAAACTAACCAGCCACCACCTAGGGGCTGCACGCAAAAAACGTAACCTCGATTTCATTAGCTTAGCATTCCCTAGGATTTATTTTCTCTCGCCCGATTTGGCAGTTTTCTTATCATTCAAGCTGGCCGAGCGGCCTGCTTCAGATTCCTTCGAAATTGAACGGCCTGATAAACGTCGCCCTGACGGCCACAGTTCACCTAATTCCTGTTTCATTCGCATCAAAATGCGCTTAATAGCGCGCCGACCTAATTCCAGTAATGCGTGTAAGTCTTCCTCAGCAAACGTGGCCTCTTCCCCACCTGCTTGGACTTCCACCAACTGATTATCGCCCGTCATTACTAAGGTCAGATCTACCTCAGCATCCTTATCCTCGGCATAATTGAGATCCACTATTCGCTGCCCATGCCATAAACCGACACTCACAGCCGCCACACTCCCTTTGAGGATTTCCTCCACGGGGTAAGGTAGCTCATGGCGTATGGCAAATAAGGCATCCACTACGGCTAAAAAGCCGCCGTTGATGCTGGCCGTGCGGGTGCCGCCATCTGCTGCTAATACGTCGCAATCAATCCACAAAGTCCGTTCTCCTAACTTCTCAAGATCTAAGCATGTGCGTAAGCTCCGACCGATTAAGCGCTGAATCTCGATGCTCCGGCCATCGGGCTTCGCTGTGTTACGCACCTTACGGGGGGAGGTGGAACCGGGCAGCATGTTATATTCGGCCGTTAACCAGCCCTTTCCTGTACCCACCAGAAAAGGCGGTACGCCTGGTTCGACACTACAAGTGCACAACACCGTCGTCTTACCCATGCTAAAGATCACTCGGCCAGGAGCCAGTCCCCAAGCAGGTCGGATTATCTCTATTGGTCTCAGTTCGTTAGCGCGCCGACCATCGGGACGTCGCTGAGTACCAGCGTTTCTTGCAGGCACATCAACACTCTCATCCGGTCTTGCCGTGTGAGCGCTCACCGGGTTTACTACGCTTAACGACCCTGAGTTCGCATCGGTCCCGGGTGCCGCGCTGATCACCACGCCTCTCCCATCTAGCTTACCGGCCGTTTGGTTCAAGACCCTTCCTCCTTATTTTTCCCTCGGCCCCATGTTCAGAAAAACCATTATTAATAACTAATCACCCACGACCAATTTGGCCACTAACAATAAGTTTTGTCGCTAGATAAGTTCACCTGCTCGTGCGGCATGGCCCTAAGCAGTGCCACGGTAATTCCCTTGGTAATCTAAATCAGTCAAGTCCGGAAGGATTCCAGTTCAATGGAGCATGACCGCAGCGGCGATTCACGACCTATACTAAAATCTTCCCCGCTTCCGTTCTTTCGCAGGTAGTATTTCTAGGCAAGTCGTCCACCAACCCGAAAGAATGGTAGCTATAAATTCCTCCGGTAAACGTTCTTCGCGCATCTCACGAGCGAGCCTTTGGTAGTCATATTCCACGGGCACAAACTCTACGCGTAATTGCGGTGTCGCCTCGAGAATGGTGTACCAGACACGTGTCGTTCCATCATTTTCTGGGCGACCAAGGACCCCAACGTTCACAAAATGCCAATCTGGTGGCCTAGCTTGACCTTCGTTGCAGCTGTGGATAGCCGGGTTTTCCGTTGAAACAGTATTCGCCACTACATTTGCATTTCCCAAAGCCCGGTGCCATTTTATTCCTGTATGAGTCGCACATATAACGTCCGCATCGTAAGTCTGGCAAAGCCAACGGAGAAACGCCGTCGAAGTGGTTGACTCCCAGAGAAATTCATTAATCTTGCGCGGACTACCGTGGCACAGCAATACCCTGTAACGACCAAGTTGCACACGTCGGTGGGTGGGCAGGGTTCCTAACCACTGCCTGTTTTGCGGACTAGTGTGTTCATAGGTGTATTCATAGGAGATCCGCGCAAAATAATTATCGCGGGGGTCGGTATAACCACATTGACAATCCGACAACCCAAGGGCCAGCGACTGATCATAATTTCCCTGAATACACTCGACTTGATAGTCCCAAATTAGAGGGAAAACGCGATCGGGATGAGGCCCGAAGGCGCCAAAGTCCCCCAGGCAATAGATCGCATCTACTCCCCGACGCTTGATATCCCGTAAAGCGGCTTCTAAGGCCAGATAGTTATTATAAATGCCACCAAATAATGCAATGCGGCTCAGCATATATTGGTCGAAGTCATAGGGTCTATGGTGTGGCTAGTTCTTAGATGGCGATAGAAAAAATTATAAGTCGCGTTGTTGCGATGAGGTATTAGCACAAATAGTACCATAGAGATAGCAAGTATAACACGCCTGGTAACGCAAAGCGAAACTGCTCAGACTGGAGGTTAGATCATCTCCTAAACGTGCGTCGGCCGCCTCTAATAAAATGGGACATACGTAAACCCCTCGATCCGTAACCACGCGAGCATGCCGACATAGCAGGTGATCCAGTTCGAAATTTTCTAACATTTCTTTAGTGACACGTTCTTGAGGAAGATAGCTGCGGGTGCGTTGCACCTCCGCGCCCAAGCGAAGTAGCGGTAAAATTTTGACACGTGGACGATCATAGCCTTGTTCTTGTAACATTGCGACGAAACGGTAATAGAGTTGCTCGGCAGATAGCGTTTCGTCAACATGTGTAACTGTGACGATTGGCAAAAAACCGTGATCGATTAATCGCCTTAATCCTCGTAAGGTCCGTGCAAACGTGCCTGCACCTCTGACTGCGTCATTCGTAATCGCGTCGTAGCCATCAAGTGACACGCGAAATTCGAGACTATAGGGCGATTCTGCTTCTGCGCGGGCCAGACGCTGCAACCAATCATCTCGCAATATCGTGGCATTAGTCAAGATAGTTACAGGTCCTAATTCCAGTGTGCGACACACTAAGTATACTAAGTCTGGATGCAAAAAAGGCTCGCCACCAGTGTAGTAATATTCCTTAACCCCCAGAGAGACCGATTTTACCAGCGCTTTCTCCACCTCATCGCGTGGGATGAACCCGAAATTATTGTTATGAGGTGAACAGGAAATAAAGCAGTGCCGGCACGTAAGATTACACAAAGTTCCCGTTATCTGGAACCAGAGATGATCCAGATGAGCTAAATGAACAACGGGAGTCTGATCATCAATCAGGGGCATCAGCATAATCTACGATCCTATAGTGGTTGGAAGCTATCCGCTCATGCCGTATCGTCTAATGTCATGACCGAAGCTCTCTCATAAGAGTTTATTTCCCATCGGTAATTTTGTTAGTAGGAAAGTAGAACTTAGCGATAGGGAGCAGAAACATATTGATCATAGAGGTAAACAGATACCTTTTGCCCGGCGCTGTAACCCTCACAGTCGGGAGGCACCAGTACAAAACCGTCGGCCTGTGTAGTTGTCGAGAGAATGGAAGCACCACTGGCAGCTATAGGCTCGACCATGTTTTCCCGGAGGCGTACCCGAACATAATCCAAACGTCCTAATTCGGACGCGATCTTCGCTGCTAAAGGAAGCGTAACCTGCAGATAAGGCCAATCTGTACTAAGTCCCCCAAGTCGGCGAATGGCAGGCCCTGCAAAATAATCATAGGCGCATAAACAAGAAACAGGATTGCCCGGAAGCAAGATCACCGGGCGTCCTGCGATCCAGCCTAGGCCCGTCGGGGAGGAGGGCCTCATAGCCACGCCGTGCACCAAGAGTTCACCCATCTCTGCGACTAAGAGCGGAGCATAATCTTCCCGGCCCACGGAACTGCCGCCGGAAATGAGAATAATATCCGCACTACGGCTGGCCTCTTCTAAGTGCCGTCGAATAGCTTCGCGCTGGTCTGCAACCAACTCCATATGACTGGGAATTCCACCGTCTCGACGTATCAGAGCGTCCAGCATGACGGAATTACAGTCGATGATGCGGTAATCATTCAAAGGCGAGCCGAGCGGTAATAATTCATCTCCCGTAATGATCAGGGCCACACGTGGTCGGCGTATCACGCGGACATGGCTCAGGTTCACCGCAGCTAACAGGGCAACATCCTGGGGTCGCAGTTTCCGTCCTCTCGAAAACAACAAAGTGCCCGCGGCCACATCTTCGCCGCGACGGCTGACATATTTTCCCGGAGGCACCGCTTCGAGCACATGAACCAAGGTTCCTTGCTCCATCGCCCACTCGGCCCGCACAACGGCGTCTGCTCCCGGCGGGAGAGGGGCCCCAGTCATGATGCGCACCGTTTCGCCCGGGAGCAAGGCGCGAGAGAACGCTCGACCTGGCAACGCTTCACCCACTAAACGAAACGTAATCGGTGAATAGTTGCTGGCGCCAAAAGTTTCCTCGCCCCGTACCGCGTAACCGTCCATGGCCGCGCGGTCAAAATAAGGCACATCTCTAGGGGACGTAACATCTTGAGCCAGGACGCGACCTGACGCTTCCCAAAGCGAAATTTCTTCCGACGCGAGTGGCTCGATCCGCTCCAGCAACAATTGCCGTGCCTCTGGCGCATCACGGCGGCGCCGGAAGCCGCGCATGCGCACATCCTCTAAAGTCATGGCTACCCACCTTGTTTTGCCGTGGGGCGCATAAGCATCGTAGATTGGCCTGCGGCTGAGGACAACCCGGAATCTCGCAGTCTATTAGTCACGGGGTGACTGAAAACCTTTCCCCACGGCATAGCACGAACTAATTCCTCTTGTATTTTCCTAGGGACCTTGGCATAATTTGGTGTTCTCACATTCTGGAGCACCAATTAGGATGCGGCGCTGTCCGCGCCGATGGAAATGATGACGGCTCCTCAAAGGGCTGCCTTAGTCGCGCTGACGCTATTTTTTGTCGCAGGTAGCATCGGCTACTATCGGCTCCGCTATGCCGAGAGTAAGCGACTCCGCATTGTTGATCCGGGCAAGCTTTATCGCAGTGGCCAGTTAAGCTCGCGCGGTCTGAAGCGAGCCATTCTCAGCTTCAATATTCGTACGGTGATCAATTTACAAGAGGAGGCTCCTAACCCCCAGCTCGGTAACGAATCCGAGGCATCCCTTTGTCGTCGCCTCGGCGTACGTTACATTTATCTTTATGTTGATTCGCTAAGTTTAGAACGGCATTACGCAGGTCTAACTCCGGAGGCAGCTCGGATCTTTCTCGACTTAGTCACGGATCCTAATTATCAGCCCGTCCTGATCCACTGTCGTGCCGGACTTCATCGTACCGGTATTTTAACAGCGCTGTATCGTATTCACGTTCAAAATTGGCACGCGGACACCGCTTGGGCCGAGTTGCGACTCCATGGCTATGGGGAAGACCGATGTTCGGGCAGGAGTTATACATTCCGAGACTATATGTTACCCGCTTTCAGCGGCAGTTTATTTCCATGTGGCCGGGCTATGCTACGTAAGAATACCGCAAACTCTAGCCTTGTGCGTCGACCCGCAACCGTCCCTGACCATGACTGCTTCGATAGCAAGTAATAACCTGCTAAAAAAGAACCATGACCCTTTTAGATCGCATGATTCTAAGCAATTTCATCCGAGCCTGGGTTATCACTTTTGTGTCCCTGGTGAGTCTGTACCTTGTGATTGATATTTTCAACAAACTAGATGAGTTTCTGGAGGCGGTTCAAAATGACTTCTCTAGCTTGTTGGTCGTCGTGAGCAAGTTTTATTCTTATCAGATGGTACTCATCTTCGACCGTATTAGCGGCGTGTTAGTAGTGTTGGCTGCCATGTTTACTGTAGCGTGGATGCAGCGCAATAATGAGCTGGTGTGCTTGCTTTCAGCGGGCATTTCTGTGCGACGAATAACTGGGCCGATTTTTCTCGGTGCCCTTTTCGTGCTGGGAATAAGTTTAGTTAATCGCGAAGTGATTATGCCCAGGTTAGCGGATAAACTGATGAGGCCGGCAACCGATCCTAGAGGGGAACTTCCGTGCCGGGCTTATGGCGCCTTCGAACCAAATGGCATACTAATTTCCGGAAACGAGGCCCTGAGGCGGTATCAGCTGGTGTATAACCTTACTGTCACTATTCCCGAGCGAGTCGCCGGTTCTATGCAGCACATTCGCGCTAAAGAGGCCCGCTATATTCCGCCAAGCAGTGAGCGTTATAGTGGTGGCTGGTTACTTCTGGATACTACCCCTCGAACGTTGCCAGACAACTGGAACTCGCCCGTTTTGGAAATGATCGATCCCGGAAAGTTTTTCCTGCGTACGGAGCGTGTAGATTTCGACCTGATCACCAGGACGCCTGGATGGTTTCACTATGCCTCTACCTGGACGATTTTCCAAGAATTACAACGTCCCGAAACCGTCGGTCTATCCTTACTAGCTGTGCAATTTCACCTGCGCTTGACCATGCCCCTGCTTACGTTGGTTATGACGGTGATCGGGGTTTCCTTGCTGTTGCGCGACCATCAGCGCAATTTATTTCTCAACACGGGGCTCTGTCTCGTGGTGGGTTTTGCCTTGTTTGGAACGCATTATTTGTGCCGACATTTGGGAGAACATGATTACTTAGGTGCGGTCGAAGCAGCATGGTTACCGATATTTTTGTTCAGCCCCTTAGCGGTCTGGCTTTGGGATGCGATCAAGACCTGATTGCACCATTTTCATGAGTGGGACCTTGATTATGTCTAATATGTCGCCTAGATACACATTATGGCATGATGTGAATTAGGCTGCTTGAAATGATTCGGCCTTGGTAGCAAAAGTTTAGATTACCTCGAAAGCTTAGAAAAGCAACGGAGAAGGGTTGGTCCTCTAATAACCAAACATTAGACCTTAGAAACGAGGACCACATTAGGTATTAGGTTCATAAGCTTTCACTGTTACTGCATCTGAAGTTTTTCGACGAGACGCTTGAAATCGTCTCGCGAGCGGAGCACCTGGAGATCCTGGTCGCGCTGGAGGTAGTCCAGGCGATTGGTTACACGGAAGTAACCAAGGTCAGCTGCCTGGCGTAATAACTCTACCGCTTGAGAAGCATGAGTTTCACGCAGGCGAGTTGGCTCCGTGGTGGCGAATTTTTGGTCTTGGCCAAGGACCTCAGCTACGACAGCATGCACACAGGCCAAGTTATAAAGCAGGCTGCCGGTTTTTTGCGAATCCCGATAGAGGCGCTCGGCCTCGGCAACCGCGCGGGCGATGTCGCCTAATCGAGCCCAACAAAGGGCTCGATATGCGCGCAGATTGGGCAAACGCTCCCAGTCGTAAGCGATGGCTTCCTCCCAATCGCGCACAGCCTCGGCAAATTGTCGCAGGTTCATATATAAATGGGCGCGTCCAGCGTGTAAATCGCGGCGAACAAGTTGACCTTCCACTGATGAAGCCTCACTTTGTGGTAATGATTTGATCAGTTCCAACCCGCGCTGGAAGCCAGCTAATGCTTCCTGATCCTGTCCTGCATCGCGACGCAGTGCGGCTTGGTCGTGTAGGATATGTGCTAAAAGCAGGATAGCTTGTGAATGTAAGGGTTGTGTCTGGAGCAACGACTCTAGGGTGCTGATTGCCTGCCTATAGCGTTGGTCGGCCAGCTCCAATTGATCGCGAAATTCTGCTAGCGCTCCCCAGTCGCGACATATGCGGGCGAAGTGTAATGTCCAGGTAGCCTCTTCTGGTCGTGATTGGTAGAGTTTTTCGAGGATTCGATGGGCGTGGGAGTAAGCGGTTTCCGCTTTTTCCCATTGCTTGGAGTGTCGAAATACCTGGGCAAGCTGAGCATGACAGAGTGCGGATTCAAGGAACCAGCGTTCTTGCGAGCCTTGCTTGCCGAGTTCATCAGCCATGCGTAGTGCTTGTAACCATGCAGACTCTGCTTCGGAATATCTCTTACTCTGGAGGTAACAACTACCCATCAGGGCGTACACGCCGTAAAGGACGGAGGAATGTTCGTGGTTGCGATTTGCAACAGGCGTTTGGTGTAACAGCTGATAGGCTTCTTGGAGCACAGCGAGGGCAGCTTCGGGTCCATGCATCTCGGATTCGACCCAGGCGAGTGCCAATAATGCACTGGCTCGAGCGGTTATCGGGGCCTCGTAGCTAGCGAGAATTTTTACTTGGTGGACCAACAGGTCGCGAAGCAAACCCGTTGTAGGGGAGCGAATACTGATCGGAAGGGTGAGTGTTGTATTCCTTGGTTGAGAAATTGCTCGTAGCACGAAGTCGCGGAGCCATTCCAAGTGGCGCCATTGGGCACTACGAAGGTTTTGGTTCTCTGCCTGGAGATTGTTCAGTTGCGTCTGGAGTGTCGCCAACTCTTGCTGGAGAGTTTTCTCTAGGATCTGGAGTTTGTGCAACTCGGTGGTGAGTTGCTGTGTCCTTGCCTGAGCTTCTTGCAAACGTTCTTGATTTTTCTCAGCCGACTGACGATAAAGTTGCAGTTCCTGGCGAAGTTGTTGCAGAGCGTCGCTGGGCTCTTTTTGCTGCGCGGACGTTTGTTCTAGCTCCTGAATCCGAGAACGTGCCTGCGCCAGAGCTGTCTTAGTTGACTCCAATTCCTGTTGCAGCCAAGCTAATTGCGTCCACGGACCGGAGGGAGCCGTGTCGGAAGCGGATGGACTAGTTGTGGCGCTTGATTGTTCTTCACTTGGATGTGACTGAGTGGCCTCAGGCATGGCCCACTCGGAAAAAGCTCCCTGGGTTATTAGGTGGAACCATTGTTGCGGGCTTAGTTGAAGCCACCAGGCGAATAAACCAAAGGCCAAGATCAGCATAAGTGTGCAGCTGAGTCCTATGACTAAACTCAACCCCCAGCGAGCGTGCGCGCGGGGAGAATCGGAGCTAAGGGATGGCTCGGGAGAGGTCGTAGGAGTTGCGACGTCGATGGTCGGCGGGCCGTTGGACGCAAGGGAGGAAGATGGTGTGTCTACAGACACGCCCGGGTCAGCCGAGTGGGCAGAGAGGTTTTCGATGTGCTCGGCGAAATGTTCTAATTTCTGGGCCAATTCCTCTGCGGAAGCCGGGCGTTCCTCGGGGTGCGGCGCCAGGCATTGGTGTAGATAACGCACCAGTTCTGCCGGCAGGTGTCGCTTGTGTGCCAACTGTGTTAGAGCCCGGTCATCGCCGGGAGATAGTGTTTCCTTAGGAATCAAGAGCAAGTCGGTAAGAAGCACCGCCAGGCTGTAAATATCGGCTTGGGGCGTAATTCGCAGCGCAGCACCTCGGCGTTCCGGGCTGAGGTAGCGTAACGACTGGGCTAAGTCGTGGCTGGTAGTTTTGAGGTGGAGTGAGGTAGGCTCGAGCAGGATCCATCGGCCGTCTTCCTGGGACACGAGAACACGATTAGGCAAGATGACTCCATGAACGTTGCCTTGCTCGTGCAGGTAATGCACAGCGTAGGCCAGCGCCGCGCCTTGACGCAATACCCAAACCAGATACGGAAGGGAAGATTGCCGACCCTCAGCCAACGAGGCGTGCTGGTCTGTGAACCAGGTAGCGGCGAGATAGCGTGCGAGTCGGCGTTCATAGGTGTGCAGGTCGCATAAGGGACGTTCCTGACGAGTCTCTTCCTGTAAGCTTGCCCGCAAAGCTTGCTGGCACTCCTGGAAACTTGGCAATTCGTGGCGTTGATAAATGGCTAACTTGTCTATCAAGCTGGAGAGATTAACGCCGGGAACAAATTCACTGGCGATGAAGGTGATCCCCTCGTGGCAACCATATTCATAAACGTGAAGCAGGTGAGGATGACGCGTGCGGATGAGTCGGACAATGCAAGCGCGCTCTTCTTCGAGCAAGGGGTCGCGACCTTCACTGGGGAGCAAGCAGGACAAGCGCAAGGGGCGGCGTACCGAAGTTTGCCAGGCGCGGTAATGCACAGTGTGAGGACTGGCTAGTACTTCGCTGAGCAGTTCATACCCCGCGGCCTGCTGACTGAGCACCACTTGGGAAGAACCATGTTCCGCGGCGTAAGCGGCCAAGCTAGCGAGCCATTTTTTCGCGGCTTCCGCTGTTAGGGGGTTCTTGCTCAGCTGGTCAACCAGCGAGCGAATCGAGGTGCCAAGGTCATGAGGGCTCAAGCATCGTCCTGTGCCCGGACTGAGCCACAACGGCGGCCCTGACTCTGGCAGGGTATGCAATAAGAAGAGTTCCTCGGTTTCTTGGACGAAGAAGAGCAACGGATGGAGCGGGAGCAGGGTAGTACTGGCGCGAGTGGATGCACCTTGCCGGCTCGCCCAGGGGAGATTGTCCTTAGGACCGCTCGGGACTTCCCAGTAAATTTGGCCGGCAGGATAATTTTGAGCCTCGGAGCTAGGCACATGCCAAGCGGGCAAATACCGGGGGAATAAACCGCTCAGTTCGTAGCGGCGTATTTGGCATTGAGTTTCTGAGACGCTTTCGCAGCTTTGGAGGAAAACTAGCCGCGTTTCACGGAAGAACGCTCCTTGGGTCGCCAGGAAAACCCAACCTTGGCGGAGGGCTCCAGCCACTTGGTCAAGCGTTTCGGGCCGAGCATTGCGGGTTTCCGTTTGATGAGGTGAAGTGGCACCGAGTAGGAAGTACTCCAGCCAGGCAGCTGGGGTGCGGGGCAAACTTTGGATCAGATTCGCACCGAACAACTGTTGCAGGGTGGAGCACCAGGGCTGTTTCTCTACGGGGCAATCTGCATAGAGCCAGTCGCGTATAGTATGAGCGAATCGGCTCTCGGCTTGGCACAAGCGAGGCAACAAAAGTTTGACCCAGCGCCACCAGGCGCCCAGCGGGGAGTTGTTCAGGGAAGGTTCACCGTCATTGGACTCGAGCCGCAGCAATGACGTCGCAAAGAGAGACGGACTAGTCGCACTCGCCTCCCCGGATTGCCGCCACCATTGGGCTAAACAGGCACTGCTCAGTAGTTTGATCGTGGTCTCCCAGAGTTGGCGGGCATAGAAAAAACGCTCAGCGGCAGTTTTAGCGCACTGGCTGGCGTGCAGCAATTGCACAAGAGGTAACGGCAGTGTGCTCCACCGCGTCGAACTGTGCCGTCCGCTGGCCATGAGTTTTCTCCGTCTTCCTTGCCGAGATGTACGGATAGCGCACCGTGGCGATTGTAACCATTTTCCCCAACGTGTCAAACGCACTTGACGGTTAGAGATAATCGCGGGGATCAGCAATACAACCGGCGACAGCGGAGGCAGCTACAGTCAGGGGACTGGCCAAGAACACCTGGGCGTCCTTGTGCCCCATGCGTCCGGGGAAATTGCGGTTGGTGGCGCTTATGCAGCGGAGCGGTTCGTTGAGTCGACCGAATGTATCGATTGGGCCACCGAGGCAGGCGGCACAACTAGCTGGGCCGATTCGCGCCCCAGCTTCCACGAAGATTTCATACAAGCTCTTCCCAGCAATTTGTTCCGTGTGCAGTTGGGCTTCCACTTCCGTGGTGGCTGGTACGATGAAGGTGTCAATGCGGACATGTCGGCCTTTGAGAATGCGGGCAGCAGCGCGAAAATCGGTGATTTTCCCTCCCGTGCACGAGCCAATGTAAGCGCGGTCAAGTTTCAGGCCTTTGACTTCAGATACAGTCGCCCGATTATCGGGGGAATGAGGCATAGCCACTAACGGTTCGAGCCGACGTACGTCGAAGACCTTTTCATAACAGAAGCGCGCATCAGGGTCATTCCGCACAACTTGGTACGGCTTACCCGACTTGTTGCGTGCGTTGACATAGTCGAGCGTACGTTGGTCTGGCTCAATCACGCCGTTCTTACCGCCCGCTTCGATGACCATGTTGCATAGAGTCATGCGCTCTTCCATGTTGAGGCTGAACACGCCTTCACCCGTAAACTCCATGGCTTTATAAGTGGCGCCGTCGCAGCCGATTTCGCCGATCACCGCCAGGATCAGGTCTTTGGCCATGAGCCAGGGCGGCAACTCGCCTTCAAAAATAAAGCGCATCGTAGGGGGCACTTTGAGCCAGAGTTTACCCGTGCCGAGAACGAATGCCGCGTCGGTATTGCCGATACCCGTAGCGAATTCGCCGAACGCTCCGGCCGTACATGTGTGGCTATCGGTGCCAAATAAGACCTCTCCGGGTCGGGTATGTCCTTCCTCGGGCAAGGCAATGTGGCACACGCCCTTATAAGAAGTGCGCCGGGGATCGCGGTAAGGCGTAGGCATACCATCGCCGTGCAGGAAGTCGGGATCGTAGTAATACTTGATCCCCTGCTCCCGAACGAATTCCCGCAAGATTTCGATGTTGCGGTGTGCCCGCGGATCGGCAGTGAAGATGTAATGGTCGGGAATGATGACGACTTTCTCGGGGTCCCAGACGCGCGCCTTCGGGCCGAAGTGTTGCTTAAACAAGCCGATTGTGCCGGGGCCACACACGTCATGGGTCATGAGTACATCGCAATTGACCCAAATATTCTCGCCGGGTTCGACATGCGAGCGGCCGGCAGCCCGCGCCAGGATTTTCTCGGTGATGGTCATGCCCATGGTTACTTCCCAGTGATGCGGAAGAACATCGGTTGGTAAGTCCAGACTAACTCGTGGCGGAGATACCACAGTACGGCAATGTGTCGTAAGTGCGGACGCAATTCCGGCATCTGCTGGGCCAATTGCGTCAGGGAGGACATTGGTTGCGGTGTATGCAGTTCCAGGAAGCTCTCCAGGAGCGCTTCAATGGGCGACTTCGGCCTGGGCAGGATGTAAATTTCGACATCCTCGTCGGGGTCAAAACCAGCTTCTTTTTTGGCGAACGCGATGGCGTCGCTTAGCGTGCCCAATTCATCCACCAAGCCGAGCGCTTTTGCCTGCCGACCTGTCCAAATCCGACCGCCGGCAAGTTTTTCAAGGTCCTGCCGCGTCCACTTCTGCCCAGCCCGATTACGTCCCGCTAAGGCTTTGTCGAGGAACTGGTCGTATGTGTCCCGCATGAGTGCGGTCACGTGTTCGCGCTGCTTGTCGCTCCACGGCTCGGTGAGAGAGAGCAGTCCCGCATTGGCGCCGCGGTCGATGGTGTCCGTGGTCAGACCGATTTTGTCCATTAGTCCCTTGATCACAAACTTTCCCCCGACCACGCCGATGCTGCCCGTAATGGTGCCCGGCTCCGCGAAGATGCGTTTAGCGGCCATGCTGATGTAATAGCCACCGCTGGCTGCGGTGTCGCCCATGCTCACAATAACGGGCTTTTTACCTTTGTTGATTTCGTTCCAAATCAAATCACTGGCCAAGGCAGAGCCGCCGGGGCTATCTACGCGAATGACGATGGCCTTTATGCTAGGTTCTGACTCGGCGCGTCGAATGGCTTCGACATAGGTATCGGCCCCAATCACCGCTTCCCCAAAAGGTGAGGTAGTGCCTTTGCCTGGCATAATGACGCCAATGGCGTAGATCAGAGCGATCTTGGGACGATCGCTTAGGCGCGGTTCGACTGGCGGGCTTAGCATCTTGAAAAGATCAAACAGGCCTGGTTCCCGGGGACGTGGCTTGCCATAGTCGCTGACCAATTGGGCTTTGACTTTCTTGGTCTCGGAAAACACGCGGGCTAAGTCGCTCTCGTAGGCCAACCGGTCAATCAGTCCGTGTCGCAACGCTTGACGCGGCGTGAACGGACCTTGGTCGAGCAGTTCCCGCACTTTCTTGATATCGAGGTTCTTATGCTTGCGGGAATCGGCAATGGTTTCGACCACGTAAGAATACATGTCGTCTAACACGGTCTCGAGATGCTCTTTGAGAGCGGGGGACATGCGATTACGCGTGTAAGGTTCAGCCGCGCCCTTAAAGTCCCCCATCTGAATCATGTCAGCTTGTACGCCGAGCTTATCGAGCAGGTCTTTGAAGAAGAACATCTGCATTCGAAGGCCCGAGAGGAAGAGCATCCCGGCCTCGGGCATGAACACTTCGTCGCAGGCGCTGGCGACCAGATACTCGGCTAAACCACCACTCTCTAAAAACGCCACGCAAGGTTTCCCGCTACGGCGAAACTCGCTGATGGCGTGGCGTAACTCAGATATGCGACCCCAGCCGATGTCGAGTTCGTCAATGTGAAGCAGTAAGGCCTGCACTTGGCGGTCGCGGGCTGCCCGCTGAATGCGGTCAAGCCGGGTCCTGAGGTTCTCCAACTGAATGCCCAGGATTGGATCGGGCGCGGTCGGTGTTTCTTCCATGTTGCCGCCTAAGCGGATCACGGCAATGCGCCAACTGGCGGGAGCGGTCTTATCCTGCTGGGCGCTACTGATGTTCAACGCTATCAATACGACGATCAGCGCCGAGTAAGCGGCTATAAAACGCAAATGCCCGAGCATGTCGCGTTCTCCTTATTCGGTACCAGGTGAGATTACTCGCAGGAAATCATCCGCCTTGCAGTAATTCTGAGAGGGCAAGTAGTGGGTGTCAAGGAATTGATCCTGGCGTCGTGTGCACCTCGAACAAACATACTCACAAATTCAGGCATTGGTTTTTCTTGCTTGCTGGGCGTGCTGAGCATTGGCTAAAAGAAATGAGACTGAGAACGATCCCCATGGAGATTCATTCGCAGGGAAAGGCTGGCCCAGAGAAAACATAGGCTTACCGCTGCCTTCCAACCTGCTGCTCATGGCAGTTAGCCTTCGTTCCAAATCAGTAAAACCTTACCGCATTGGCCGCTGGCCACGACGCGGAAGGCTTCCTCAAACTCGGTGTAATGGAAACGATGTGTGATGACCGGTTGGATGTTCAGGCCCGATTGCAGCATGACGGTCATCTTGTACCACGTCTCATACATTTCTCGCCCATAGATGCCTTTGATGGTCAGGCCGTTGAAGATCACCTGGTTCCAATCGATGGCAATGTCTTGTTCTGGGATGCCAAGCAGAGCAATCTTGCCACCGTGGGCCATATTGTCCAACATCATGCGAAAGGCATCTGGATGCCCCGACATTTCCAGGCCGACGTCGAAACCCTCCTTCATGCCCAACTCGCGCTGAATGGCATGAAGATCCTCCTGGCGGGGATCGAAAACCCGTGTCGCGCCCATCCGGCGCGCCAAGTCTAAGCGGTAAGGATTGACGTCGGCCACAACGACAAAGCGTGCCCCGGCGTGGCGTACTATGGCAATGGCCATCAGACCAATAGGACCTGCTCCCGTAATTAGAACGTCCTCGCCGAGCACGGGAAATGACAAGGCAGTGTGCACGGCATTGCCGAACGGATCGAAAATGGCCTGAATGTCGCGAGGAATATTCGGATCATGGGCCCACACGTTGGTCATGGGCAAGGCAATATATTGTGCAAAAGCCCCAGGCCGATTCACGCCGATGCCCTGGGTATCCTTACACAAATGACGACGCCCTGCCAGACAGTTGCGGCATCGCCCACATACGACGTGGCCCTCGCCGCTGACGATTTCTCCGGGATAGAAGTCTTTGACGTTCGCGCCGACTTCGACCACGCGCCCGACGAACTCATGCCCGACGACCAAAGGCACAGGTACGGTCTTCCGCGCCCAGGTATCCCAGCGGTAAATATGCAAATCGGTGCCGCAAATACCAGTCTGCAATACCTCAATTAACACGTCATTGATACCGATAGACGGCACCGGCACTTCTTGCAACCACAGTCCAGGCTGAGGTCGTGCTTTGACGAGCGCCTGCATAGTTCGGGCCATAGCCAGCTCCAGGAGGCAGAGTGTCTATAAGTGTAACGAACCAAACTCCTTTTCCCAACGCCAACGGTACCACTTCTTGCTTTTAGACTACTTGTAAGTAAACTCGTACAGCAAGTTGCATTCGCAGTGGGGGATGGGTTGGCATACTATAATAAGGCAAAACAGGACTCGCGTACCGGGGATAAGGGGGTAGCGCCCCTAGCAAAGGTTGTTGGCCTGCTGGGACGGTGTCATCCAAAGGGGACGCCCTGTGATTGCTATTGTCAGCGACATTCATAGTAATCTCGAGGCCTTGCAAGCAGTTCTTGACGACATTCGAGAGCAAGGCGCCGAGAGGATTTATTGTCTGGGGGACATTATCGGTTACGGCCCCAATCCACGCGAATGTATTGACGCAGTCATGGATTTTCCCGTTGTGTTGCTCGGCAATCACGATCAAGCCGCGCTTTTTGACCCAGAAGGCTTTAATGCGGGAGCCTTGCGGGCCATCTTGTGGACGCGTCAGCAACTGGAGGAAGACCCGGATCAAGAACGCGCGATGCAACGCTGGGAGTTCCTAGCGGAACGACCTCGCAGACACGTGGAAAATGGCGTGATTTATGTTCACGGCTCAGTGCGCAATCCCCTGAATGAATATATCTTCCCCGAAGATATTTACAACCAACGCAAAATGGAAAAAATTTTCGCTTTGGTCGAGCAATATTGTTTCCAAGGGCACACTCACGTGCCTGGCATCTTCACCGAACGCCTCGAATATTATCATCCCGAAGAGCTTAGCGGCGAATATCGCCTCGATAACGCTAAGACCCTCATTAATGTTGGTTCGGTAGGCCAACCGCGGGATGGCGACTGGCGCGCTTGTTATGTGCTGTTCGATCCGAAAGAACGGCTGGTGCGGTTTCGTCGCGTTCCCTACGATGTTGAAACCACTATCCGGAAAATCTACGAGGTGGAAGAATTAGACAGATATCTTGGTGATCGCCTGCGCGAGGGAAGATAACGATTTCTTGCAGTTTGACTAGCTCATTTGTTGCGCTAGTTAGTAGGCACTTATGAGCAATAACATCCCATAATTTAGTGCTGATTCAACAGAACTATTACCAGTAGGGTTTTTGTGGAAGCGGCTGAGCCGGAGTCCCAGGATTGGCCAAGGGAATCAAGGGCGCCGTGTCAGTTATTGGGTCGGCTTGGTACAATGAAGCAGCACGACTGAGGGCGAAGAACGAACGTTGCAACGGTCAAGTGTCTTGAGGTAGGATGGGAGTCAATCGAGGCATGGATCAGAGGCGCTTTATCCTTTTTCTGGTGCTGAGCTTCCTAATATTTGTCGGTTGGGCTTACTTACAGGTTTGGCTCTTTCCGCCCCGCAAACCTGAAGCGAAACCGGCTGAGATTCCTCAGGCACAACTGGAATGGCTTGCCGAGGTGCTGTTGACTCGTATGCTTGCGGATCCGTCCATCGCTTGGCCAGTACCGGCGCCGAGCGAAATAGAACAAGCGCAACAGGCCGACCGCTCCCTGGCCGAGGAACGCCAACGCCAAGAGCGACTCCAGCAACAATTAGCTCAGGAAAAACCCATCGAGTTGGGCGGACCAGGTTACAAACTGCGCGTCGTACTTTCCTCGACGGGAGCCGCGGTGCGCTTCATCGAATTGACGCAATATCAGGCGGCGAGCCGCTTCGAGGCCCTTCCCGTTTACGATCCCCATAACAAATCGCCCGTGCCTTTCCGCCTGGTCAGTGATAGCACCGATGAAGAAAAGCTCGACCATTTATCGCTAGAGGAGCGCTGGCAACGGCAATCGTTTCGCCTCACGATCCCTGGAAAGCATCTCGAATGGAAACTGGTCGAACACGATCAGGAACATGCGACTTTTGAGGCAGTGCTGCAGCCGCTCAACTTGCGCATTCGCCGTCAGTTTCACCTCAGTCCAGACCAGTATCACGTGGACATGGTGGTTACGCTATCACGCCTCGACTCGTCCAAGGCTAGTGAGGTCACTTATGAACTCACGGGGCCACGTGGTTTGCCCATCGAAGGAGAGTTCTGGAAACAGACCAGTTATTGGCAAGTGGTGATCGGCACGACGCGCGCCGACGATGCACGCACTACGTACCGGTATCTCTTCGAGCCGACCCATTTCTTCCCTCAAGACAAACGTCAAGCCCAACCGCTTCATCTGGATGCGCCCAGCGCACCGTACACGGTGCGTCCCCAGAGCCTGCAATATGCAGGCGTCATGATCCCTTACTTTGCAGCTTTAGTCATCGTGGCGGATGATCCGACGCGGAATCCGAGCATGGCACAAGTCATTCCCGAAGCCCTGGGAAGTGATCCCGGTAACGATAAACGTCGGCTCTGGGGGGTGCCTGTTTCTGTCAAGCTGGTGTCTCGTCCCGTTGCTGTGGGCGAGGCGCCTGTGGAACACCGTTATCTTCTCTACGCGGGCCCCGCTAAGGTGCGCCTCCTCCGCTACGAAAGCGGTGTTCGCTCCGATTTACCCGAGCGGTATGAAAATTTTTATCACCTCGCCAACCTGACCGATTACCCTTGGTACACCTTTTGCGGTGCCATCGGTTGGACGGCACTAGTGGTCTTTTTCACCAATCTCATGCATGCGTTGTTAGAGTGGTTTTCCTGGTTATTTAGTCCGCTGCCCGGGCGTTACGGCTTCGCAATCCTTCTGTTGACGGTGGTGGTACGCGGGCTGATGTTTCCCATCAGTCGCAAGCAGGCACTCAATAACCTGAAAATGCAACAAATGGCGCCCGAGTTGAAGAAACTTCAAGAGAAATACAAAGATGATAAGCAGGCCTTGGCTCGGGGTCAGATGGAACTGTATCGCAAGTATGGTGTCAATCCCTTCAGCGGCTGTTTGATTGTGCTGTTGCAAATGCCCGTGTTCCTGGGACTGTATTACGCGCTTTACGAAAGCGTGCACCTTCGCTTAGCTGGGTTTCTGTGGATACGGAACCTGGCCGCGCCTGATATGTTGCTTTACTGGGGCAACTGGCCCGTGATCAGCCAACTGGCGTACCTCCTGCATTTAGGCCCTTACTTGCATCTGCTACCGATCGTGAGCATCATCGTCATGATCTGGCAGCAAAAGATGTTCATGCCGCCCACCATGGACGAGCAGCAACGCCTGCAGATGCAGATGATGAACTGGATGATGGTGTTTATGGGCTACTTGTTTTACTGGATCGCATCGGGATTGTGTTTATACTTCATCATGAGCAGTTTATGGGGCCTGGTGGAGCGCAAACTCCTGCCCAAAACTCTTGAAGTTTCATCAACGACCACAAGTCCGCCCGCTGGAGAGCGCCGCAAGTCGGGTAAGAAGCGTCCGGGAAAAGAGGATCAGCTCACTGCTTGGCAGAAACTGACCACGCGCCTCAGGCAATGGTGGGAAGCTCTGCTCAAAGCTGCGGAGAAACGGAACTAGAGACGGCTACCACGGCAAGAAGAACACTCTGCGGCGAGACTGTGACGTTATTAGCTCACGATCCTGCGAGAAATCGTCGAATCGTCTGGCTACGGAGCATAACCGCGGCCCGAGGGAGACACACGCCATGTTCGTAACCGCTCCTAGTCGGCAAGCCGATTTCCGCGAGCATCTTCGACACGTTGTTGTTGGATGGACACTGCTGACAGGTCTAATCACAGGCGGATGGGGCACTGCCATTGGACAAAGTAAGCAGCTAGCGAGAATTCACCAACTCGGCAGTCCGCGGGTGGAAGTAACTGCAGAAGGGCGACTGCGGATTACTCTGAGTTTCCAAGTATTAGACGCGGCTGGCCGCGCCGTACGTGAACTGCCTGCCAGCGAGGGGATCATTCTTGAAGACGGCAAAGAAGTGCACCGTTTCCGTACGCAACAACTAGCTGGACGTCCACGCGAGGTCATGCTGGCGCTGGACACCAGCGGCTCGATGATCGGCACGCCGGAGCGGCCATTAGACCGACTGGATAAGGCCAAAGAAGCAGCCGAGCGATTCGTTCAACAACTCGATCCGAACACCCCTTGCGGATTGGTGTTGTTCCACCACGAGCCGTATCGAAGCCTGCCTCTTAGTGTCGGAAAACGGGACGAGCTGCTTGCCGCGATTCGCCAAGCGCGGGGAGCGGGAGGAACAGCTTATTTCGATGCCGCCATCGCAGCCATGCAGAACTTTTCCGCCGACCGCGACAAGGCACGCGCCCTCGTGTTGCTGACCGATGGTCGAGACGTCAATAGCAAAAACGGCCCAAATCGCGTCATTGAAGAGGCCATCCAGCGACAAGTAACCATCTACACCATTGGCCTGGGCAAACCAGGGGCAAATTTGCATATCCGCTCCTTGCTCATTTTAGACCGTAGTGGCAGCATGAAAGCCGGCAACAAAATCGCTTATCTCCGTCAAGCGGCCCAACGGTATCTCGAACTGATGCCCCGCGACCACGCCGACTGTTCTTTGCTACCCTTTGATGACCGCTATGAAAGCCCGAAAGCGCCTAGTGCCGACGTCGAAGCTCTCCAAAGGGAGATTGCCAAACTCACGCCTCGCGGAGGCACGCACTTGTTTGACGTCACGTTGTTCGGCCTCGAGTGGTTAGCTCAGGATTCTCTGGCGACCGCTGTAACTGATGGCCGTGTGCGCGAATGTCGTCGCGTGATTGTGCTTCTGACCGACGGAATCAACGAGGGGGGACGCATTCGGCGCCCAGCGGAGTTTTTCCAGCAGCTGCGCAAGTTACATGCCCAGGCCAACATTCCTATTTTTGTCATCGGGCTAGGTGACCCACGCCGCCGGGAAATTGACGAAGCAGTATTACGCCAGATTGCCAACATCACCGGTGGACAATACTATGGCGTTTCTGACCCGGCTCATTTGCAGGCCGTTTTTGAACAGCTTTCCATAGACATCCACGACGAAGGCATTGACGAAGCCTCGCTACGTGAATTGGCCGAGAAGACGGGCGGACGTTACTTTCACGCTGCAGAGGCGGATGAGCTTGCACGGCAGTTCGGCCAGGCCTTACAAGACATCGAAACCACTTTTACCATCACTTACCTCAGTCCGCGCACGCGACAAGACGGCACTCCCAGTCGCATTGAGATACGTCTGGGAATGTTGCAGGCACAGGCTAGTTACCGTACCCACGGCGTGATAACACCGGCAGCGGACTTCCAAGTCTTTATCACGTTCCTGGCCATTCTCATCGCACTGGGACTGGCACCGATTCTGTGGCGCCGCCGGGAGAAGTCGCCTACGTGATCGAACGCAAGTTTAGACTTGACTTGGCTCTGCGACGCCAACACGTTGCCTTTGCGCTTGTCATGGCGCTCACTAATATACAGCCTCTGCACTTCAGTGAACGTCAGACTACTTCGCCTCGGATGTCGGGCGCTAAGAGTTGTTTGTCCAAGCACCATGCGTAACCTGGGAACAAGGTGACTAGTCCTTTAGCGTTGAGGGGTTATTATTGGTGTGCCGCAATTTTTGCATCAAAACTCAGAAGTAGTGATTCCCCTTGACGTATCTGGCTGGCTTAGGTACAAGGCAAGCCAAATGAGGGAGCACCGCGGAGGATTAGCAACGGTAGGCCTGTCAAGTATTGAGCCATCCAGGAGCGAAGTCTCTGTTGCGGCATCGCGCTCGCTTCCAACAGGGACGGACTTGCTCGATTTTCAAGGGGGGACGGTAAGGTGAAACAGTGGCTCTATAGGGCATGGGCTTGTGGCTTCGGGTGCTTATTAGGTATCGCCGGGTGGTCTTGGCTTAATGCCCAGGCACCTACCACACACAAACCGCCAACCATTGGTTTCATCAATTACGCTGAAGTCATGCGGCAATCCTATGAAGCCCAAGACATCCGGAAGTTTCTCCAAGCCGAGGAACAAAAATTTTTCGAACAATTGCAAGCGAAGCAAAAAGAGATTGACGAAACTCGCAAACAACTATCTGCTACCACTGACCAAACCCAACGTGACGCCCTCGAACGCAAGCTCAAAGATTTAGACTACCAATTCGGCAACATTCGCTCAGACGCTCAGAAAAAACTCACGCGCATGCTCAACGAACGCTATGCGAACCTTTATATCAAGGTCTTATACAAGGTCAAAGCAATCGCCGACTCTCAGGGTTTTGAAGTCGTCTTCCGTTTCAATGAAGATTGGCGCGACGCGAACAAACGGGAGGTCTATTACCATCCTGACCGAGTCATGGCTCGCTTGACTGCGAACAATCTTTGGCCGATGTACTACAACCAGAATACAGCAGACATCACGCACCAAGTTATCAACCTATTGAACCGCGAATATCAGGCTTCGAGCGGCGGCCAACCGAGCGGCAGTGGACAGTAAGCCGAACTTATGGTGCGTGGATAACTATCTCCCCACTTTCCTGCAGCGCTGGACTGCGGATCATTTCGACAAATAAGGTAAGCCGATGCATGATTGAACTATTCTCTTCAACCGCGCAGTCATCCTACTCATGTAACTGGTCGAACAACTTGGAAGCTGGTCTGCGGCTGGAAATTGTTGGCTGGCGAAGACAACGCACATTAGCTAAGCCAGTGGAACTGCACGGTCGCGGCTTGCTATATGGAAAGCCCGTCTGTTTACGTCTCCTACCCGCGGAGCCAAATACTGGACGACTTTTCGTTCGCACTGATCTGGGCAGGAATACGATTATTCCCGCGGTTGCAGAAACGGTTACGGCTACGGAGCGCCGCACAATCTTGGGCCTACCTCCCGCCCAAGTGGAACTGGTGGAACACGTGTTGGCTGCGTTGGCTGGCCTCATGATAGATAATTGCCGTATCGAGCTAACAGGGCCCGAGCCTCCTGGTTGGGATGGTTCGGTGAAGCCGCTCGTCCAGGCACTGAAGGAAACTGCTTTCGTAGCTCAAGACGCAGAGTTGCCTATCGTGGCTGTGCGGACTCCCGTGGACATCCGCGACCGCATCGGACGCCTGGTTCTTCTACCTGCAACCGCAACAGAACTGCGATTGGACTATTTCCTCGACTATGGCACATGGTCTCCTATCCCTCCTCAACGCTTTAGTTGCCGACTAACGCCGCAAGAGTTCGTCAACACTATCGCCGCGAGTCGAACTTTCTTACTTCTGGAAGAAGTGCAAACTCTGCGGCAACAAGGCGTCGGCCTGCATACCGGACCCGAACGCCTGCTCGTTTTCTCTGCCAAGGGTGTGGTGGGCAACCGCCTACGTTGGGCCAATGAACCCGCGCGACATAAGACATTAGATCTAATCGGTGATCTCGCACTGGTGGGATGCCCGTTGGCCGGACACATTGTTGCATATCGCTCAGGGCATCGCCTGAACATACAACTAGCTCGCCAGCTTCGCGCTGCCGTTCACGCACTCGGCTGGGTGCAGCAGCTTAGTGCCTCGAAGCAAGCAGCCTGATCTAGGAAAACCTCTTCCATGTCCCGTCTCCGCATCGGTGTGGTCGGACTCGGACACATGGGGAAAGAACACGTTCGGGTCGTTGCCTCGTTACCCGAAGCTCAGCTTGTTGCCGTTGCCGACCTCGATGCAGTTACCCGCGAAACCATTTCCCGCAAATATCAAGTTCCTGCCTTTGCCGACCATTGCCATCTGCTCGACTTGGTAGATGCAGCGATCATTGCCGTCCCCACCAGTGCCCATCGCGACGTCGCCCGTGATTTTCTGGCACACGGCATTCCCTGCCTGGTCGAGAAGCCGTTAGCCAGCTGTCTTGAACACGCTGACGAACTGGTCGAGCTGAGCCACCGTCATGGTGCCTTACTCCAAGTCGGGCACATCGAACGTTTCAACCCTGCCCTGGAAGACCTGGAGCGTCGCCAACTGCGTCCTCGTTTTATCCAAGGACAACGCCTATCATCCTATAGCGGCCGTTGCTTAGATGTCGGTGTCGTACTTGACCTCATGATCCATGATTTAGACGTGGCCCTGGCTCTAGTGCGCCAACCCGTGATCGAAGTACACGCAGTCGGCGTCAGCCTGTTCGGCGGGCATGAAGACATCGCCGAGGCTTGGCTGACCTTCGCCAATGGCACGGTCGCCACACTCACCGCTAGCCGCGTTAGCACCAAACCGTCCCGACGGATGATTGCTTACGCCCCGGACAGCTATGTCGAAATTGATTTCTTCAAAAAGCACACGCTCATCGTCCAACCGTCAGCCAAAGCACGCGAGCTCGGCTGGCGTCCCGACCAATTAGATATAAGTTTAGCGGGTCTGCTTCGAGAAAAATTGTTCGGCCAATGGCTCGAAGTTCGCGAATTTGAGCACAACGAAGGCGACCAACTCACGGAAGAAATCCGCCACTTCGTAATGTGCGTTCGCACGGGGCAACAACCTCGCGTCACTGGCGAACAAGGACGGGACGCCATCGCCCTGGCCGAGCGCATCCTCGCTAACATCCGTTCGCGCCACGTTGCAGCTCCTCCGTCCTGCGCAGCTTAATCCTCGCGCCGGTCGTTGAGACAACACCTATCATAATTGCTACTATGGGGCCCATATCCGCATACGTTGCGGTCTGGCGACGCGATTAGAGTGCGGCTTTTCAGTCATTACGATAACCAACCATCTTCCAAGGAGGTGACATCATGACCGAAACGGCGAGCCGTGCCAAAACCCGCATAGAAACCGATAGCATGGGTGCCATCGAGGTTCCTGCCGACCGCTATTGGGGCGCTCAAACCCAACGTTCCTTGATTCACTTTGCTATCGGCGAAGACCGCATGCCTCGACCCGTTATCTGGGCTTTCGGCATTATCAAGAAGGCTTCGGCCATCGTCAATCGCGACCTGGGATTGTTACCCGAAGATAAGGCCCGCCTAATCATCCAAGCCGCAGAGGAGGTGATCAGCGGAAAACTCGACGACCATTTTCCCCTGCGCGTCTGGCAAACTGGTAGCGGCACGCAGACTAATATGAACGTCAACGAAGTGATCGCGAACCGTGCTATCGAGTTGGCAGGCGGACAACTAGGTAGCAAGCAGCCCATCCATCCTAACGACCACGTTAATCTATGCCAATCCTCCAACGATACGTTCCCCGCGGCCATGCATATCGCGGCCGTTGACGAAACTGAAAAACGTCTTAAGCCAGCCCTCCGATTCCTGCGCGATGAATTGGCAAACAAGTCCCAGGAATTCGCGCAACTCATCAAAATCGGTCGCACGCACCTCATGGATGCCGTGCCCATAACTCTTGGCCAGGAGTTTTCCGGTTACGTGGCACAGCTCGACGATGCGCTTACTTATCTGGATCAGATACTTCCCTTTCTCCACCGATTGGCGCTAGGCGGCACTGCGGTAGGTACAGGTTTGAACACGCATCCTGAATTTGCGGAGCGTGTCGCTCGCGAGATCGCACGCCTCACAGGGTATCCCTTTACTTCCGCCCCGAATAAGTTTGCCGCCCTCGCTTCCCACGAACCTCTCGTCCTGCTCAGTGGCGCATGCGCCAATCTGGCCGCTGCCCTCATGAAAATCGCTAATGACATCCGCTGGATGGGCTCAGGACCTCGATGCGGCCTCGCTGAACTGTTCCTGCCCGAAAACGAACCGGGGTCTTCCATCATGCCCGGCAAAGTCAACCCCACACAATGCGAGGCCCTCACCATGGTCTGCGTGCAAGTGTTCGGCAATCATGCCGCTGTGACTTTTGCCGATTCCCAAGGCAACTTCGAACTAAACGTCTTTAAGCCCGTGATCATTTACAACGTTTTGCATTCGATCCGCTTGCTAGCCGACGCCTGCAGGAGCTTCACCGAATACTGCGTCGTCGGCATTCGACCTAACATTCCTCAACTCCAGGCCTATCTGGAACGTTCCCTCATGCTGGTCACGGCCCTTAGTCCCCGCATTGGTTACGATAACGCCGCGAAAGTCGCCAAAAAAGCCTATAGCGAGAACAAGACACTCAAGCAAGCCTGTGTCGAATTAGGCCTGTTAACCCCTGAAGAATTTGACCGCATCGTCCGACCAGAAAAGATGCTCGCACCCACCCTAGATATGTAGCGTGTTTATTCCTGGCATAGGGCACAACGCAGAAGGCCATCGCTAGATAGACATTACTAATCTATCACTAGGCCACTTAGGCTGCACTAGGTCATACTCGTTCTTGTTTGCACGCTGCACTAACAGGTTGATTAGCTTCATTACTAAGACATTCCCGGTGGAGTCGTGAGAGGTCTTAATCCTAGGAACATGCTTATGTCTAAACTCAAACCAGCTAAAAATTATTAAGGCCTGAGCAGGTAGAAGACTTTTTGGTTCCGACCAGCTTATTCTAAGCATCAACTGCAAAGTGAATCGAAAGAAGCCTAAGCTTCCCAGATGTTAGTTTTGTATCAATATGTATTGCGGAACATATAGACCATATTGCGATTGCCCCATTTAGCTAAACTTGTAACAGTTAGCAGGCATTTATATTTGTCGGCGCAATAATGGTCTTACAACTAGGGAGCTTTTCGTTGTCTGGAGCGCGCAAGAATTCATCATCCGTTAGATCAGTAAGGACGTCAGTATCCAGGCTATCAAATGGGACGCGAGTGGGGACAATATTATTAGAGCGGCAGCAGCTTTTTGTGGTTCAGTTACTAGTCGTATGGAGTCTCATATATGCGATTCCGAGCAACGATTTCGCACTAATAATCCTAACAGTGACACTGGCAACTAGAATATATCTCCTGCCCGATGTCCTATAGGTTTTCCATTAGGGACCACAACTAAGACTTAGCGATAGATTATACAGACAGGCGCAGAGAAATTATCAGATTAAGGGGAAGTCTAAATTAGATTAGAGGAAAGGTATTGTAAAAGCTTCTGACCTAGGCAAATTTAGACATATTAGCCGTTATAGCTAAGGAGCTGTTGATGGGTAACGGTCTCAAAAAGTAGTCGTGGATGATGGGGCCAGACGCAGAGCAAGATTGGTAGTCGGGATAGACAAACGGTTATGTGAGTATTGGGACAATACCCATCCGGCGATTGCCTAGCTAAAGCAGTCAAACTGTGCGAGGAGTCCTAAGTAGTTGTTTATTCGCGAAGGCATCCCGAAGACGCATGGTAGCGTCCCAACTAGTAGTAGCCAGGAGAGTGCTCCGATAGCAAAAACCTACATAAATAGCCACGTGCTTATAGCACCCTAGCGCTTTCAACAGGCGAGGGCTTTTCTCCGTTAGTGGCCACCAACAGCATCGTGACCAAACGATCAGCCACTAAGGACCCACGTTTCACCCATTTGATGAAACGCTCGCGCCCTGTTCGCTGGGCACGCTACGACTGGCTCACCGGTGAGAAAGCATGCTGAGTCCCGGCCCAACTCACATGCGGTTTCACAGCACTGCCTCGGGTCTTTGTGCAAACACTTATGCGGGATGGTTTAGAGTCAGCTGGCATGATGAGGTTGGCTCGGCACAACGATACAGGCTCATCATGGACCAGTTGCTTGAGGGTACCCCAAAGCGTGGCTGCTCAAAACGGCGGTCAGCTGTCACACATTGGTGGAGAATTGCACCAAAGCATAAGCGTCTGCAGCTAGTCCGTCATCCTTCTGTGCCACCACCACTTGGGGGACAAGCCATGTATGGCAGTGTGCTCATCATTGTCCGCAATTAAGTGATGCTCTCCTTGTCTAACCTCCCGGCTAACCCAAACTCGGTAATCATCAGCTCGTTTCGCTCGGTGACCAGGATATTTCCGAATCTAAAGTCGCTATGTACTAATTGAGGTCTCAATTGACTTGAAGGGTGTCGGCCAGGTGGTTGAGCGACTAAACGGCATGACGCGGCAGCGTCAGCGCAGGCGCAGCTTATCGCGGAGCTGACCTCCGCCTCACTATTCCAACGCGAGGAAAGCATGTCCCCTAAGCTCAGATTTCGTTCCGTTCATTCTTATCTTTGCCACAAACTGTATCATTCCAACATGAGCAAAGAACATCCCACAAACCCGATTTTAGTGGCGTTCAATGCCACCCGTCCGCCGGATCGTATTATTTCGACATGAGCCAAGATTCTTGCCGCATGCTCACCAATCTCACCGATTTGCATTATTCTTGGCTGTTGCAAGCGGGCAGTAGCATGCGATTCGGCGACGAATTGGGCCACCTAAACAGGGTCAGCGTAGGAACCACTCAGGGCCATCTTGACGGCACGACGGCGTCTACGCCGCACATCTCAGGCCTGGTAAATAACCCCCATACCACCGCGCCTCAGTTCTCTCTCAATCACACAATCCTAAGACGCACGAATGTCCGGCGGGATACCCTATTGCGTCCAGCTAATTCCTTCGTTTTTGGCCGGCTGGGAAGCACCGAACTTGACAGGGACCATTAGGTCACACCTGAAAATACTGCTTGTGAAGCTTGCCGTGTCATGGCTGGGAAGTATCGAACTTGATAGGGCGGCTAGGGCACTGGGGTCCGCGCAGACGCCGACGCTTCAGAATTTGCATCCTTTCGCATGCTTTTGACCTCCGCAAAGGGCAAATAGGCGAAACACAGCAGGTCTAGTTGAAAGACAGCTAAACAGCGTCGCACAGTTTTTATTTGCTCAAGGGGCAAATAACCGTCCCTCGCCGGGCCAGTCCTTGGAAGGTGCGCGGCGGCGCAAGTTTGGTGTTCTTGAGACTAATCGCACTAGATGCGGAAATCTAGCGCCGTTTGCAGTGCGACACGATTAACCTCTGGTGTTCGCTTGTCCCATCTCATTCATGTTATGCTTCGTCTTGATCGCCGCGTTTGCAGTAGGACACGACTTGCCTTTGGTCTCCTACTGGTTCAGTGAATGCCTCGGAGCTTGTGAGCGGGAAGCGGCTCAGCTCGTATCAATTCTGATGAAACAGCCTCCGACCTGATTTTCCTCAACCTCGAGGAATACGCGCGGAAAGGAGGTTAGCTCGGCGCTTGTAAGAAACTAGAAACGATGCGCTTGCCATGGCTGCAAAGCTCTGGATTTGTTCGCTGCTAACTTGAAAAATAGGGGGTAACCGCATAGGACGGGAAGTACTTCACGATCGAAGCTGTGAATATGTTCGCTTCTAAGTTTGGCGACGCATAGACTCTGTTGCGGTCGATAATGGCGCTGACAACGCATCGCTCGCTGATGGCAAAGGTTCTTAGGCTACGTTCGTTTGATAGTGAAACGAGCACCAGAACCCGCCATTATCAACCAGCTGGCATAGGCCCGTACTCCTTATTCACAGGGTAAACGTGAGCCCCTCGTAGCCGATGAGTGCGTCTGGGTTAGCAATGACGCATTCGAGTCCAGCATCGCGTAGTTGCTGGATGGCCGACTCGCGCCAATCCTGATAACCGGAGCCCGGACCGCAAGGGCCTTGGTCGCCGAAATGCACTAAAGTCAGTTGCCTCGGCAGGCTGTTCGCGAGCACGCCGTGTTTGAGTAACTCCAAGATTTCTTGAAACGAGATATGGTCGTTATTGCGGGGCGACCATTGGTTGCATTCGAGGATGGCCAAGTCGAAAGGCCTATGGAAAAAATCCTGGGTTGGGGGCAGCAATTGAGCGAAGTCGCCACTGTAGAGCACTCGGCGTACCTGCCCCTCACGCCATTCCTCAAAAACGAAGCCGACCGCTTCCGGGGCGGACGTGCCGTGTTGCACGGCGAACGGCGTTACGGTCAGCCCGGCGATAGGCACAGCTTGACCCACGGCCAGTTCGTGGGGAACGACGATGTGGTTCTTTATCAGGTAATGAAAACCCTTAGCATTGAAGACCTGCTCGAGACATGCTGGCGTGGCGTATAGTGGAATCGAGGGACGCCGCTCGTGGGCCCAGGGAGCGTAGCGGTAGTGATGCAAATAATCCAGGCCCGCGATGTGATCCCAATGGCTATGCGTCAGCAAAATGGCGTGGAGTTCGTGAATCCGAAAACGCCAGAGCTGGGCGTGAAAATCGGGGCCACAGTCCACCAGGATGGACTGCCCCAGATGGGAACGAAAGAGAAGCGAGGTGCAGTATTCTCGAAAGCGGACGGTCTGGCCGTGCGACAGCGTCCCGGAAAGGGCCTCCAGGTTCCAGTCATGAAGGAACGGATTGGGCCCCCAGGCGTTGGCCGTGCCGAGAATGGTGATTTCCATGAGCAGTGCCTTGAGCTAGCAGAGAAAATCGGTTTGCGCCTTCGTGGTCGGAAGCCTGATGGGAAAAAAGGCACATCTAAGTTTCACAAGTGCACTGTCTCGTAAATCTATACCGCGGCAGCCATGAGTTGGAAACGCCGGCTGCTTCCGTAGCCTCGTAAAGATTATTGGAGCGATCACTGTGAGCATTGCTTCCTTACACTTAGTCAAGTCCGCGAACGGATTGGTGCAGATGGTGGCCCACTCGCGGCAGGACAGCGGCGATCCTAGGAATGAGCTACGTAGGAACAACTTTACATCCGTGGCCGCTGGACTAACATGCGTGCACAGCCTGCAGCGCCGATGAATCCCGCTTCGTTCCCTAGCTGCGCATACACGATTTGCGTGTGCGTTGCGGGCACGGGGAACGCCATGTGTTGGGCATGATAGCGAATCCGTTCGAGAAAGGCTGGCCCTGCGCGGGTCATGCCGCCGCCGAACACGATCATGTTTGGGTCGATGGTGTGCATCATGTTGACCGCGCCGACGGCCAAATAGAAAGCTGTCTCCTCGACTAAACGCTGTGCTAATTCATCGCCTTGGTCGGCGGCCTGGAAAATTGCCCCCGCGTCTTCGGGCGTCAGCTGTCCCTTGGTTTGGAACAGTGTGCGTAATGAAGATGGCTCTCCTCGGGCTAGGGCTTCATTGGCACGTTGGGCTAATGCGGTGGCGCTGCCATACGCTTCGAGATGTCCCAGTCCGCCGCAACCACAGCGACGCGGTTGCGACATTTCGATGATGATGTGACCAACTTCCGCACCATGACTATGTTCCCCTTCGAGGATCCGCCCATCCACAACAATTCCGCAACCTATGCCCGTGCCCAAAGTAAACAGCACCAAACTGCGAACGCCCCGGCCCGCGCCCGCCCAGTATTCGCCGTAAGCTGCGGCGTTGGCGTCGTTTTGAAAGGCGGTCGGTTTCCCGAATCGTTGGTGAATATAGTCCCGTACAGGGACGTTTTTCCACGGCTTCAGATTGGGCGGGTCAAGAATAATTCCTCGCGGTATGTCCATAGTGCCCGGAGTGGCCACGCCAATAGCGGCGATCTGGTCTAAGGACAGCCCGGCTGCGCGAGCTGCTTCCTCGACTGCTAATGCCATTTGCCTCAGACCGTGCTCCTGGCCTTTCCATGCTTCAGTAGGTACGCTGATCGAACTTAGAGGACGCCCCTCTTCATTGACCACCCCCGCCTTGATGCTTTGCCCGCCGACGTCTACGCCAATATAGAGCTGTTCGCCACTCATCGGCCACCTACCTCCCGAGAGCTACTTCGCTAAACCATGATAATAACACCTCGTGCACGCGAAAACTAGGAGCGTTAAAAATGAACCCCGCTGTAGCCTGAGGGCCAGGACTAGCAGCGGGGCCGGAACAGAGAAGAGGCCGGGACAAACCATTTCTTATACTACCATCGCTCATTCACGTGTCAAGCATGAAGTTGAAAAAATTTATTGCATTCCCCACAACTGGATAGATTTCATAACTCCTTGCCAAGTCATACCTTACGTTCTACCGGCTTAGGTCTCCTCCCTATTATAAAAAATTCTTCTACCTCAGCACGCCGACCTAACCGTCATTCGGTGCTATTAGCGTTAGGCCGAGTGCTGCTTCCCTTTTCCTAGTCGGCACGAGCCACACCCGCCCGAGACGTTATTCACCCAACCGTGGTACGCTCGCCAACCTAGATAAACACAGGCCAGGAAAATTATCGTCAGCACAATCCACTCTTGCATGGTTGACCTGCTCTTCGACTCGCCCAGGTGACCGTTGCCCCTAGGTTAGTAAGCTGCCAACCTGATAAACCAGGAGCGCTGCGAAATATGCTAAGAATGTCATGTACACAAAGGTGAAAATGGGCCAGGCCCAGCTGTTGGTTTCCCGTCGGATTACGGCCAAAGTGGAGACGCACTGACTGCACAGCGCGAAAAATACCATCAAGGACAAAGCCACCGGGACACTAAACAAAGGCTGATCCGTGCCATCTTCCCAAGTCGCCTGCTGCAACCGTTGGCGGAGCTGACGCGATTCAGCTTCGTCATGAAAATCCTCACCGACCCCGAAAATGATGCCCAGCGTGCCCACGACCACCTCCCGCGCCGGAAAACTGGCCAGCGCTGCCATGCCAATCCGCCAATCCCAACCTAACGGCCGAAGTATCGGTTCGAGCCAGCGTCCCGCTCGGCCAAGCCAGCTCTGACGCCGCCATTGGGCCTGCGTTTCCAAGTATTGCTGATGCCAATGTTCCTTTTCCTGCTCGTCTGCTGCAGCATCACGTCGCGCTAACAATTCCACGCAGGCTAATTCGAAATTGACCACATTGCCGTGAGCATCGATTCCAGTACGTGGAAAATATAAAAGCGCCCAGACGAGAATCATGGTGGCCAGGATCAGCGTGCCTGCACGCCGTACGAATGCCCAGCCCCGTTCTACCATGCGATAGGCCACTAGGCGTAAAGCTGGCAGCTGATAGGGTGGCAATTCGAGGATGAAGATCGGAGTTTCGCCCCGCAGCACCGTGCGCTTCAGCGCCCAGGCTATCAGAGGAGCTAACACAACCCCAATCAGATACATGGATAAGAGCACTAATGCAGGTAGCCAATATCCCAAAAAGGTATTAGTCGTGATAAATGTAGCGATCATCAGGTTGTAAACCGGCAGCCGCGCGGAGCAACTCATCAGAGGCGCGATCAAAATCGTGGCTAACCGATCGCGGCGATCTTCAATGACCCGTGTGGCCATGATTCCCGGTATTGCACAAGCGAACGAACTGAGGAGGGGGATGAACGATTTGCCGCTCAATCCGCACTTGGCCATCAATTTATCCATGAGAAAGGCCGCTCGCGCCATGTAACCGCAGTCCTCCAGCACGGTAATGAAGCCAAACAGAATCATAATCTGGGGCAAAAACACCAAAACACTGCCTACGCCCTTGACTACGCCATCCAAGAACAGACTCCGCAAGATACCCGGCTGAGGTAGCACCCAGTCGGCCACGAGTTCGCCCGCCTCGGTAATGGTGAACTCCAGCGCGTGCATTAGCGGCTCGGCTGCGCGAAAAATTGACCAGAACACAAAGAACATCAAATTCAAAAAGATCAACGTGCCCCAGAGTTTGTGGGTCAGCAGGCGGTCAATGCGGTCCGTCCAGTTGAAAGCGGGCGGTCGGACTTGGTGCACACAATCACGCAAGCGTTCGCGCAGCCAAGCGTAACGCAGCCGTGGCTCTAGACCCGCGGTCGAGAGGCCCTGCTCGGACAACCGCTGCCGTGCCGCGTTCAGGAACGCTGAGATTTCCTCACCATACTGCTCACGAAAACGTCGCTCCACCGCACTACCAGAGTCAAGCAGTAAGCGCAGCAAAAGGAACCGCGGCCAGGAGGCCGTTGCGCCAACTTTTCGAGCGCTCCGCAAATGAGGTCGCTCACTGAGCCACGTGCGGAGATTCTCAAGTTCGCTTTCCACGGGAGCCGGGAATATATCTGGTCTAGGCGGAGGCGGCAAACTGGCTGCCTGTAGTAATGCCCTCTTGAGGGATTCCAAACCGATTTGGCGATTGGCCTGAGTCGGTACAGCCAAGACACCCAGGCGGTGCTGCAACGCGCTGACATTGATTTCGCGGCCTTGTCGAGCTACCAAGTCCATCATGTTCAACGCAACCACCACTGGCTTTCCGAGTTCGAGTAACTGGCAGGTCAGATACAAATTGCGTTCGAGATTGGAGGCATCCACGATACTCAACAAGACATCGGGTGCTGGTTCGTCGGGCCGCAAACCGAGGACTAGTTCCACGGCTAGCATCTCGTCCGGGCTTCGAGGTGATAGACTGTAAGTGCCCGGCAAATCGACAATTTCCAACTCGTGGTCGCCGTAATTCAATCGGCCCTTCTTGATTTCTACTGTTACCCCCGGATAGTTACCTGTCTTTTGTCTGAGTCCGCAGAGGGCGTTGAACAGGGTGGTCTTCCCAGTATTCGGGTTACCGATCAACGCGACGCGAAGGACCCGATGCGACAGCGACGGAACGCAAGTTTTCGTCGCCCCCTGGTCAGCTGAACTCGGAGGTATATCTCCGTGCTCGTCCGATGAATGCAAAGGAATAGGATGGTTCATGGTGGCTGACGAGAATGTCGTGCCCGGTCATGGAAACGTGTTCGGCCATGGCCGGTTGCAAGATGCACAAGCCTGAGTTCTTCCCTTTTTATTTAGACTTTGTCGCAATTAGTTAGGTCTTCGAAAAAGGGCGACGCGCGTGGCCGAAGCTAACATGTCCAATGCGGAGAGGCGATAGTCAGCTATCCGTGCCCCGGCTCCAACAACACGCAAACCCGTTCGGCTTCGCTGCGGCGTAAGCTAAGTCGGTAATCACTTACCTTAACTTCGATCGGGTCGCCTAACGGAGCCAGGGCCAACACCTCCACGAAATCCCCTTCCAGTAGGCCCATTTCTAGGAGCCGCTGGCTGATATGGTCGTTGCCCACAACCCTAGCGATACGGCCACGTTGTCCCGGTTTCAGCTGGTGGAGTCGAAGTGTCAACTCTGCTGACATGCCCGAGTCCCCGCAGTGCCAACTAGTTCGTCAACTGGGTCTGCAATGGGCATCACCCAAACTTTGCCGGTTCTGGTTAACCGTATACTAATCCGCGTGGTTCCCAAACTTAACAGGCACGGGGAACCTGGCTGCAGTACGCAAATCTGCTGACCCGGGCGTATCCCTAACTCCAGCAACCGTGCGACCCAGTGCCTATCTCCTTCCACAGCAACGACTTCAGCTACTGCGCCCCGATCTAATTGCTCGATAAGCAACATCGTTTTCCTCGCTTGCGCTTCTGATACTGCATCTCATTTACTTTACACAGTATTCGAAATGTCGGTCAGAGTCAAGTCCCTGTTTTGTCTTTTTACCGGCTTGTCTGGTGAAACCCGCGATACTCACTGAAGCCAACACACAGTCGCTCGCAATAATCGCTAAGCGTTTAAGAAACCGTTGCTCATTGACAAACAGGTTGTGCTTTCACTAGAAAATAAATAGAGGCCTGCCGCAGCGGAGTGATGCTGTATCCCTCAGGGAGAGCCAGCGATGTTGCGATTAGATGCGCGACAAGGTGTCAGTTTTTGCGATGGTCTTACTCGGCGAGATTTCCTTCATGTCGGCGCTCTCACCACTTTTGGGTTGACGCTGCCGCGATGGGAGTCGTTAGCCGCTCAAGGGGCCGCTAAATCGAAGGACATAAACTGTATTCTCCTGTTCCTCGTCGGTGGCCCGAGTCACATTGACACGTGGGACCCGAAACCGAATGCGCCAGCGGAAATACGTGGCCCGTTTAAGCCAATTGCGACCAACGTGCCTGGCATTCAAATTGCCGAAATTTTTCCCAAGATGGCACGCCATGCCGATAAGTATTCCCTAGTCCGTTCGGTCTATCACACCGCCACGGCAGTGCATGACACGGGCCATCAGTTGATGCAAACAGGTCGGCTGTTTAGCGGTGGAATCGAACATCCTCACATGGGCTGCGTGTTGGGCTATCTGAAAGGTCAACGCGGTGAAATGCCGGCGCACGTGTTGATGCCTCGACCCATTGGTCGCACGGGCGGCAATATGCCTCACGGTCAGAATGCGGGTTACTTAGGCAAGGCCTACGATCCACTGGTGCTCAACGCTGACCCGAACCATCCGCAGTTCCAGGTGCCTGATCTGCTTCCACCTGACTATGTGGGAGTAGTGCGGACAGAGCGACGGCAGAAATTGCGACAGGCGGTGGAAAGCACGATAGCGGCGTTCGAGAAAAGTCCGCAAGTTCGGCAGATGGAAGAGAGCTTTGAGCGAGCTTACCGACTCATGACCAGCCCGAAAGCGCGGGAGGCCTTTGATCTCAATCAGGAGCCTGGCCCTCTGCGGGATCGCTATGGTCGAACGCGTTTCGGGCAATGTTGTTTGCTCGCCCGTCGGCTGGTGGAGCGAGGGGTACGCTTTGTGACCATCAACATGTTTGAGACGGTATTCGATGAGGTCACCTGGGACATTCATGGTTCGCGTCCCTTTACGGACATCGAGGAAATGGCCAAGTTAGTGGCTCCCGACTTTGACCAAGCGTTTTCGACGCTATTAGAGGACTTGCATCAACGGGGATTGCTTAGCACGACCATTGTCGTGGCGATGGGCGAGTTTGGGCGTACGCCGAAAATCAACCCCGCGGGCGGACGCGACCACCATCCCGGGGTTTGGACGATCATCCTTGGTGGTGGTCCGATCCGAGGCGGGCGGATTGTCGGTGAATCCGACGAATTGGGCTATGTGCCGAAGACCCGGCCCGTCACCCCGATGGAAGTTACCGCGACAATTTATCACGCCCTAGGCCTAGATATTCACCATGAGCTGCCCGGGCCGCAGAACCGTCCTATTCCTTTAGTGGACTACACCGTCGAACCGATTCGCGAATTGTTCTGAGCGTCGGCGAAAGCGAAGACGAGCCAGCCAAGCACGAAAATAGTTGCACCGTCGAGACAAACTATGGAGCCTATGGCTATGAGGAAATTACTATTTGGTCGGCTTTATACCGCCGTCATTCTCGTCTTGGTCGTTGAGCAAGCAATATCGGCTGAGTATCATGCTTTACCTGAAAAGATTGAACTGTTTGGCCCGCATGACCGCCAGCGCGTAATCGTGGTGAGCGTAGAAAATGGCCAAGTCACCGCGGACAAAACCTCGGTGGCTCGGTTCGCGGTTGTGCCACCTGCGATAGCTCAAGTGGACGAGGGGGGCCTTGTTTGGCCCAAGCAAAATGGCCAGGCGATTCTCCACATTAGTATGTCGAACGGGCCGACATTGCAGGTGCCAATTCAGGTGCGTGGCATGGATACGCCGGCACCGAGTTTCCGTAACGATGTGCTGCCCATGTTGACTCGCGCAGGTTGCAATTCGGGCGCCTGTCACGGCGCATTAGCTGGTAAGGGGGGACTGAAGCTCTCTCTCCGCGGCTATGATCCCGAGGCGGACTATTTTGTGCTGACGCGTCAGGCCTTGGGACGACGAGTGGATTTGGCCCAACCGCATCGCAGCCTTTTACTCTTGAAACCGACGATGACGGTGAACCATGGCGGCGGGCTCCGCATTGATCTGGATTCACCTGAGTATCTATTGCTGGCCGACTGGCTCATCAGCGGAGCGCCAGGGCCGCAGCCGAACGATGCCTCTGTCGTCCAAATTGAGGTACTGCCAAAACAGGTGATCCTCAGGCCGGGGGAAAAGTTTCAGCTCTTGGTACGGGCCCGATACAGTGATGGCCGAGTGCGCGATGTAACGCACTGGGCCAAGTTTTCCACCACGGAGGAAAGCGTAGCTGTCGTCAACGAGGAGGGAGTTGTGGAGATAAGGGGCCACGGCGAGTCGGCTATTGCCGTGTGGTTTTCTAACCTCGTCGCGGTGGGTGAGGTGTTGGTACCATTTCCGCATCAGGTGGCTGAGGAAGTTTTCGCTCGGGCTCAGCGCAACAATTTCATTGACGACTTGGTTCTGAAGAAATTGAAGACCTTGCGGATTCCGCCGTCGCCCATTTGCAGCGATGCCGAGTTCCTTCGTCGAGTTTATCTCGATACGATCGGGCTGTTACCAACCCCTGAAGAAACGCAACAATTCTTGGCGGATCGCTCGCCGGACAAGCGCGCCAAACTCATAGACCGCCTCCTGGAGCGCCCCGAATTTGTGGATTACTGGGCTTATAAATGGTCTGACCTCCTGCTGATCTCCTCACGAAAATTGTCGCAGCCCGCAGTCTGGGCGTTCTATCAGTACGTCCGCCAAAGCGTCGCAGATAATAAGCCGTGGGATTTGTTTGCTCGGGAAATCTTGACGGCGCGAGGCAGCAATCTAAGTAACGGTGCGGCCAACTATTTTGTGATGCACCGCGATATTGCTGAGTTAACGGAAAAAACGACGGTCATCTTCCTGGGTCTGTCTCTCACGTGTGCCCGTTGCCACAACCATCCCATTGAGAAATGGACGCAGGATCAATATTGGGCGGTAGCCAATTTGTTCAGTCGGGTGGCCCAGAAGAATGGCGACCGTTCGGGCGAAGTGATCGTGTATGATCAGGCCAGTGGCGACGTCCCGCATATGCGGCGCGGTATCCCCATGCCGCCGGCGCCACCGGATGGCGTGCCCTTAGCCCTGGACGACCCCCGGAATCGGCGGGAATATTTTGTCAACTGGCTAACGGCATCGGACAATCCGTACTTTGCCCGAGCTTTGGTCAACCGTGTGTGGCGGCATTTTCTGGGGCGGGGTCTGGTCGAGCCGGAGGATGACTTACGGCTGACCAATCCGCCGACCAACGCCGAACTGTTCGACGCTTTGACACGAGAGTTCATCGCCCACCGCTTTGACGTGAAGCATCTTATCCGCACCATTCTGAATTCTGCGACTTATCAGCGCTCGTCGCAAACCGTGCCAGAAAATGAAGCCGATGATCGTTTTTATTCGCATTACTTAGTGCGTCGGCTTCCGGCGGAAGTAGCGATAGACGTTTACTCCCAGGTTACCGAAGTACCAACGCCGTTTACGCAGATCAAGGTCGGCACTACAGGGGGAGTCGCCGAGACGACCCAGTTTCCGTTGGGCACACGCGCCCTACAGTTGCCCGACTCTCTGGTAGTATCAGGCTTCCTCGATGGTTTTGGTCGGCCCGACCGGAGCCAGCCGTGCTCGTGTGAGCGCATGTCCGACGTCAGTATGAGCCAGGCGTTGCACCTGAACAACGGCCAGACTTTAAACGACAAACTTCGGGCTAAGACTGGCCGGATCGAAAAGTGGTTCCAGGAAAAAATCACCCTCGATGAAGCGATCCGCCGACTCTATTTGCTTGCGCTGTGTCGAGAACCCACGGTCCAAGAGCGGGAGAAAATCTTTACGGCATTAGGAACTTCAGGCCAAAGCATCCCTTCCCGCGAAGTCCTGGAAGACTTGTTCTGGGCCGTCCTAACGAGTCCTGAGTTCTTGTTCAACCACTGATGCGTCGCGCGCTTCCGGTGGGGGAGTCTTACCGATGAAACTGAAGGCTGTGATTCCTTGCACAGTTATTGTCGTATTGTGCACCGCGCTGGTAGTTCGGAGTCAGCCCGCTAAGCCTGGTGCTAATGAACCTTCCTTTGTTCGGGAAATTCGCCCCTTTTTGAGCAAGTACTGCCTCGAGTGCCACAATGCCTCGAAAGCCAGCAGTGGACTGAATGTCGAAAGCTATCGTAGCTTGCGCGAAGGCGGGAATGGCGGCCCGGCCATTGAACCGGGTAAACCTGACGAAAGCCTGCTCCTGCTACTGGTGGAACGTAAGCAGCAGCCGCACATGCCTCCGCGCAATTATCGGGTGCAGCCGAAGCCGGAGGAAATAGCCCGTTTGCGCGCCTGGATCGCGGCTGGGGCGAAGGACGACAGCGGCACCACGCCCATTGCGTTGCCTGAACTGCGTCCGAAGAGCGATCGGCCAGCCCCCGTCACCGCTATCGCTTATGATCCTAAAGGTCGTTGGCTGGCAGCAGGCGTGGGACATGAAGTCCGCTTGTGGACTTTGCCGGAATTGAAACCGTTGGCCCGCATACCTACGCCCCACGTCAAGGTTACCGCGTTAGCCTTCAATCCGAGCGGCAGTTATTTGGCCGTGGCAGCAAGTACTCCCGGAGTCAGTGGTGAAATTCGTCTACATTTTGTGCCGCCTAGTGGCATACCGGCTCTCAAACCAGACACAATCATCGAGGCTCACCCGGAACAGGTGCTCGGCTTGGCTTACAGTCCCGACGGTCAGTTGCTGGCCAGTTGTGGCTATGACCGCTTGGTCAAACTCTGGAGAAGTCCCAGTGGCGAGGCCGTGGCCACGCTCAAAGACCATAGCGACGCAGTTTACTCCGTAGCCTGGGCGCCACACGGGAAACTGCTTGCGTCGGCGGGTGCTGACCGGGCGGTGAAAATCTGGGACACGATTAGTGGCAAAAGACTCTATACGCTGAGCGAAGCTACGGACTGGGTGTACACGGTAACTTGGCACCCCGACGGAAGACGGCTCGCTGCCGGTGGCGTGGATCGCAGTATTCGTGTTTGGGAGGCTCTGCCCGAAGGTGGTCGGCTGATTCACTCCGTGTTCGCTCATGAGGGGGCCGTGCTGCGGTTGGTTTACAGTGCGGATGGGAAACTTCTCATCTCGCTTGGCGAAGACCGTGTGGTGAAAATCTGGGACGCCCAGAAAATGACGGAGGTTCGCGCTTTGCCGGCGCAGCCCGAGAGCGTGCTGGCATTGGCCGTGCGCTCCGACAGTAAACAATTGGCCTTGGGCCGCTTCGACGGTGCCTTGCTCTTGGTGGACGTCAACACTGGGAACGTCCAGGCGCAACCCTTACCGACAAAACCTCCAGCACCGAAGGTGTCTCGTCTCATCCCACAAGGGGTGATTCGCGGCCAGAGCAACATGTTGACCGTCGAAGGCGAAGATCTGGACGCGGTTACATCGGCCACGCTCAATGTACCCAATAGCAAAGTCGAACTGTTACCAACGCCGAACCCGCGGCAACGCAACGTACGGGTGGAAATACCGAACTCGGCTTCAGCGGGTACGTACCAGCTCACGCTACAAGCTCCTGGCGGCACTGCTCATGCGACCGTGTTCGTGGACTATTTCGCCTGCTCCGAAGAAGAAGAACCTAACAACTCGGCACGCACCGCGCCTTTGATTACGCTACCACGCAGCATCACGGCAAGTCTCGACCGCGCAGGTGAGGTAGACTTTTATCGTTTCCAGGTACAAGCAGGCGAGCAGATCGGCGTCCAGGTGATAGCTGAACCAGGGGCCTCGCTGGAGCCTGTGTTACTGCTAACCGACGAACAAGGTCAACTTCTGGTGGAAAGTTTCGACGGGTTACTCGGTTATCGGTTCGCCCAGGCGGGTACCTATGCCCTGGCGGTGCACGACCGGCAGTACCGCGGCGATGGCAAGACCCGTTATCGGCTGCATATAGGCCCGATTGCGGTGATCACCGGAATTTACCCCTTAGGACTACAGCGGGGCACGGAAACCACGGTGCACTTGTTCGGCGTGCACTTAGGCCACCCGGCAACGGTCAAAATTGCCGCCAAGCCCGACCAGGCCATCGGCAGCCGATTACCCGTCGCTCTGAGCACCTCGCAAGGTCCTGCGTTAGGCAACCGCAGCGTAGTGATCGGCGAATTTCCTGAGGTGGTTGCGCCGTGGGAAACGCTCCAAAAGGCAGGCGAGACCGAGCTAGGCAGTGTTCCCGCTCCTGGTGTGGCCAACGGTTGCTTGTTCCGACCTAGCGACACCCACCTCTGGCAATTTTCGGCACGACGAGGTCAACGTCTCATCGTGGAAGTCGAAGCGCGGCGCCTAGGTTCGCCGCTGGATTCCGTGGTGGAAATTTTGGATGCCCGACGTCAGCCTGTACCTCGCGCAGTGCTGCGCTGCGTCGCACGCACCTTTACCACGTTTCGCGACCACGACAACGTATCCGCAGGGATTCGTCTGGAAGATTGGCGTGAGTTGGCTGTCAACGACTACGTGTACATCAATGGCGAATTGCTCCGCATTCTAGCCCTGCCGCGGAATCCGGATGACGATTGCCGATTCTTCAATGTCAACAATCAGCGCTTAGGTTATCTTGATACCACGCCGATTTATCACCCGCCGGGCACACCGGTTTATAAAGTGGAAATCCATCCGCCCGGCTCGTCATTTTCACCTAATGGGTATCCGATTATCACACTCTATTATCGCAACGATGATGGCGGGCCCGGTTACGGTAAAGATTCGCGCATCATCTTTGATCCGCCGGCCGATGGTACTTATTATGTCCGTATCGGCGAAGCTTCGGGCATCACGCTAAGGGAATCGCAGCATGCAGCGCGGGAAACTGCCCCGATGCCGTATCGGCTCATTGTACGTCCGCCGCGGCCAGATTTTCGCATTCGTTTTGAGCCACGCGAGCCAAAAATCGAGCGGGGCGGAGCTACTCCGATTAATTTCACAGTTGACCGTCTGGATGGATTTGACGCCCGCGTAGATGTGGAATTGGTCAATCTCCCTCCAGGTTTATCGGCACCACCGACGCATATCGGCCCTGAAGAATTTACGACGGCGGTCGCCCTTTACGCGGAGCCTGATGCCAAACTCCCGGAGAAACCTCAACCGCTCAAAGCAGTGGCGCGGGCGCGCATGGGCGACCAAGTAATCGTCCGCGAATTTGTGGCAGCTATCCCGTCGCTAATCGAGCCAGGTGACATTCGCACCACGACCCGCGAGGACACCATCACGATTCGCCCCGGTGGCGAAACCAAGCTTACGGTCCGCATCGAACGGCGTAACGATTTCAAAGGCCGTGTGCCGATTGATGTTATCGGCCTGCCACACGGTGTGCGCGTGTTAGATGTCGGTCTGAATGGAATCCTGATCACTCCCAACGAAACGGAGCGGACGATTAGTATCTATTGCGAACCGTGGGTCGTTCCCCTGGAACATCCGTTTGTCGTCTTTGCCCGTCGCGAAGGTAAAAACACTGTCCATGCTGCTAAGTCGGTTTTGTTGCGTGTCGTAGCTCCTGAGGACTCAACCGCGTCGCCCCGTTGAGATTTGATTAGGTTCGTACGGCAGACATTTCGCTGATGCGTTGCAAGCGTGGCTCGATGGCTTGCGGGGCGTAGAGCCGCTCGGCCAAGCGTAAAACCCGGCATGCAGTTGTTCGATACTCATGCGTTTCGGCACCAAATTTACCTCGAAGAGCGTATATCTCTCCCACTGGCCTGGGCATAGCAGCTGACCTTCCCGAAGTAATCGTTGGTAGAGTGGAGTAGCAGGAAAAGCTGTCATGATGGTCATTCGTACGTCGAATCAAGGGGCAGTCTGCGCGAATTCCCAAGTGGCGTCGAAAACCTCCGGCCCCCGTTCGTCCAAGCCTAAAATAAAGCAACCGTTGACCATGATGCTTGCGGCCATAATGCGACGCACAGCTTGGAGATAATCGCGTGCTTTCTTGGCTTTGAAAACAGCCCGTAATTCCACCCCGCGAAGCGGCTCGGACGTCGGGTTTTCTAGTCCGATAAGAACTTCGCGGCACCCAGAGCGGCGCATCAGCCGCAGCAATTCCTCATCGTCAGCTATGGAAATATCGCACTCAGTAAATCAGCGGATAAGTAAAGGCCACAAGGCCTCGCATAATTCTTCACCCCAGCGGTGATCGGCGAAAGTGTTATCGTCGGCAAACTCGTTGAACCGCTCGGGACAAAGCTGGCGAAGTGCCTGACTATCGCGCCCCAGCTGGTCAACGGGACGCTTACGAAAAGTGGGCCGAAGTAAGATTCCCGCCGCACAGAATTCGCAGGCCAAGGACTGCCGTGCGTGGTTCGCACCGTATCTCGGCTATAGCGCCGTCCAGCTAGAAGGTCATACCGCGGCATCGGGAGTGGGTCGACGGCCACAGGGGGAAACTCCTGCGCGCCAAATCTGCTGATAATCTCCCCGCTCTCAGGCTTTCAGAGCGATTGGCCAGATACGCTCCCCTCGCCGACGAAAACCAAGTCCGCATGCTCGGCCGCTTCCTTAGGCATCACCGTCGGATGGAGTCCGCCTAACGCGAGACGCTCGCCCTGACGACGTAGTCGCTCGGCGAGCACGTAAGCGTTCTGAGCCTGGGTGGTAAGTTCGGTCATGGCCACCAGGTCGCAGTCGTATAGCTCCGCGGGTTCGTCGCGACCGAAGGGGACCTCGGAATAGCGCACTTCATGGTCGGGGGGCGGGCACGCTGCCAACATGAGTAAACCTCAACTCAGTAACGATTGGATCACCTCTGCCCGCCGACGCCGCGCGGGCAAACGCATGCCCAACTCGATCAACCGCGGATCGAGCGTGCGCACACCACCAATCGCTACCAGCCCGATTTTCATAGCCAAGCCATCCTCAACGTCGTTATAGCCCCTGTGGGTAGGAGCGCTATTGGTAAAATAAAAGCAATGGCGGAACTCCGATTTCAATGCCGGTGCTCAACAACCCAGGGCATCATGAGGCCACTGAAGATCCCCGACCAGGACGCCAAAGGGGGAAGTTCGTGGCCAGAAAAAGTGTGGCGCTTTCAAACATCGAAAAGCACGTTGTTCATGCCTAACGCAACGCAGGCGATGTGTCCCAAGCGAAGCAGCCGCCGACGCAGCGAACTGTAGCCGCACAGGAAATCCTCGCGACGAAAGCCCAGCCCCAAGCCAACCCCCGTTGCGAAACCCACGGCGATCAATAACCAGCCTGTGAAGCGGTTGTACATGTCCTTAATCTTCCTGCGCTGGTCAGACGCAAGGGGGCCCGCAATGTAACGCCGAAAAACATAGCACGTAACGGCAGATACGGAACACTGACTTTTTAGTCGGCCTCATTGAAGACATAAGTTTCGAAACCCGTTGTGAAACGACTGACCTACTGCCAGTTTGGCAGGCAAGAATATCTCCGTTTTGAATCGGATAGTTAGCGTAAGGTATGAATCTAAAAGAACTTGTGCAATAATCCTGAAGTGGTACGCTTCATGCTAGGGAATATTAACGCTGAACTGCTTCTTGTCCGTAAACCGGTGTTATACCGTGGTCTGACGAAGCGGGCCGCTGATGATTTCAGCCCGCCTCAAAATAATTCACTAAGCGCAAGGCGAGAGGAGGAATTTCATGGGCGCTAAGCAATTGGCCTACGGTGATGAAGCACGACAAAAACTGCTTAGCGGTGTGACAAAGCTGTCCCGGGCGGTGAAAAGTACCCTCGGACCGCGAGGACGCAACGCCGTATTGGATAAAGGTTGGGGCGCGCCGAACATTACGAAGGACGGCGTCACCGTAGCCGAGGACATCGAGTTAGAAGACCCCTACGAGAACATGGGCGCGCAGTTGGTCAAGGAAGCCGCCAGCAAGACGAGCGATGTCGCAGGCGACGGCACGACCACGGCCACTGTATTAGCTGAGGCTATCTTTCGCGAGGGACTACGTCGCGTTGCTGCCGGCGTAGATCCCATGGCCATGAGTCGGGGCATTCACAAGGCGGTAGATGCAGTGGTGGCTGAACTAAGAAAAATGGCCGAGAAGATTGATATCAAGAACAAGAAGGAAATACGCGAAGTAGCCACCATCGCCGCTAACAACAACTCGGAGATTGGAGAACGGATCGCAGAGGCCCTGGAACGCGTGGGCACCGATGGCGTGATTACGATCGAGGAAGGCAAAGGGATTACAACGGAAGTGGAGTGGGTCGAGGGTATGCAATTTGACCGCGGCTACCTCTCGCCCCATTTCATCACCAATCAGGACGAGGTTATCTGTGAGTTAGAGAAGCCTTATATCCTGATTTACGAAGACAAAATCTCCTCTGCACGGCCATTGATTCCGTTACTGGAAGCAGTGTCAAAAGCTAAGCGCCCGTTGCTAATTATTGCGGAAGATGTAGAAGGCGAAGCGCTGGCCACCCTAGTGGTGAACAAGTTGCGGGGAATTGTCGAATGCTGCGCTGTGAAGGCACCAGGTTACGGCGACCGTCGCAAGGCGATGCTCGAAGACATCGCTATTCTCACCGGGGGGAAGGCCATCTTCAAAGACCTCGGAATTCAGCTGGAGAATGTGAAACTGACCGACCTGGGTCAGGCCAAGAAAGTTCGAGTAGATTCGGAAAACACCACCATCATTGAAGGGGCAGGGAAGCGTGAGGCTATTGAGGGACGCTGTCAGCAGATTCGGCAGGAAATCGAGAAGACCGACAGCGAATACGACCGCGAAAAGTTGCAAGAGCGGCTGGCGAAGTTGTCAGGCGGCGTGGCCGTGATCAAGGTCGGTGCCGCCACCGAAACGGAAATGAAAGAGCGCAAGGCGTTGTATGAAGACGCCCTCAGTGCCACACGCGCGGCTTTGGAAGAAGGTATCTTGCCGGGCGGAGGTGTGGCATTGGTACATGCGGCTCGGGCGCTAGATAAGTTGCAGTTAGAAGGCGATGAGCAAGTGGGCGTGGAGTTGCTCAAGGAAGTTTTGGAGGTCCCGTGTCGCGCCATTGCCGAGAATGCGGGATTGGACGGGTCGGTTGTCGTCAATGAGGTGCGCAAGGCCAAGGAAAAAACCTGGGGCTTCGATGCTCTGCAACTGAAATACACTGATCTGCGGAAAGCGGGAATTGTTGACCCTGTGAAAGTCACCCGCTGTGCTTTGCAAAATGGTGCCAGCGTTGCCTGCTTATTATTGACTACGGAAACGCTGGTCGCGGATATCCCGAAAAAAGAGAAGGAAGAATCCCGACACCATGATGAGCACATGGATGAGTTCTAAGAGCGCAAAAGGAGGCTAACGGCCATGAAACTGCGACCCTTAGATGATCGTGTGGTAATTGAACCCATGCAATCCGAGGAGCGGACTCCCGGCGGCATCGTCCTTCCCGACACGGCCCAAGAAAAGCCGCAACGGGGTAAGGTCATCGCTGTCGGTCCCGGGAAGTTGCTCGAAGATGGCACACGTGCAGCCATGAACGTGGCCGTCGGCGATGAGGTGATTTTCAGCAAATATGCTGGCAGCGACGTGAAGATCGACGGCAAGGAATACAAAATCATGCGCGAAAGCGATATCCTCGCCAAAGTCATCAAGTAGTGCTCCTATATCTTTCGCACGCGAATAGATTCGCTCCGACCTCGAGTGGGCAAGTGGAAAATCTCAAAGTGACTTTTGTACTATAGTGCCGAGCACTGGGTACCTCTGCATGGCCAAGAGATATTTGCAGAGCTACCGAGTGCTTGGGGTATTTCCATACAAATCGAGACAATACTTGCGAAGGAGAGGGATATGGCTAAACAACTGATGTTCAGTGATGAAGCTAGGAAAAAACTCCTTGCTGGGGCGGAGAAACTGGCGAAAGCCGTTGGGTGTACGCTTGGTCCCACAGGGCACACCGTGATTATTGAGAAGACTTTCGGTAACCCCACCGTCACGAAAGATGGAGTCACCGTCAGCAAGGAGGTTGACCTACCTGATCCATTCGAGAACATGGGAGCCAAGCTGGTAAACGCAGTGGCCCAGAAAACCAGTGATGTCGCCGGCGACGGCACCACCACAGCAACCATTCTAGCGCTAGCTATTTATAAGGAAGGGCTGAAGCATACCACCGCTGGCGCTAACCCCATGAGCCTGAAGCGGGGCATTGACCAGGCCGTGGAGGCGGCCGTCAGCCAACTGGAGAAAATGTCGCGGAAGGTTACGCGCAAAGACGAGATTGCTCAGGTGGGTGCCATCAGCGCCAATAACGATATGCGAATTGGGCAAATGCTTGCCGATGCCGTGGAGCGGGTGGGTAAGGACGGCGTCATTCAAGTTGAGGAGGGTAAGGGCGCCGAAACCACTGTTGAATTTGTAGAAGGGATGCAGTTCGATAAGGGTTATATTTCGCCTTATTTCATCACCGATCCTTCCACCATGCGCTGTGAACTGGAGAATCCGTACATCCTGATTTACGAGAAGAAAATCAGCAATGTGCGCGACTTGTTACCGTTGCTTGAACGTGTGGCCCAGGAAGGTCGAGCCTTGCTAGTGATCGCCGAGGACGTAGAAGGTGAAGCGTTGGCCACTTTGGTAGTGAATAAGCTGCGGGGCGTTTTGCAGTGCTGCGCCGTCAAAGCTCCCGGTTTCGGTGACCGACGTAAGGCAATTCTCGGCGACATTGCGGTGCTTACGGGCGGTCAACTCATCAGCGAAGACTTGGGCATCAAGTTAGAGAACGTTACCACGAAGCAGCTCGGTCAATGTGAACGTGTCCGCGTCGAGAAAGAAAGTTGCACCATCATCGGCGGTAAAGGAAAAAAGCAGGATATTCAGAAACGCATTGAGCAAATTCGCACCCAAATGGAGCAAACCGAAAGCGAATACGACAAAGAAAAGTTCAGCGAGCGGTTGGCGAAATTAACGGGAGGTGTGGCCATCATCAAGGTGGGAGCGGCCACTGAAACGGAAATGAAAGAGCGAAAAGCCCGCGTCGAAGACGCGCTTCATGCTACCCGCGCTGCGGTTGAAGAAGGTATCCTGCCCGGAGGTGGTGTAGCTCTGTTGCGTTGCAAGGACGCAGTTCAGAAACTGGCCAAGAAACTCGAAGGCGACGAAAAGTACGGTGCGGAGATCGTCCTGCGTGCCTTGGAAGAACCCATTCGCAAAATTGCCGAGAACACTGGCCGAGATGGCGCTGTCGTTGCCCAGGAAGTGCTTGAACAGGATGACCCCAATATCGGGTTCGATGCCAACACCGGTCAATACGTGGACATGTTTAAAGCCGGCATCATTGATCCCACGAAGGTCGTACGCACGGCCCTGCAAAACGCGGCCAGCATCGCGGGACTTATGCTCACCACAGAGGTGTTGGTGACTCGTATCGAAGAAGAGGCTGATAAGCCGAAGGTTGAAGGCGCAGTACATTAATCGCGGCCTGTAGCAATCGTAGCGCCGCAAGTTCAGCTAACTGTCTTCGTGAGTGCGACATCGTGCGCGCTTAGTTCGTCCTACTTTTCCGTAGGGCGTAGAATCTATTTGGGCTTGAGCAAGACATGAGTGCGCACTACGATACAGCGGCTATGGCCGGTAAGCGCGACTATTACGAGGTTTTGGGAGTAAGGCGTAATGCCACCGAGGAGGAGATCAAGCGCGCTTACCGCGAGCTGGCCAAACGTTACCATCCCGACCGTAACCCTGGCGACGAAGAAGCAGCTGAAAAATTTAAGGAAGTCACCGAGGCTTACGAAGTCCTAATTGACCCAGAGAAGCGGGCCCGCTACGACCGCTATGGTTTCGCTGGGTTGGACAGCAATTGGGAAGGCACCGCGCCTTCGCCCGCAGCGCGGGAAGTAATCGACCCGATCTTCGACCTTCTGAGTGATTTTTTTGGCCTCGGAGGCCGACGGAGCCGGCGGAGTTTACGGCCTGGTCGTGATCTCGAAGTCGTTCTTGAGTTAGATTTGCGCGAAGCATTCACGGGTACGACTCGTACTTTCGAGCTGGAACGGCTCGAGCTATGCGGGGAATGCGGCGGCCTTGGTCTTCCGCGAGGATATCGCCCGGAACCGTGTCCCCGTTGTGGCGGAAATGGTGAGATCTACCTGCATCAAGGGATAATAACGCTAAGGACTACATGTCGTGCCTGCCAAGGACAAGGCTACCGTGTGACACAAGTTTGTCCTCGCTGTCGGGGGCAAGGCAAAGTATCAGTGCGACGTACTCTTGAAGTGCGCATTCCTCCTGGCGTAGACACAGGTCATCGCTTGCATTTGCCCGGAGAAGGAGAAGCGGGCGACCCAGGTGCACCGCGCGGCGATTTATTCTGTGTGCTGCGAGTCCGGGAGCATCCGTTCTTCCGTCGTCAAGGGAACGACCTCCTCTGCCAAGTGCCCATCAGTTTCACTCAGGCCGCACTTGGAGCAGAAATTGACATTCCGACTCTGGATGGGAAAACTACCAAATTGACCATCCCCCGAGGTTCACAAAGTCATGAAGTGTTACGCCTGCCCGGTCAGGGAATGCCCAAGCTCCGCAGCCAGGAGCGAGGTGACCTCCTAGTCCAAGTCATTGTCGAGGTGCCGCGCAAGCTTTCCCGACGCCAAGAGGAATTGTTGCGCGAGTTGGCTGAGTTGGAGCAGAGAAATGTTACGCCCCAGCGCCGTTCCTTTTTAGATATGCTCAAGTCTTGGCTCGGCTCGGATCCGTCGTCCGGGCAGACCAATCAGGCTCCCGAAACATAACTGAAACTAGCACGGAGCCTGTACTAAATCGTATGAGCAAGCCATCTTGACCCAAGCGATTCACGATATTCCGTGGACAGACCGATGGCAGCTTAGCCAGGCACTCACGAAACTCTTGTGGCGAAATGGAGGAGAGGCCATGCCTACGTATGAGTATGTCTGTGAAGCTTGCGAATATACCTTCGAGGAATTGCAACCGATTACAGCAGAGCCGCTCCGCGATTGTCCGAAGTGCCAGCAACCGCGTTTACGTCGGCTCTTCGGTGCGGGAGCAGGGTTGATTTTTAAAGGTTCGGGATTCTACATAACCGATTACCGTAGCGAGTCGTACAAAGCCGCAGCTAAGAAAGAACTTGAACAGGCTGGCTGCGGTACCGATAGTTGCGCCTGCAAATCGGACGGCTCGAAAAACTAGGCCAAACTGGGGGAAAAGTCATAAGCCCCAGTACCTGATGTTGAGATAACTGGTGTACCATGAGTGAAGAGCCGACTTCCAGTGCTCAGCCCCAGACCAGCGAAACCACGGCGGCGCCAGAAACAGCAGCGCCCGAATCGGCCGTACAAGATAATGCCGCTGCGTCTCAGGTGTTGGCCGACTTAGAACAACTGATGCGCGAACGCGATACTTTCAAAGAACTTCTGTTACGGACGCGGGCCGATTTCGAAAATTACCAGAAACGCATCGCTAAAGAACGCGACCAAGAGCGCCGCTATGCCCTTTGGCCGTTAGCGCTCGATTTGCTCAGCGTGCTTGATAATCTGCAACGAGCTTTGGACTCCGTTCAAGAAGATTCGCCTCTACGACAAGGCGTGGTCATGATTTATAACCAATTACAGAACCTTCTCAAAAAGCACGGCATCACTCTTATGGAAGCGCAAGGCCAGCCTTTTGACCCTCATTTGCATCAGGCTGTCCTGCAGCAACCCAGCGCCGAGCACCCGCCAAATACCGTGATCAAGGTCCTCGAAGCGGGCTATTATTATCATGACCGCGTGCTCCGCCCCGCACGGGTCGTCGTGAGTAAATCCCCGTCCGAGGAGGAATCGCCCGAAGCGAAACTCAACTCGACCTAATCTTTTGCCTAGCCTCGATCCTGCCCTTACGGCTCTCTGAACAAATCCTCAGCCGACTTGGTAACATACATGCTCTTTGCTAAGCGGATACGTTTCCTGTCATGTGTTGTCAGACCGCTTTTAGTACACATCAAGCATTTCGCGGTGGACTATAATTCTCAGCGGGGAAATAGTCCGCCGTCAGCAGTGCACAAGGTTCTGGCAAAAGCAGGTGGACTATGCTCTGCGTGCGTTGCCCTATTTGCGGTAAGGAGCTTCGCATCGAAACAATATATGACCTTCCGACGTTTCCATTTTGCAGCCGACGTTGCCGGATCATAGATACCGGGCGTTGGCTTGGCGGCGAATACCGCATTCCGGGGGCGCCTGACGAGCTAGAGCATTCATCTTTCGACGAAGCCGAGCGAGAAAAGCATTCTTATGAGGGCTAACTAGCCCAGCTATCACAACTGACCTCTCCAGGGATGGTTGGCTTCGTTCATTGGCTAAATCCTAACGCTCGACATAGCTTCGCGTGCATATAAAAAAGCCTGCGGAAGGTTGGTCTTTTCAAGAAATAGCGCGTACGAAGGGGGCGACTGACTAGAGTCGGGAGCCCTCAGCCCGGGACTCTTCTGATTCACCAGGTGACGTGATGGCAAGGAACTATAGTTGTTCAATCCCACCTATTTTCTGGACAATGGTATGCTGCCTTCCGTTTGAAGCCGGATTGGGAATCGGCATTAGTCAGGCTAACGCCGACGCAAGAGTGCTGCCTCCGCTGGTTAGTGGACCAGGAGCCCACATTGGGCCAGCCCAGCAACTAGCAAGGGAATTCACGCGCCACATATGGTTACCATTAACGACTGAGCCTCGAGTACCGGTCGCGCCGACACGAGCCAAGCCTTTCATCCGCTCTTTGCCGGAACGCCTGACGCCCCTCGGGCTAGCCGGAGAGATGCCAGCGCGTCCTCGCCTGCTCGCAGGAGCTAAGGCTTACGCCCCCGCCAGCAGCGATTCAAGTATTTCGCCCCTACGTTGGTTGCGTCAACAACCCTTAACCGATGGGACGATGGGTAGCGCAGCGGAAGCCTTATACTCTCAGCTCGTGTTTCACACTTCGCAATTTTGGCGCGAATATGCAATGCTTGGAGACCTGATAAGTAGTTCCGAACCAGCGGTTATCGGCAAGGCGGTGCGCCAAGTTGAGCTTCCTGCGGAAGCTGTCCCGATGGTCAACGTCAGAGGACGGCCTCCGCTTCCTCCGTTACCTGTTACAAACATTCAGGAGGGCAAGAAATAGCCGGCGCCGAATATAAGACTTTTACGAGCACAGTTGTAGGCATAATCCCGGAAAACGTTACTCTTGCGGTCAATACGCTCATGATTGAAATCCCCGTACCTGCACCACGTATTGGCTTGACTTGTTCCCCTCAATATGCCCTAAAAACACATCCTCAGTGCAAGAACATCAACACATAAGACGCATAACGATTTGTCGACGCAGCCTTGCCAATCAGAGGGGATCCGCGACTCAGGTGCATGGGTAAGCAAAATGTCTGTAGCGAAAGTTCAGACCTGGTCCGATGACTCACGACCCTTACGATGGTGGTTAGCGGATGGTAATCCCCGTCTATATTTCGCCGCCCGCACGAATGGTAAACTTGACATTGGGGGACGGAAACCACCCTCACTAGGCCGCTGGGAAGTCCTTTCCGCATCAAACGGATCGTGCAGAGCAGGGGACCGGCGATTCAATCCTCCTGGCGTACTTCCTCGGGATTTAGCTTGATCGGCCCCATCAAGCGTCTAACGCGGACGCGCATCCACCGGTTGTCCACGGCAAAAGAGGGCCCGGCGGTTCACCGGAGAAAGGGCGTTTCGCGAATGAGACCGCCACCGGCTTTTGGGTCCTAAACAACAAAAATACCCACGAGTCACCCCGTATGGTGATCACAAAGTTTTCTCGTTTGCGATCGTATGCCCGTCAGTTTTCTAAAGCGAACTTATCTTCCGAGCCCAATCGCTCGGTTGACAGTGGCCCCGACGCGGTCTCCGATTGTTGCTCAGGCTTGGGGCGTCTCCGTTAGGAGTGCCAATTGTGTCAGCGTAGTTGATGACGATCGTTTCGGACCTAAAATCTGCATCTGGGATAATTGTTTTCCCAATTCGGATTAGCCCCCTGAAAAATGCACTAAGATTGATGGCGAAACCTACGACGGAGAGTCTCCGGTCCATCCTTGGCCCCGTCTTCGTGGCGGGAGAAGGAGATACAAACGGCCGGAGGCCGGCGAGCAGCTAATCTGCGCCGCGAATAATTTCGCCGCCAGCGCGGGTACCTAATGCACGCCAAGTCGCTAGCTGAATGGTTTCGCGGATGAAGCGGACACTGCCATCGCAAAAGCCAGCGTTGACGCCGCCAACATGCTGACTGCGAGCGCCGAAGATGCCCCAGCCACAGGTGAGCATGTCCGGGATGTTACTGTTGGGCGGATGATAATGATAGTACGCGGTGTAATACTCTCGTCCACTGATCCAACCTGCGCCTCTCTGACCCTGCCAACCACGATTGAGCGGATGCGTGAGCGTCATGCTGTAAAAAGCGCCGGGATCATCAGGCACAACGTAACCCTGCAAACCTGGGGTCGCCGGTGGCATGTTGCGGTCAATGAATAAGCAAGTGATATCCATCATGATCCGGCGCCGCTGCGCATCGCTAGTAGGCGCAGGAGGCCTTTGTTGGCCCAGGCCTACGAGCGATTCGCCAAAGAGCGCGGTATTGCTGGTGCCATCAGTCACGTCGCTCAAGGCGACTCGCGCATTAATCCAAGTCATGCCATCCGTAGGGACTCGTGTGTCGTATTGCGTGCCCACCCCGGAACCAAGGTTGATGTGGTAATTGTTGCTGGCATAGATATCAATGCGTCCTGTGGCACCGCCGCTGGTTCCGGTACGCACCTCAAACAAATCCTGACCGCCATCGCTAGGGCAACGGAAGAGTTTCACCACTGTCCGTGCCGGTTCCACGAACTGAGGTCGCAAGTCGCCCGGACAACATCCCACTGTCAGCGAGACATCAAAATTGAGCAGGTTTCGGAGATTGTCTTGCTCAACAAACGGAAGCAACCGGGCTTGAATGGAAAAATTTCCTGAAAGCTGTCCCTCTAGATTGTGGAACGCCGGCAGTTGCCCGAAATTACTTTCAAAATTGTGAGCCGCGATTACCAGTTGCCGCAGATTGTTGCTGCAGCGCATGCGGTTGGCTGCCTCGCGCACCCGCTGAATCGCCGGCAAGAGTAAAGCCATCAGCAGCCCAATGATGGCGATCACCACCAGGAGTTCGATCAAGGTGAATCCTGCTAAGCTTCGAATTGGGAGTGTCGCTGGATTTCCATATCGGAAGCGGGTCATGATGGTTGCCCCCCTTAATTGATTTCAACAATTGTGATTTTAAGGATGATAAAAGTGGTCATTAAGCTGGTGAGCAGGACGTGGGCGCGGCATAATATCGCCCACGCTGGCAGCGACATCGCAAAGGCATTGGTGGGGAAACTCGACAGTTCCGGCGCGTGAAGAAATCGCGCAGCCAGTACTGACATTCAGCTGGCCAGTTAAGAACAACGCCCGGCTTATGTAACCCGCGGGGGCGGCTCAGGAACGGCGGGAATATGCTCGCTTAGAGCTGGGTTGTCCGGGACAAAAAGGTGCCCCGGGTAAGCGTCGGTAACAAGCCATTCACATCCGGGTGTCTCCGGGACGGCAGGCATCCAGTGCGGCATGATGAGCATTTCCCCCCGGCAGCGACGTACCAGCACGGGATGCCACCAATCCTGGGTTCGCGAATCGTGAGAGCCACAATTCTCAACTGTGCGAGTTTCACAACCACAACACAAATCGCCATGAGAGCATGTGGGCGAGCTAGCCTCTGTGAAAAATCCTCGGTTCTGCTCGCCGCAATCGCCACACGTCTGGCAGCCGCCCATCACATCAGCTACGGAGATGCTGTGTCGCTCAGCCCAGCGCTGCCGCTCCTGCGCTGTGAAACAGCAACAGCTAGTCCAACAGTCACGAGCGCTTCGGCAACCGCAACCGCGATGCATGCACGGGAACGGCACACTCCGATCCTTCGCCCACCAGCGCGCTAACCAAGCACCAGGCAAACCTGTTATGGCCAAGATTTGCCCGAATAGGACGAAAGTTACCGTAGCGAATCTCAGGCTGTGCTCCCGCGGCAGCCTCATAGCTCTGACACGCAAGTAAAGCAATCCGCGTGCCGATTTCCGCTAACACAGCGCGACTCACGAGGATTTTCACTTCCAGTGATTTCAACCCCAATTAGTGAATATATGAAGTCAATCGCGCGGTGTCTCAAAACATCCCGAGAGTGCCTGGTACGAGGTGAAGATTAGCTTTGCAGTAAATGATTTGGGGAAAGCTTATTGAGCTTCGGCAGGATAAAACTTAGCATCGGCTGGATTTTGTATGTCCAACTTGCAAGACCAGACACGAAAATGAACGGGGCAGGCCCGAGCCTGCCCGCCTAACCGTTCCCTAGAAACCGAAAAGCTCGCTCTGATATGAAACTAGTCGATGTAGGAAGAGCTGAGGGAAAGTTAATTGTGCTACCGAGTACTGCCTTACCAACGGAATTCGACGCCAATCGAAGGCCCGTGATAGATGATGTCGCCGTTATCCTTTAAGTTGCTGCGCGCATTGAGCGGTAGCGGACTATTGTCGAGGTTCTCAGGTGCTAAAGCCAGACCAGCTACATAAATCAGATCGTAACCGCCACGCACAGCGATGTTGGGCGTGATCCAGTAAGTCACATAGGCACCCACCTCGACGAGGCTGGCAAGCCGGTTGCCGTCTTCGTCGGTAATAGCATCCGTGATCGGACCTTCACCAGTGGGATTGTTGAAGAAGCGACTTGTCTGTTTCGCGGAATTGATGAACAAGCCGGCTTTGCCACGAATCCCGAGGACCAAATTATCCCAAAGCACAGGATAGCTGCCGTCAGCACCTATTTGCAGACCCAGCAGGTGATTTTTCGTGTTAACCTGATAAAGGCCGAAGCCGGGCCCACCAATCGGCACACCAGGGTCATCGAAGGAGAAGAATGCGAATTTATCGCGCACATACACGTAACGGAAACCTACGAGCGTCGAGAGATATGGGCTATACCATTGCCGCAGGTTCAATTCGACGTTGTGCAAACGAGAATCATATTGAAATCCATGAGCGAAGGCGTCGGTGAAGGCAGAGTCATCGAGTCCGCCAGGGACGCCAAACTGTCCCCAGTATGGTTGCAAAGTTTGTGCAGGGTCGGTAACACTGGCCATTTTGCTCCAATCATGCAAGCCGAAATAAAGTGCCTCAACACTAGTGTTGCGATCCAGGAACATGCCCACCAGGAAGCGCGCCCCGATTTCATGATCGAATTCGCCCGCGTCAGTGTTCAGCACGAACACTGGCACATCATTAAAAGTCAGATTTTCTCGCCGTGAGTCCGTGCGTCGCAGCCAAAGTGCTTCGGCACTGCCATAAAGCCAGGCACAACCATCTGCACATTGATGCCAATGGGCAGGTAAGCCCACCAAATGACCCTGCTCAGGATGCATCACCTGCGGCGCCGTTGGTTGAGGTGCTGGGGGCTTCAGTGGATCGGCAGCCCACACCCCACTGGCAGACACTGCCAGGGCCACGTTGGCCAGCATTCGCTTCACCGAATTCCATGCCATACCTCGGCCTCCTACGGTAGCGTTTGGCTTATTTTTCAAGTCCGGCATACTCCACTCTTTGGAGAATTGCTGCCGTAAGAACGCATCGGCTGGCGTCTTCTCTAAGCTCAACGCCTTTCGCAAAAACGTGCATTCTCTTTCACCCCGAGCATGGCGCAATCCGCATACCTTACCACATCAAGTCTTGCCAAGGACATCTGGCACCACCAAAGGCGACTCTGCTTCGACTCCTTGGCTACCTGGCATTTTTCAGAACCCCTTGCAATCCACTGACGTACGAAACCAGGGGAAAAGACCTAAGCGGGTGAAACGCTTTCTGAAAGATTGCAACCCATTAGTGATTGCGTAGACATACGCCGAGATGAATTGCGCAGGGCGTCACACTACGGTGGCCATAATGGCTAATAGTAACTCTTCAGTGCGAAAGTCAGGGTATTCGCTAACACCTACGACAAGATATCGTCCACAAGCTCCATCACCAGAATTGTGGTCGTAGTATTCGCTCTAGGATCCGGGAGAGCTAGCGTCTGTGGTACAGTTTAGGCATGATGGCGCACTGTCGTCGGAGTGTCACGATAATTACAATATTCCAATATGGCAAACCCAGCGTTCACCCTGAGTCGAACCCGCTTTTTGAACATACGACCGCTTAGACGGAGACACCAACGTGAGTCGCGCTCTCCGAGATTCGGAACCTTCGGAGCCGATTACCTCGGACTCTACTGCGGGTGATGGCACCCGACCTTGCCTGGCAGGGCCTGTAGGCGGGAACTTGACAGGTGTCCCAATCGATTTGGAGCGCATCGCTGCGGCGGTGCGAGAGATCTTGCTCGCAGTGGGCGAAAACCCGGAACGCGAAGGCCTACGAGACACGCCCCAACGCGTGGCCCGCATGTACGCCGAGCTTTTTCGGGGCTTACATGAAGACCCGCGTCAACACTTGGAAAAATGTTTCATAGAAAAGTATGATGAGATTGTCTTGGTCAAAGGTATCAGTTTCGAAAGTCTGTGTGAACATCATCTATTGCCCTTTGTGGGACAGGCCCACGTGGCTTACATTCCCAACGGCAAAATTGTTGGTCTGAGCAAATTAGCCCGAGTCGTAGAAGCGCTCGCCCATCGTCCCCAAGTGCAGGAACGTTTGACCGAACAGCTGGCTGATTTGCTGATGCAGGAACTGGAGCCGAAGGGGGTTGCAGTGATCATGGAGGCCACGCACACCTGCATGACCATACGTGGGATTCGTAAGCCCACAAGTGTGTGTACGACCAGTGCCATGCGCGGTATCTTCAAGTCCAATCTCTCGACCCGTACAGAATTGATGTCGTTAATTTACGGCTCGAAGTGAAGTCATGTTGGAGATTTTCGTACTGCGGTTGGTCATCGGAATGTTGGGAGCGTTAGTCGTGTTGCCGAGAAAGGAGGTGCCGCCGCGTTTTTTCCGCATTCATTTGCTCATTGCACTTGGCTTGCTTTGCTTGACAGGCATAGCGGCTGTCCCGCGAGACGCGGCGACGTTTTGGGTGGGGCTCGGATTAGCTGGGGCAGCATGTTTCGCAGGGACTTGGTTTTGGATGGCGGAACCCGACGCGCTCGGATTAGTGCCCATCATGTTAGCGATTCTCGCATCTGCTGGGAGCCTGAGCGTGTGCCTAGCCAGCAAGGCACCACAGCCTTGGCTTATCCTCGATAACGCCACGGCTGCTGCGCAACTCGGCTTTGCCCTGACCGCTATGCTTTTGGGACATTACTATCTCATTGCACCAGGGATGTCGGTTCGCCCCTTGGTCCGCTTGACTTGGCTGCTTATCGTTAGCATCGTAGCTCGCGCCGTGGTAAGCTTGGCACATTATGGTTTCGTGTGTGTTTCGAATGGAGGAGTATTAGCATCATTAGACCGCGGCTTATGGTTCGCGTTGCGCGGGTTAGCGGGTATAGTTGCTGCTCTCATATTCGGTTACTTGGCTTATCGTTGTGCCCGGCTCCGCTCGACGCAATCGGCCACAGGCATCCTCTATGCAGCGACCATCGCTTCTTTCCTTGGGGAACTGGCCCAACTTTTATTAGAACACACGACTTAGGAGCACGTTCAGTCGGTAAGGGGCGGAAGATTCAGGAACCCTGACTAGTACCCGAAAATTGGTAGTGCTATGCAAATGGAAATTACATGTCCCCATTGCGGTACTTTATTCTCAACCGAGCAGGTGAACGATAGCCAATGGCCGTGCCCGGCGTGCCGCCAGCCGGTGCGCGGACAAGCGTCAGCCCAAAGCGGAACTTTGCCCCGTTGCCGCGTGTGTGGCAATGACGAAATGTATGTGCAAAAGGACTTTCCTCACCGCCTCGGTCTTACCATCTTAGTTCTGGCATTTGCCCTCTCATGCGTGTTCTATTATTGGCACTGGATCGTTTGGACCTGGGCGGTGCTGATCGGTTCCGTGGTTGCAGATGCCGTGCTTTACTGGCTGGTGGGGAACATGACCGTATGCTATCGGTGTCAGACGCGGTATCGTGGCTTTCCTCCTAACCCCGCGCATGGCCCTTTTGACCTGGCCACTGCCGAAAAATATCGTCAGGAACGCTTACGTCGTCAGGCTATCCAACACCCAGCGCCGTAGGCGGCTCCATTCGCGCAAAGTATCGTTTTCGATGTTTGGACGCGTTGGTCGCTTCAAAAGAACGGATCAAAACCGACGCGACCATCCAGTTGGTGCGTGAGCCGCTTGACTCTGAGCCATCTCCTCACGCATTAGCCGCTCCCGTTCCTCGCGAACTTCATACTCCATGGCCCGACCCCACAGAAGGTAATGCACGGCTCCTAACAGCCCCAAACCTCCTATCACGACGAAAAACCAAAGCGCCCAACCTTGCGTGCTCACGATTAGAAACAACACCAAACCCAACGCCAGGGAACCATTCAAGAAAGCTAATAACCAGCGATCGCGACCAGAAAAGCGTGGCGGAGGTGCGGAAAAACCGTTGCCTATCATAGGAAAAGCTCCTGGGCGAGGTGGCTTAGGGTGATGAGGATTGTTGGAAGTACTTTTTCCAGGTGCTAGAGGATCGGCCAAAGTCTTTGCTCGTGAGCGTCTTGAGCGCCAGGTAGGCAACGGCGGCCACCTCCGAATCCTTATCATCGAGCAAGGGAACTAACGCAGGAGCCAAGCTCTGCTCATCGCGCAAAGCGACGGCCCAAGCGGCGGCACGCCGCAATTCGGGGTTTACGTGCTTCAAGTAAGCCTGGAGGCTTTCCGTGCTCAGGCGTGTCATGCGATGCACTAGAGCGCGGCGGAACTCGGTTTGCTCGTTCGCTTGACTGGAACGTGGTATCGCCTCTGCCAGGGCTAGGGTGTAAATTCCACCGCTGGCTTGTACGACATGCTGGAGCATGGCGCGTTTTTCGGCCTCAGAGCCAGCAATGAGTCGCTCTGTAATTTCTGCTAACGTATTGGCTTGGGTTGGGTTAGAATCAGCCGTGGGGTTTTGGCTTGAGGCCTCGCCGGGTTTTTCGGGCGTTGGTTTGCTTCCAGGCAAGGTTTTGTCGTCGCCAGTGTGGAGCACTGCTTCCCCGCGGAAATGCGCGGTCAAATCCGTCGCCAAGTTGCTTCGCATCAGAAACAGAATGCCAAAAGCCGTGCAAGGTACTGGGCCGCAACGGTTATTGTCATCCCAGGCGCCGTTGGGCAATTGGGTGCGCAGAAAATAACTCGCCCCCCAAGCATACCAATCAGTGGTGCCGATGGTCTTCCAGTCATACACCATAGCCACGCGCTCTAGCGCCCAGAGGGTGTAGGGTACAGAACCAAAACCCTGTTGGGCCAGCGCGTCAAAAGGAGTGCGAAAAATTCCTGCCAGGTGCATGTTCCCGCGCAGGATTATCGGATCCTTGGCTGGGTCAGGTGGCGGCGGACCTTTATCCGCGGGCTTGCCACTTGTCCCAGTCGTCGAGAGGTAGGTTTCGCGCAAGGCGCCATAACCCGTCGAGATGCACATGAGCCCAGCTGCGGTCATGGAAAAAGTCGAAGTCTGATTCCCTCCGCCTATCATGTATGACCAACCTAAATCTGGATTTTGACTACGACGAATAACTTCCGCCGTTTTCCACAAGGCTGGATCTGTAGGCACGCCGTAGCGCCGACCAATCCATAGCGATAAAACCGCAAATTGAGTATTCGACAGATCGCCTTGGGTGGCGCCTTGAGCTCCTTGACCTGGATACATCTGTCTGGAAGCACGCAGTCGTTCTAATTCTGCAATCATTTGCGGTACTTCCTGCGCGGCCACGGGCAGGCACTCATAACTCCATAGGCCATTGCCCAACTGCGACTTAACCAACCGACAAGTCAATAAGCGTATCAAATCATGGTCGTCGGGATCGCCGTAACGATTCAACGCCCATACAGTAGCGCTGACATCATACACTCGGTCATTGGCAGCATTCCCGCCCCCTTGATAACATCGTCGTAAGTAGCCGATGGCCCGTTCCACTGCGGGGTCGCGCACAGGCACACCGCCCTCCATTAAAGCCAGCACCGCCAGTGCAGTGCATCCAGGGATGTCTACACCCTCGCCACCTTGTCCAGGCATGCGCGACCAAGAACCATTCGCACTTTGAGTTTGACGTAAGAATTGCACCGCTCGCGCTACTGCCCGCTCAATTGGCAACTTCAGCGTACCTTCGATGCCTGGAACCTTAACCTGTGCCAGCGCATGACTCCCCACCAATGTGGTCGCTATGAAACTGAGAATCAAGGACACACTTCTTCGACTCATCGGCGTTCTCCTGGGTACTAATAAAACTGCTTCGTTATGTACTTAGACAGATCGGATGTATTTTCGCTCCATCACCTAAGGCAATTTCATCCTGTCAGCGGGGTGCAATTAGCCAGGTACGATCCGTATACTGCCTAAAAGCCATTTTAGGCGAAACTACGCCAATGGGCAGAGCTGAACGCTACAGCTCCCACGCGAGCTAGCTCCGCAGGGTCGAAACGGGGCACAAGATCCAAATGGCACTGAGCCTTTTATGCCCTTCTGGCGAGCCAAGTTGCTCTGTTAGGGTATATTTTTGCATAATCCACTCCAGAGGCTCTGCAGCCCCACGAGCTTGTAGGTGTTGAAAGCCACTTGTCAGCATTTGCAAGACCGAGAAGTGAGATGAGCGCGAAACCCTGCTCGCTGCGAGCGGTCATTTTCGACTTCGACGGCACGCTGGCCGACAGTTTTGCAGCCATCACTTCCAGTGTCAATTACGTCCGAGCTCAACACGGGTTGCCCCCGTTAACTTTAGAAGAAGTCCGTTTGCATGTGGGGCGAGGAGCCTTACATCTGCTGCGCCAAACCGTGCCGGGAGTCGATCCGCATACTGCCTTGGAGCAATACCGCCAGCATCATGAGCAGGTCATGCGTCCGCTCACCCGGCTTATGCCAGGCGCGGAACTAGCCGTCTCCCAATTAAAACAAGCAGGCCTGAAACTGGCCGTCTGCAGTAACAAGCCCGTTTACTTTACGCGACAACTGTTGGAGCACTTCCTCTCCCCCGGCAAAATAGATGTGGTGCTCGGACCAGAAGATGTGCCTCGCCCTAAGCCAGCCCCGGATATGCTTCTAGAGGCCCTCCGCCGCTTAGCGGTGGTTCCCCCCGAAGCAGTTTATGTTGGGGATATGGACGTGGACATTCAAGCAGCGCGACAAGCCGGGATTCGTGTGCTCCTCGTACCGACCGGAGCACAGACCGCGGAGTATCTCGCCTCCTGTCAACCTGATGGCTTACTCACCTCTCTTGCGGAACTCCCTGAATACCTCCGCCAACACTTTTGCTCCTCGCACAGCAGCCATGCCTGATTCCCCAGCATTAGCCTAACCCGGATCAGTCTGTATGCTGTCGCCCATGTAAACGGACGGAGAAGCGGTTCCGCCTTTGGTAAAAGTCGGATCATCTCGGTGATCTACCGCGTCAGTGGCGTTACCTGCAAGCCGCCCGCTCGCATTACAACCGGCGCTAAGACATGGTCAAACCCTAAGCCAGCCTTGTATCATCAAGTCGGTTGCCTCGTTTAGGACGATTCGCGAATAATATACGGCCTTGCAAGTCCGAGTTGTTTCTTGTCCCGTCTCGTTGATCGCCGAACAAAAACCATAAACAATAGCGAAAGCCTTAGCGCATCGGCGCTTGCAAAGCTGTTTATGGCAGCGGTCAGCCTTACCATCGGGCTAGCCGGAGAGGTTTGACCACGAGCCTAGTGCGCTTCAATACCTGCAGGTGCCGAATCTAAAGCCCGCTAGTTGCAATCCCAACCACCTTGCCATCCAGGAAAGTAACGGTGATAGATTTGTTCCCGTGCCTCCAGACGGATATCTTAAACCTCTTAGGCAAACTAAGTGGAAATTTTTACCTTCTGGAGGGAGGGGGAACTGCGCAACTAAAGGCAGCTCAAATTCCACAGTTTCAGTAGGTGCCCCAAGGATGTCGTTGATTTCTTTCTCGCTCATGCCGACTTTAATTTTGTCAGCGTTGGCTCTGGTGATCTTAGCGCCCCTGCAACCGGCGCTGCTTACGCAAAAGCCTACGACCAGCCCGACGACAAGCATGGGGCGCAACACGCGGTGTGACATGCCCGCTCCTTTCCTAGATAGCGCGTTGACTTGGCTCACCAGTGGCAGTAATTGGCCACCTGTGGTTTGCGAAAAGGAACACTATCCCGCTGTCGGCTGAGTCATCCGACTCGCCACGCGAGCCTTTAGCCTCCACACGTTCGATGGACGAACGCTAGCGCCTTTTCTTTGACACCCACCAAGCGGCAGCAAGGTGCTCTTTTCTGGGGATAATTATTTCTTATCTCAGCATTTGGCCAGTTGTGTGAATACTTGTTAGCGCTTCGACTGCTAGGCCTGGAAAAATTGCAATCCGCTTGTGGTGGGTAGCAGACCCCATCTCAAGCCCCACGCTAATTCTTATGACTGGGTCATTCTAGATGAAATCTCTGGTCGGTATGTTTTGCGAGCAAGCTGCGTTACTCGACTCCGTGTGCGCTAGTATCGTATCATGGGAAACTTTTTGACACCACAACGAGATTAGCGTTTCACATCCCATGGGCGAGCTTACTTAGATGCTAGCCGGCCAGGTAACTCGAAGTAACTGAGTCCTCCGTAGCAATCTTGCTTAGGCAACTCACGACCTCTCAACACTATCCTGACATGATGGCCGCCTGTCTCGCGACTCAGGTAAGACGAACCTGGATCTTCCTCACTCCTTTGCTTGGGCCTACGCGTCCCCACGGGGCGCTCGCTCCCAGCAGAGAAACCGCCGATTCGTCGGACAACACATGGCTTCGATCACCGCTTCATTGCGAAATCCTGGGAGCCGCTGCAACCGCTCCAATAACTGCGTGTCCCCCTCTATCCCCTGAGGCACAATGCATTTCGTCGCGGAACCGTACAACACAAAAAACACATCAGGCAAAAATGGGCCTTGGTCTGTGGTGACGATCTCAACCCGCTGCAGATCGTCCCAAGCCACGCTCCGAGACGTCCCATCGGAGAAGATCACTGATACCCCAGAGTCAGACAATTCCACGAAAAAGCGATTCGTTGGCCGAGCAGGTGTTTGTCTCGGCTCACCGCGCTCGGGTTCACGTTGCCCCTCAAGCGCCGCAGCAGAGACGGGAGCCCCAGCGGACTGTAACTCTGTGGCGACGGGTTCGCCACTGCGCTGCACCTCACGCGGAACTGAACCGGACTCCGGGGACAGGTCTGTCGGTGGCTTCGTCTCCTTGCGCTCTTGATTCCGTGGTGCCCGGTTGGAGCTTTCTCTGACGCCGATAACCCCAGAAACATCGCTGGGGCCTAATTGAGCTTGATCAGAGGCCGCCTGGTCGGACCTTTCTCTGATGTCCCAAATTATCCTCCAGCGCCGCGTTAGAATCAGTATGGCCCAAGCCAGAATATAGCCCGCCAACACCAACCATCCCAGCATTTCGTGAGACATAGTCCCTGCCGTCCGCACTGATGCAGCGATACTCCGCCGGAGTTACCTTCCTGATGCCTGCGTGGCTGACTGCCGACATGACCGCATGGAATCCAGCGCAGCCTGGATTGTTCCACAATTTCAATGTAAGCCAGCAAGGTTATTCAGCAAGGTTAGACCGCTCTGGCTAGCAAGTGCTTGTCCCGGTGCCATCATGAGCCGGGAAGCTATCGCGGCAACCGAGTCATGAAGTCAAATGAGGCAGGAATTGATTTAGGTAACGGATTAGGCTCGGCGCTTCTGGCTTGCCTGGTAAAGTCGATCGGCCAAGTCGGTGATGAGCAAACGTAGTGCGAGTCGCTCCAGCCAACTGGCGGGGATTTGGCTCACGCCATAATAGGCCCCGGCCACCTGTCCACAGACCGCGGCCGTAGTATCAGCATCGTCGCCAAGATTAGCGGCCAGGAGAATTGCGTCTTTGTAACTGCTTGTCTGCGCGAAACACCACAATGCCGCTTCCAAACTTTCCACCACATATCCTGAGCCGCGTATCTGGCTCTCGGATTTGTTGAGATATTTGCCCTGCGCGATGGCCAGGATTTTCTCAGCCCCTGCAAACGACGAGCTATCTCCTAATAAAACTTCTTCCTTCGTTTGACCTGCTAAAGCTCGGCAGATAATTCGCGCCAACAGGCGGCATGCGTCGAGGCACTCGGCCGCTCCGTGAGTGGTTCGTGAACTCTCCCCTGCATAGTGCTCCGCTGCCTCGACATCGGGGAAGAAAAACATCGGTATCGGAGCTAACCGCATGATGCAGCCGTTCCCTGCCGAATATGGATGACTTGAACCCGCTAACGGATCGCCGGTCCGCAGAAATCTGCTCAGGGCAGCCGCAACCGTCCTGCCGATGTCGAAACATCTTCCATTGCTACTCAGATACCCTGTGTTAGCCCATTTGCAGTAGCGTTGCATCTGATCGAGGGCGTTAAACCCGTTGCATTCCACGAGGCTAGTTGCCAAACACAAGGCCATAGACGTATCATCAGTCCACTGGCCTGGTTCCAGGCGAAAAGGTCCCCCGCCCACCATGTCAGTCAACGGGGTGAACGTCCCACGCGGACGAAACTCCACCGTCGTACCCACCACATCCCCAACCGCTAGCCCGAGCAAGCATCCGCGATATCGTTCCTGAAGCTCCATCCGCAGTCCTCTCAACACTCACGTGTTTCGCCCTGGAACCGGTCTTACTGGACTTTGGTCTGGAGAAAGGAGATATGGCTTGTATTCGATGGTGTCAACGGACCCAGCCATTGCTTTTCGGTATTCTGCCTTGCTACCCGTCGTCGGATTTACTCCGCCGGACTACGAAGGCAGCCGTCGCGATGGTACCAGGATTGACGGGATTCGTTGGCGGAGGTGATGGTGTCGCTGCTTCACCTCAGGGTGGTGGCGCTCGGCCCCGTTACGAGGTCGGGTCGAAGAAAACACTTCACCCAGACCTTGCCAGTTCGCCAAGGTACAAGGCGGAACATACACTCGGTGATGGAAGGCATTCAATCCATAATCCGCACTAAGACTGGCAGTGGGTTACCATACAGTACCGCGATGACCATCAACTAATTGCGCTAATTGAACAGCCTCAACGTCCCGACGGTATTAGTGAGCCAGCTCTTATTACGACGATGAGAGTGGATATTTTTCGCCTTCCGGTAAGCGTGACGTCCCGAAGTGGACTGGGCTCCATCGCGGAGCGCTTCGAGAGATCATGGCCCGCGCTCACCTTGAGCGTTACCACTTGCTTGACGACTAAGAAAAAAGAACCTGAAGCGGCACAAAAGCCGCGGCTAGGGAATCGTCTCCGTTAGCTAGGCGGTCTCCCCACTCAGAGCCCCTGGAAGAGATGATGCGTGCCGGTGCGGTGATCGAACCAAAGCTCCGTTGTGTTCTGGGCATGAACATGGACAACCATACCTTTCCTAACTGCCGCAAGAGAATCCGCAGCTGATGTTCAAGTAGGTTAGCCAAAGGCTGGCCCAAGGCATCAAAGACCTCGACCATTCCAATAAGACAGCAACCATAAGTCCCAGCGGTCCGCTTTGCGCTAGCTGGCCCGCATTTTCTTCGCCATGTGATTCTTACTAAGAATCTCGTAGCGTTCGATAACTTGGCAATCAGAAACGCACCTTCAAACGATAAGACCTTCCGTCGCACCAGTAGTTCCGAATATGTCGGGCAGTTCGCTGCTGGCTGGAGTTCAGTCAATTTGCTCGGAGAGATTCCAATCACACCTTGGGAGATGAGCTTACTGCTAAGTCGGCGGAATTCAGAGCGTTGCTCCGCTAGCCCAACAGCTCGTGCTCCGTAATTCGCGTAAGGTGAGGCATCGCCACTTCGGCTTATCCTACGTGCACGGCGTCCGTGGCAACTCGAACCAAGTTGGTCTGTTTTTTGCATAGCTCCTTTAGCCAAGAAGTCGCACATGGCCAAAGGGTGGAATACCAATCAACTACTCAAGGCCGTGTCGAGTCAGTTTTTCACCAGCACTTGAACTCGCATTCGCTATTTAGGTTTATGACCGTGATATTGGCTCGCGCTCCGCAGCCGGTTTTCGCTTTTTAGAAAGGGCATCCCAATCCTAGGGTTATAAGCCTTATAGCGAGAGCTGGCGGACCATGCGTAGCGGCTGATTCTGGCAATTCCACACCATGCATCGTCTGACCTCGCCAGTGCATCGGGGCAGTCAGTGATGCCGTTTATGAACTACTTCATAACGGATCCTATAACTGCGCGGATGTACTGCGTTCTTTGCGCGAGGCCAGATGCCTGCGGCAGGTGCTTCGGTGCGGCTTTAGCCATCTAAACAGGGCGTCAGCGACCGAATACGTGTGAAAAGTTACCTTTCCCAATCGTCTGTCGGTGTCGCTTCCGTGATTCGAACGGGGCATCAGTGCAAGTGGGGCTTAAGAACTAAGCAAGGTGAAGCATGCATCTCGTGCAGATTTTGATTGGAACGAAGTCGGTGGTGATTCGCACGGAATCGGTGCGGACCCCGTTTGTTATTTATGATGGACACGTCAGTGGGGAACTTGATCAACGTGGCTCAATGTTTTTCCGGATTTAGCAAAAATGATACGCATGGGGACACGTGAGGGAGAGGACTTAGTTTCATTGACCGGGGCATCTCCACGTCGCATACCTCGCTGAAGATAACGAGCGCGCTTAGGGTGTAAAACTTACTCTGCTGCAAAAGGAACGATGCCCGTCAACTCAGCTAAGTGAGCGGCCTCCAACTGCTAAGGGATGCCAGACACTTCCCGCGTTTTCCAACTCTTTGACGATTCAAGTTTGGCTAGCCAAAGTGGAGTTCGATTGCAACTCTTTATCGGCTGCCATTTGGCTCACAGGCCTTTCGCTTTCTTGGAACCTTTTGTTACGTGCCATTTTGGCGGCTCTACTAAGCTAGGGTCGTAACTCGGTCACACTCTTCTGCAAAGTGGAGAGTGGTTCTGAACTATTTGCAGGAACTCGCTTCTGCTGTGCCTGGACTTGAACACTCGTCCATGCCCACCACAAAACTTGAAGTAGCACAATCACGCCGAGCAAGCGTTGAAACCAAAACCAATAAGCCCGCCTACCGCTCACGGCCCCAAAGATAGCACAAGCCACAGCAAAACCCCCGAGGGCTAACCACAGGCCTGCAGGCACGACCACCAACCAAGCTTCCCGCGGTTTAGAGCTCGGCATCAGGCCGAGAAAAAAAGCACTCACTTGCTCGGACTCTACTAAGCGCGCCGTAGGAAAACCCGGGGAGACCAATGATGGTGGCCCCGTGCCTTCAGCACCTAAGGACGCTAAGCGTTCGCGAAGGTGCTTTCGTAGATAGGTGCGCACAAGCTCATAAACATTTCGCTCTACTTCGCTTGTTGCTTTATCGCGGGCTAGGAATGAAAGCTGCAAGGCTAACTCTTGTTCCAAGCAACACAGCGCAGTACCCCAGTCAAATCCTCTTTCGGGCCAGCAATCCAACGGTAGTTCGGAGTATTCGTCCGCCTCTGGCAGAGTACATGCCCGGGGCGTGAGGCTTGGCCACTGATGGTTCATGGGTAAGCGATTATCGGGTTTTTCGAGCCCCTGAGCGCCGGATTGCTTTTCCGCCTTCAGGAGAAGACTAATAGTTGGCAAGTGGCCTCGCAGGTCTTGCAGTTGTAACCAGAGTGGCCGAGTTCGTTGAGCGGGTAATGGCAGGACAATTTCGTAGAAGACAGCCGCAGTTTGATGCTGGAACTCTGAGGTAGCCTTTTCCCCTCCAGGTACGCCTCGTCGCGCTTGAGCAGCCACTCTTTCTCCCATAGGCTGCCCGCTCTCATCTAGCAGTTGTGCGTAGATCGCGGGCTGTATAGCGGCTGTGGGAACGAGCCGCTCCGCTTCTAAAGCGACAAGATAAATGCGCAAAGCTTGTCCCGTTGGGTCTCTTTGCAAACGTAAGGCTGGCACGTATTGGCCTTCCTTCAGCGCAATGCGGGCTATGGATGCGAATTGGCTCACGCTCCCGACGGTGATGGGAACTTCTATGGAAGTAGAGGCGATTTCCTTTGCTGTTATGAGACCGTGTTGAGGCAGCCGAGCAATGTATTGATGCGCCGCGGCCATCTGAGATAAACTTTCCTTGACGACCTTGCCGACCTGAGGTGGACCAGGGGTGCCGACGTCAGGGGCCGTATTCAGCTGCTGCGGTTTCTGGCCGAAAACATTCACTGCCGCATTGCCGGAATTATCATAAGAAAAACCACCTTGACCTTGCTGAGCGGGGGTATTGGGTACAGAAGGAGCCACTAAACTCAAAGCGCCCTTGGAGGTGCCACGAGTGGTATTCTGGGCCAAGGCTTCCTTTTGCCCAACCGCGTTGTTATCGCCCAGCTGAATGATTTCCACACTCACCCATGCGTTGTCTGAAGACCAAACTGGATTGACTCGAAATGCTGTGAATTCCGAGAGTGTTGAAGTCAACCACCCTGTTTGTGCTTGTCGCGCTAACTCTAAGCGCGGAGCGATGCCACTACGAAGACGCTGCCCCACTTCAGCATCTGGAAGCACACCGGTAGCTCCGTGCAAATGCATCGGAGGGGCGCCCTGCAGTGGCTGGCTGGTTTGCTCAGACTCCGCTGCGTTAAGGAAAGTCCCGGAGCCAACTGACGGTTTCGCGGAACCAACTTCGTTACTCGCAGTTGCTAACCTACCTTCGGCGGCTCTGTCCGGCTTTTCTCCACAAAGACTTGGCTGTACGCCTGCTTGCCTGGTTGGTAGTGCTTCGGTCGCTTGGCTTGGCAATTCTTTTTGTCTGCCATCGACTGAAGCGCCCTCCAGTACTGCGCCTCGCCGGACGCCTTGTCCGCGCTCCTCCAGGACTTCCCCAGACCCTAAGCCAGAACTGCGAGGGGCTTCGGACGATATTCTTGGAGCGGCTGAGGGAGCAGTGGGTTGATAAACGGCCCAGTGTGAGGCGCCGTCAGTAACGAATATGGCCCACCAAGCTGCCAAACCCACCGCAATCAGTAAACTGGCGGCTAAGGCCCACAACGGTAAGTTCTCGGACAAGAATGCAGTAAGGAAGCTGCCAGCTGCCTTGTTGCTGTCTCTGAACTCGCGATTAGCCACCTCGGCGAGAGGCGCCTCAAAAGTTATGCCCGGAAACGACCAGCGGGCGGCTTCGCGCAGCCACGCTTGCTCCTGGCGCGCCCGTTCTAGAGCCGAGCGACACTCCAGGCATTCCACGAGGTGCTCTTGGAGCCGATGCTGCTCGTCAGGCTCCAAGACATCGTAAAGGTGCTCCAGCAGAAGTTGTTGATACTCACTACAGCGATTCATGTTCCCACTCTACTTCAGCTGGCTGAAGGCCTAGCCCGTCGTCACGCTTCCTCACAGTCCTGGACACAGGGGGCATGGGCACGCAGAACTTCCCTGAGTTTGGCTAATGCGCTACGCATTTGAGTTTTCACCGTGCCCACGGGCACATTGCGGAGCTCGGCAATTTCCTCGTAAGTCAGCTCTGCATTTTGCCGTAGTAGAAAGACCTCCCGCTCTTCGGGGCGGAGGTTGGCAATAGCGCGGCGCAGGTGCTGGTAAAATTCGTGCTGTTCGGTTTCCTGTTCCTGGGCGGGCGGGCAAGCGGAAGCATCGGTGTAAGCATCATCCAAAACGCGTCGCCGTTTATACCATCCGCTACGGCGATTATCCCGGGCCGTGTTCAGAGCGATACGGTAAATCCAGGCCCGTATATTGCGGACGCTCAGTACCTCGCGACGGTTACGCCAGCACTTTAGGAAAGCCTCTTGGGCGACATCCAAAGCATCCTCGCGGTTGCCCAAGTGTAGAGTGAGGGTGCTTAATAGTTCGTCGCGCATGCGGTTGAATGCCGTCAGAAGCATTTCCTCGGCGGAAGGCTGCTGTGCTGGGCCCGCCATGCCTGGCCTTCTCGCGACCGCCCGCTTCATGTGTCACCTATATGACGACTGGCTCTGCCGCCTGGATTGCCGTCCTTCCTGACGTTCTGAGGCTTTACGTGGTTATTGTCGCAACCCAGGTCGTTTTTTTCCACTGGAATCGGACTTCACGCTTGCACGTCCAATCTGCTACTCGACAGACGTAAGAATTTTTTGACATGGCAAAAGTTTAGATTCAGATTGAGTGCGCTGCTGCTACAATGAGACTAACCAGCAGCTAGCCCTTGCACCACTCCTAAATTGGAACGAATCTGACCTGATTCGATAACTGGCCAGAGCCAGGGTCAAGGCGTCGACACCAGGGTAGTAACAGCGGGAGCGACCACTATGCCGGCCTTGCTGCCCACGCGTCAGTCACGGGCGGTCATAAGTGTCCGAACGGCGATATCAGGTTACCTGCGGCCGCTCGCGAAAAGTTGCCAAGTACTCAATGGTATTTACGGAAAAATCATTCGTGATGGACGCCCTGTGAGGAAGACAACTCGGACTGGCACGGCGAGTCTTCTTGCTTGCGCCGGGTTGGTACTGGTTGTGACGTCGGCTTGGCAAGAATCTGCATTCGCGCCCCCAGCTTGGGCTTGTTGGAGCGTTCGCCAAGTCCCCGCCTTACAGGGGACGCTTTTGGACTACACCGACCGCCACGGTATCGACCGCCGGATTTACTCCTCCGCCCTAAAACGTCGGCAGTCGTTATATGTTTATTTGCCACCCGATTACGACGCGGAACAGGCCTATCCGCTGGCGATCTACCTGCACGCGGGAATGCAAGACGTATCCAGTTTTCTGGGCGTCGTGAGTATCTTGGATCGCCTGGTGGCCTGTGGGGATTTACCTCCACTGCTCGTGGCAGCACCGGATGGCAGTTTGTGTCCGGGGCAGTTCGGTAGTTTCTTCATTAACGGTCCTGCTGGTAATTACCAGGACTGGGTGGTCCAAGACGTCTACTCTTTCCTCACCGAGCGATTCCGATTGCGCAGTGAGCCGCAAGCTCACGTTTTAGTGGGCGCCTCCATGGGCGGATTTGGTGCTTTTAATATCGCTTTGAAACACCCAGATCGTTTTCAGACGGTAGCCGGCATTATGCCCGCCTTGAACTTGCGTTGGATAGGGGCGTGCGGTTCATATTTTGCCGACTTCCATCCCCAACTCTGGGGTTGGCGCGAAGTGATGGCTGCGCCGTACGAGCCTGTCGGAAAGTTTGGCCCGTGGGGCCTGGTCAAGGTGCGAGCCTATGAGGTGATTTACCCAGCCTTTGGTAGCGGGCCCCAAGCGCTTCAGCGCATTCGCCAGGAGAATCCCATCGAGTTATTACTAAATAGCAAGTTGAGTGGTTCAGACCTGAGCATCTACATCGCCTACGCGGGCCGCGATGAATTTAATCTCGACGCTCAAGCGGAAAGTTTCATTTACGTGGCCAGGCAACGTCAACTGGATTTGACAGTCGACTACCATCCAAACGGGCGTCATAACCAAACCACTGCCCTGCAAATGTTGCCAGGTTTGGTGAAATGGCTACGCCAACGCCTGCAACCTTATGTTCCAAGAAAGCAACGTTCCTGACGCGCTCGTTTGCCCAATATCGTACCCCTCTGGCCCTGGGGAAATCACCGCTCGGCTCATTTTACCAGGTATCGAAGTCAGCCAAATCGCGGCGTCGTTTCTCCCGCTCGGGTTCATCCTCTTCCCAGAATTCCTCGTCCTCAACAGTAGAGCGTGCCAATCCCGCTCGTTCTAATAATGATTGCGAGAAAATGTCTTCTTCTTCGAGTTCTTCCAAGGCGCGTCGGCCCATGGCAAGCTCATAATCAATGCGAAATTTCCGCTTCGCAATCTCGAGTTCATCGCCGGGCCGAAGTAATTTTTGGCCCACAATACGATGCCCGTTGACCTTCGTGCCATTGGTGCTATTGAGGTCTTTCACAAACCAATAACCATCCTTGAAAGTGAGCTCCGCATGCATAGCCGACACGTTCGGATATTTCAGGCAAATATCACAAGAGTCTCGCCGGCCGATTACCAGACGGTCGCGGATCAAAGGTATCTCGTCGCCACCACCTAACGGAATAAGTTTGCCTTTGACTAAGCCTGCCATCTTTACACACCTCAATTAGTGGATAAAAATGAATTTATGAAAGCCACTTTCCTAAACTTAGTTTACGAGGGGTGAAGACTAAAGTCCAAGACCCGCCGTAGAATGCTAAAGCAGAGCAAATTCCGGCGCTGCACGTGAGAACTCACAGGAACGAAAAGGTATGTTTCAAACGCTTCAAAAAGCATTAGGGGCTGCTTTACAGAAGTTAACCAGTCGGGGCCGGCTCACGGAGTCCAACATCCGGGAGGGTCTCGAGGAAGTGCGCCGCGCGTTATTGGAAGCGGACGTCAACTACCATGTGGTGCAGGGCTTTATCGAGCGTGTGGCCCAGAAAGCCATCGGGCAGCAAGTTATCCGCAGCATCAATCCCAGCCACCAGATTGTCAAGATCGTTTATGACGAACTGGTGCAGCTAATGGGGCCGGTGGACCATCGCATTCCCTTCGCAAAGGATCGGCCCACGGTAATCATGTTATGCGGCCTACAGGGTAGTGGCAAAACCACTACAGCCGCGAAGCTGGCGCTCATGCTGAAACAACAATATCAACGGAAGCCTTTACTGGTGGCTGCTGATTTGCAGCGCCCAGCAGCGGTTGAGCAACTGGTACAACTGGGCCAGCAGATTGGCGTTCCCGTGTATCGAGAAGACAACGGGAAGCCCCTGACGGTTTGCCAGAACGCTGTCGCATACGCACGCAAACATGGTTACGACACGGTTATTCTGGACACGGCAGGTCGATTACACATTGCGGAAATGCCGATGGAGGAATTGCGCGAGATTGATCGCGCTGTGAAACCTGACCAAGTCTATCTGGTGTGCGATGCTCTTACGGGCCAAGATGCGGCTGGGAGTGCAAAGGCTTTCCACGAAGTCCTGGAACTCAACGGTGTGATCCTCACAAAGTTGGACGGCGACGCCCGAGGGGGCGCGGCTCTGTCCATTAAGGAAGTTACGCAGGTGCCCATCAAGTGGGTTGGCTTGGGGGAAAAAATCGAGCCGTTGGAGCCGTTCTACCCCGAGCGTATGGCGAGACGAATCCTCGGCCAAGGAGACCTAATCTTGCTGGTGCAGATGGTCGCGCGGGCCCAGGAAGAATTGGATCAACAGCGGCTGCGCGAACTCCAAGAGAAAGCAGCGCGGGGCGATTTCACCCTGGAAGATTTCCGAGCCCAACTCACACAGCTGGAACGCCTGGGTATTCGCAAAATAGTGGGAGCGTTGCCTGGGATGGAGGAAATGCTTCAGGAGCTGGGCGAAGACCCGGAGCAAGCGTTGCGGCGCATTCGTGGCATGATTGACTCCATGACTCCCCAGGAACGCCGCCATCCTGAAATCATCGACCTGAGTCGCCGACGCCGTATTGCCCAGGGTTCAGGCACCGAGCCGCACGAAGTGAAAAAGTTCCTCGATCAGTTTGAGTTCATGCGCGGTCTGATGCGCCAAGTCAGTCAGATGAGCTTGTGGGAGCGGATTAAGTTGCTGATGGGGCTGACGAACTTGGCCGCCTCGAACCCGCAGGCGTTGCAGAAACCAAAAGTGGGTACTGGCCATCGCAAATCCGCTAAAGAACGCGCCAAGGAACGTAAGAAAAAGCGCCGCCGCCGAGGCTAGGACTATGGGACATCGTGTGCCATGCTCGATAGCGGATTGGCTTACGAACAAATATTTCCGTCTCGCTTGCCCGTCTAAATTGGGGTATCTATTGCGTTTTGTTTTGTTGATCGGGCCGCCTGAAGGCACTCGTTTGGCGTACTGGCGTCCTGCCGAAGGTGAACTTGGACTTGCTATGCGGCGCGGCCAACGCTATAGAGCCGTTCCAATTAGGGGTGATTGTTCTTGATGGGGCCAGGCAATTCATGCGGGATACGCACGAATTTGTCGAGCGCATCCTCGACGATGAAAGTCTCACCGCAGGCTTAGAGGATCCCGAGGCACGACTTTTGATCGAATGGCTGGTCGAACAGGCCGAACAATTCGCCCAGGAAACCGCAGGCGCGGTCCCGGCACGCCAGCTTGTAGAGCAACTATGTCGTTGGGCGCGAGCAATACGGCGCTTTTTGATACTGTGGTGTTATGAGGCCAATCCAGGCGCCGCCAGTCAGTTGGCCGCAACCGAAAGATTTCCTTGGCCCCTGCCACCACCTCAGCAAACTGACCCTGTCGCTGTTCTGCACCACATTTTCAACTGGTATCGCCAGACCGGTCAATCCTGGCGCCTGCCGAACGGTAATAAGAAGACCCACGCCAACGCGCCGGAGAGAAACTGATGGTCAGTTTCGGCAATCGTCTCAGCATACTTAGAATCGCCCTCTTGGCAAACATAGTTTGCCTCCTTACGCTTCTGGGATGTCAAGAGTCGGTTCAAAATCCCAGACAGACATCCGAACTCCTAAACTCTGATTCTCCGATTCGAGTTTATTTCACACAACCTGGCTCGTCTCCCTACGACTCCGGAAATGTGGCGCGGGTGATTGCTGACTATATATCCAAAGCTCAGCATAGTTTAGATGTCTGCGCCCACGAATTAGATAGTGAAATTATTACCCAGGCTTTACTGCAGGCTCACCGGCGCGGCGTGCGCGTTCGTGTGGTTACAGAAACTACCTATATAAAGGAAAACAGCATTCGAGCATTGCAAGAAGCGGGAATCCCTGTTGTGCACGATCAACGGGATGGTGCTCTCATGCATAATAAGTTTATCGTTTTCGATAAGGAAGCGGTCTGGACAGGTTCGATGAATTTTACCCACAATTGCACCTTGCAGAACGATAATCATGGTATTTATATAGCTGATCCCCGCATTGCGGAGAACTATAGTACTAAGTTTCGTTGGATGTTTGAGCAGCGACAATTCGGCATGGCCCCTAATCCTGCAGAACGAATTCCTAATTCGAAAGTATTGCTCAAAGATGGCACGCTGGTGGAAAACTATTTCGCTCCGCATGACCGGGTCGCCGAACGAATCCAGGCACTTATTCGGCAATCTTCGAAGAGTATCCACTTTCTGATATTTAGTTTTACACATCGCGGCATTGCCGATGCCCTAATCGAACGTGCCAAGAATGGCGTAGCAATTACAGGAGTTTTTGAACGCCGTCAGGCGGTCGCTAATCACTCGATGTATTGGCTCCTAGCATCTGTCGGCAACCCGATCCGGGTTTATCTGGACGGAAACAAATATAACATGCATCATAAGTTGGCGATCCTGGATGGTCAAATAACTATAGCTGGCTCGTTAAATTGGAGCGTGAGTGCCGACAAGGACAATGACGAAAACGTCTTAATCCTGCATAGTCAGCAGCTAGCAGAACAATTTGAGCGCGAATTTCGTCGGGTTCTGGAACAAGCCCGCGCCCAATTGAAAATCAACTAGGATTCGGGCAATGAACGAATGATTTTACTAGGTGGAGATATGATTTGTAAGCATTTTCGGATCCACTACAGCAGTGCAATAGCAGCAAGCGCCAAATATCTAAAGTCCAGTTGTGAGCGCGGTCATTAGCATCTTCTAAGGCACATTCTATATCCTATGCTTAGAAACATTCGTACTAAGCACTTAGGGGCGATTCTAAGTTTGCTCACGGGTCTCAGTTGCCAGATGCAGCCTAAGCTGGCGCCTGCGTTGGCGCCGGCTCCCGAAGTCTTGGAAGTCCCCTCGTCATTGTCTCCACAAGCTAAACCAGCTGCCCTAGAGACGCATTTAGTTTCTGGTTCCTCCGCGATACCAGGAGGCCCCCCATCCGTGCCCCTAGGCCTTATGAAGCTTGAGGCTACGAATCTGTCTGCCTCAGAAACTCGGCAAGCGCAAGGGATCAACTCGTTGACCGAGCCGACGAGCATTGCTGGCCGAGAAGCGCCGGAACACGCTACCCCAATCCGCGAAAAGGCACTACGCGAGCGTGCGGAGCGCGTGTGCCAGCGATTGATGCGAGCGCAACCAAATCCAAGTTGGCCGATACCGATACGAATCGTGGCTGACCCAGAGCCGCGCGTCATAAATCGGCGAGGCCAGGAAATTGTCCTTTCGACAGGCTTGGTCGAGCGTTGTTCCAGCGACGGGCAACTGGCGGCAGTGCTTGCCTTGACTTGGGCTGACCGCGTCACTTCACCACCAACAAGTTTCGCACCAGACGTTCGCGAGCCGCTGGATTTACGGATTGGGCCAGAAAGTACTACGTATGGCGAGTTATTCCCATGGCGGCAGGCAGAATTGGTCAAAACAGGACACGCGCAGCGCTCCCGCACGACACCAGCTCCTGGACAGGCCGAAGCGCGAGCGCGTTGGCTCTATCAACGGGCGGGCTTCTCGTTGGCTGAGTTTGACCAAGGGCGAACTTTATATTTCCAAGCGCGTCGTGACTAGCGGGCCGGGGAGTGGTTAGCCCATGAGTTGGCGAAACTGCGTGAATAAGTAGTAACTGTCGTGCGGACCTGCGGAAGCTTCCGGATGATATTGCACGCTAAATATGGGCAGCTTCCGGTGCCGCATGCCTTCCAAAGTATGATCGTTGAGGTTGATATGAGTCGGCTCCAATTCCGCGGGGAGGGTATCCAGCCGCACCGCGAAGCCGTGGTTCTGAGTAGTAATCTCTACTCGGTTAGTCTCATAACTGAGGACAGGATGATTAGCTCCACGGTGCCCGAATTTCAACTTGAAGGTCTGCGCCCCCAAGGCCAGCCCGAGTAGCTGATGCCCCAGGCAAATGCCGAAAATCGGTTTTTTGCCAATGAGCTCGCGGATAGTCTGTATGGCGTAGCCAAGGGCAGCAGGGTCACCGGGACCGTTGGAGAGGAAAATACCATCAGGATGATATCGCAGTACCTGTTCGGCGGTCGCGTTCCCTGGCAGGATTGTAACGCGACAACCAACTTGTACCAGACACCGTAAGATGTTCCACTTCATTCCGAAGTCAAGCGCTACGACGTGATGAGTGGGCGGCTGCGCCGGCAACAACTCGGCAGCAAATCGGCTTGTGAAGCCTTCCTGCCAAGTGTAAGGCTGTGCGCAAAGGACTTGTTGGACTAAGTCCCGGCCCACGATGCTCGGACTGGCTTGAGCCTTGCGCACCAAAGAAGCCTCGTCCAAATCTACGGTCGAAATGACGCCCCGTAAGGCACCGCGGATGCGAATATGCCGCACCAATGCCCGTGTGTCCACTCCCGCCAAGCCGATGATGCCGTGTTCCCGCAGGTAATCCTCCAGAGATTGCTCGGCGCGGCAGTTACTGGGTTCGGCGACCACTTCCCGCACCACGAAACCTTCCACCTGGGGGCGCCACGACTCTCGATCCTCCGCATTCACCCCATAATTGCCGATGTGCGGATAGGTCATGACAACGATTTGCCCCTTGTACGACGGGTCAGTGAGAATTTCCTGGTAACCTGTGATGCTAGTATTGAAAACAACCTCGCCATACCGTTCGCCTTCGGCGCCGAAGGCATAACCGCTGAGAACTAAGCCATCTTCCAGGGCTAATTTACATGGAGCTCGCTTTTGCAGCATGACTTCAGACTCTCGATGATTAGGGCTTTAGGATTAGCACCCTGCCTGCTGGAGGTTCTGCCTAACCAAGGCGTGAGATTCGCCTGCAACCATTGTACGGTGCAATAACCCCAGGCGAGTTCATCCCTGGTACGCACCTAACACTATGCAAGCGTTGTGTCCACCGAAACCAAAACTATTCGACATGGCATAACGCACAGGCATTTCACGAGCTGTGTTGGGAACGTAATCTAAATCGCAATCCGGATCGGGATTTTCATAATTGATTGTCGGGTGAACCACTCCGAATTTGATGGTCAGGGCCGTGGCAATCAACTCGATGCCACCAGCGGCACCGAGGGTGTGGCCGAGCATGCTTTTCGTGCTGCTAATCGCTAGCCGATAAGCATGGTCGCCGAAAACTTTTTTGATGGCTTTGGTCTCGACGGCGTCGCCCAAAGGCGTGCTGGTGCCATGGGCGTTGATATATTGAATCTGATCAGGACGGAGGCGAGCGTCGGCCAAGGCACGTGCCATGGCTTTCGCAGCGCCGGCACCTTCTGGGTGAGGAGCGGTGATGTTGTAGGCGTCTGCGGTAGCGCCATAGCCGAGGATTTCAGCATAGATGTTGGCGCCACGTCGTCGGGCATGGGTTTCCTCTTCGAGAATAAGTACGCCCGCTCCCTCGGCTAAGACGAAACCATCCCGGTCGCGGTCAAAAGGACGGCTGGCTCGTTGTGGCGCCTCGTTGCGTTCGGACAATGCACGAGCCGCGATAAAGCCGCCCAGTCCCATGGGGGTAATAGTCGCTTCCGCACCGCCTGCGATCACAATGTCAGCATCGCCTCGTTGAATCATGCGGAAGGCTTCCCCGATGGCATGGGCACTGGCGGCGCACGCAGTCGCCACGGCGATGTTGGGGCCTGTAACCCGAAGATAAATCGAAATCTGGCCACTCGCAGCGTTGGCCATCAGTTTGGGGATTGTGAACGGACTGATACGATCTGGCCCTGATTTCAGGAGCCGACAATGTTGCTCCTCGTACTCGGCCAACCCGCCTATCCCGGTGCCTATGACTACCCCCACGCGGTCAGGGTCTTCTTTCGGCAAATAAAACCCTGGCTGATCGTCGTCGGCGCGAGCGAATTCCAAGCCGCTATCCCTTAGAGCGCTCATGGCGGCAATGAGCGCAAATTGGGCATAACGATCGAGGCGCCGAGCGAGGCGTGGCTCGATGTAGGCTTCGGGATTAAATTGGTGAATTTGGCCCGCGAAGCGGACACGAAACTGGCTGGTATCAAACAGGTCAATATAACTGATGGCGCTGCGCCCTTCCAGCAGACCATGCCAGAAATCGCGGATTAGGTCGGGTCCCAGGGCCGTAAAGGTGCCTAGCCCGGTAAGGACGACGCGCCGCGCTGTCACGTTGTTATCGCTCCGCCGGTTGCTCGACCTGTTGTGCCTTTTCCTTAAGTAGTTTTTCGATGAGGTCTATCGCTTGTCCGACAGTCTGAATTTTTTCCTGCTCGGCGTCCGGAATCTTGATTTGAAATTCTTCCTCTAGTTGCATAATGATTTCCACGACGTCGAGCGAGTCGGCATTCAAGTCGGTCAGCAGATTAGTTTCTCGTTTGACCTCACTGCGGTTAACACCTAACTGTTCGGCAATGGTTTCCACGACACGTTTTTCAATGTCCTCTCGGCTTGTCGGGGCCACGTTTATTTTCCTCCTGTTTAGAAAGAGTATCGCTTGGAGCGAACACCCGCTCCCTGGTTTTGCGCCCGGGGCCTGAGCATCACCCGGCCGAGGCATGCAGCATGCACTTGCCAGGGACACAGGCAATTGTATAACGCCTTATCGCTGCGTCGTCTAGACCGCATGTTTTACTAATTTCGCTAGGCACTTGGCAAGCCGAATCTGCTCAAGCTTTGGTCTGAGTTGGTCTAAATTTATATGCTACCTAGCGGGCTGACATTACGCGGTTCAGTAAGTACCACTGACGTAGTTATTCAGCAAATTATCACGCTCATAGGTCAGACCTGCATAGCAATGGTCATCTACCCGCGGACGGAAAAGCTGCCTTCGCAATCGGCCTGTCCGGGTATATGATTGATTAGGCTATGGGCAAGAAACTCTTTTTAGAAACTGTCGGCTGCCAGATGAACGTGCTCGACAGCGAGCTGGTGGCGGCTACTCTGCGCAAAGCCGGTTACGAGCTCGTCACCGATCCTAAGCAAGCCGACGTCATTTTGTTCAACACCTGTAGCGTACGTCAACACGCCGAGGACAAAATTTATTCGGCGTTAGGGCAACTGCGCCGACATAAAGAGCGGTTCCCGCACAAAATCATTGGCGTGCTGGGTTGCATGGCGCAGAAGGATCAGGATCTGATTCGCCAACGCGCACCGCACGTGGATATCATCTGTGGCCCCGGTCAGTTAGGGAAGTTGTTGCATTTGTTGGAAGAAGTGCAGCGGACACGGCAACCGCAGATCGCCGTTAGTCTGGGACGAGCGGAGGCCCATCGTCCGGAAGTGGAGCTGAGCTTCGAGAGCTACGATCCTTTGCGGGAACCCGAATTACGGCAAAATCGTTTCCAGGCTTTCGTGCGGACGCAGTTTGGTTGCGATAAGTTTTGCACTTACTGCATCGTGCCGAGTGTCCGCGGCCCTGAACAAAGCCGACATCCCGATGAGATTTATGCTGAGGTGCGCTACCTGGTGGAGCAAGGATGCAAGGAAATCACCTTGGTCGGTCAGACGGTGAACAGTTATCATTACCGTCTCGGGGATGGCCGGATATTCCGTCTATCGGACTTGCTTTATCGCTTGCACGATCTTCCGGGCCTGCGTCGCATCAAGTTCATTACCAACTTCCCGCGGGACATGACGGACGACCTGCTTCAAGCGGTGCGTGATTTGCCCAAGGTAGGACGTTATTTACACGTGCCGGCTCAATCAGGCTGCGATTTGGTTCTGCGCCGCATGAAGCGGATGTACACGGTGGCCTTCTACCGCGACATGCTCCAGCGCTGTCGCGAAACGATTCCCGGCGTGGCCATTAGCAGCGACTTCATCGTCGGTTTCTGCGGTGAGACCGAAGAGTCATTCCAGCGCACCTGTGACTTAGTGGCTAACGCAGGGTTCAAGAATAGCTACATCTTCAAATATAGTCCTCGTCCCGGGACCAAGGCTTATGAGCTTTATCCCGACGACGTGCCTGAGGAGGTGAAGCGTCGGCGGAACAATGACCTATTAGCCATCCAGGCACGCGTGAGTTTGGCCGATCATCGCCGCTTCATCGGGAAGATTGTCGAGATCCTGGTGGAAGGACCGAGTAAGTGGGCGTATAAACTGCGCGAGCGTACCTCGGAGTTGGTGTCGGTCGGCCACTCAAGTTATGGGTGTTGCGCGGAGGGTGAGGAATGGCTCCAATTGACGGGGCGCACCGACACGGATCACATTGTCGTGTTTGACGGACCGACGCGGCTCATAGGCGAGTTTGTGCTCGTTTATATCGAGGATGCCAGCCCTTACACGCTCTTCGGCCAGCTGGTAGCGGCTTCCGACGGCACCAAGGCACGGCATAGGTTAGATCTTTCAGCAGTATACGACTCAGTCAATGAATTCCGACCTCCGTCGGAATCTTGGCCTCCTTCAACGGTGAGCCAAGGAGCCAACGGGGGAAACATCGGTTCGCTTGACAAACATGGCTGTGGAGGTAGTGCCGAGCCGAGCGTCTCCCGGCGCTTGCCATTGCCCATCGTGTCGTGATGCGGCAGCTTTAGTTCCGAGAAGGAATTGATGAGTTTGCCAAAGTCGGTTATGAACTCCCCGTTAGACTAGACGCGTAAAATTTCTGTGACAACGAATGAGTAAGGACGACAGACGAGTAGATTACCATGGGCGTCTCTTGACGATTTATGTGTAATTTCGGAAACGAGAGGAGGAACGTACTATGCGCAAGGGATTCGGCTTGGGGAAAGCTATCTTGCGTTGGTGCTGGGTCAGCACGATTGTTGTGATTGCAACTTTGGTAGGCTCTCTGGCCGAGAGTATTGGGACGCTCCACGCACAGGAAGCGGTGTTAGTGCCCGCACCAGCTGAGAAAGACGGCGCCAAGCCGGATGAGAAACCCAACAATACCCAGCCACGTGCCTTGCCGTTACCTTTCGACGACTTGGAAGACTGGCTCGGCGATGCGCCTCCTGGTGTCGATCCCAAGCAATGGGAAGCCCTTCGGCAGATGTTGCGTCGCCAGCGAGAAGAGATGCAACGGATGATTGAACAATTGCAACAGGGACCATGGTTCCGCGACCGAGATATTTGGCCTTTCGGACCCTTATCTCAGCGTCCTGGTCGGCTGGGTGTGGTCGTAGAGCCGCTCCATCCAGCTCTGCGGCACCATTTAGATATTTCCGAAAAACAAGGATTGCTGATACGCGAGGTGGTGCCTGATTCTCCGGCGGCGCGGGCCGGAATTCAGGTTCACGATATTCTGGTGCAAATTGGTGATAAGGAAGTTCCCGACGATCCGAATGCGTTTGTACGCTGGGTCGGTCAACTACCTGCGGGCAAGGTGGGCAAGGTAGTCGTAATTCGCAAAGGGAAGAAAGAAACGCTCGGCGAAGTGGAACTTCCCGAGACCCTGCCCCGTCGTCCCCGGCTCGTACCGCGCCGCCCACTACTTGGTGCGTTGCCTCGCGGCGCTGTGTGGCTCCAGGTGCAGCGGACGGATGGCCAATTCACTGTCCAGTACCGCGAGGGCGACGAGCTGATCCGCATTGAAGGTCAAGAGGCCGACGGCCAGCGAACCATTAGCAAAATCGAAATCACCGAGGGCCGGGAAACCAAGACATACAAGAGCCTGGATGAGGTTCCTGCTGCTTGGCGCGATAAGGTGAGTCAAATACTCGATTCAGCCCTGAAAGGCGAATTTGTCGTCCCCGCGCCACAACCGAAGCGTTTCGACTAATCAACTCCAACTTCGTTGACATGAGCCGCACACAAAGCGCCTAACGGTGCCATGGCAAGACCTTGCGCATATTGCGGCGGGCTAGATGTGCGCGGTTTCTGTCTCTACTCGAACTAGGCGAAGATTTCCTCGATGACTCGGCCCGTGGAAATCGTGAGCGGACGGTTCAGCGGGTCGTAAACTTCGGCATGGGGATCCAGACCCAGGGCAGCGAACATAGTGGCCGCTAAGTCATCAGGTTTGACTGGATTGGCACTGGGCCAGGCACCGTAGCGGTCAGACACACCGTAAACGAAACCGCCCTTAACACCGCCGCCTGCCAGGATCACGGAATAACATTCGGGCCAGTGATCGCGACCAGCGTTGTTGTTGATGCGTGGCGTGCGACCGAATTCGCCCGCCCATACGACTAACGTCGTTTTCAGCAATCCCCGACTTTCCAAATCTTCAATGAGCGTCGGCAGAGTTTGATCCGTGATGGGGAGCAGATAACTTTTGAGGATTGGATACATTGGGTTACCGTTAAAGCCGTGAGTATCCCAACCGCCCGTATTTCCCTGGCCGCCGATGTTGGCTGAGAAGTACACGTTGATGAAACGTACCCCCACTTCGACCAGCCGACGCGCTAGCAGACAACTCTGACCGTAGGTAGTGCGACCATAGCGATCCCGCACCGAAGCGGGCTCTTTCGACAGATCAAATGCCTCGCGGACTTTGGGCGAAGTCAGCAGCGCCACCGCCCGTTGATAATATTCGTCCATGCCACGAGCGGTCGCGGAGTACTCGAGAAGCTGACGTTGCTGGTCAATGAGGCGGAGCACTTGTCGGCGATCTTCGAGACGTTCGAGCGTCAGTCCCGCCGGCAGCGTGAGTTCTGGTAACCGAAAATCAGGACGGTTAGGGTCTTGGCCGACGAAAAACGGATCATGTTTGCGCCCGAGAAAGCTGGCATGCTGCCCTGGGGTCACCGAGCCATCGGCAATTACATGCGGGAACGCCACGAACGTCGGCACGCCGGGCTTCGCGGGCAGAAAATAGTCCACCACGGAACCGTAGGCAGGAAACAATTCCAGCGAGTCGCGGAGCCGCTGGTCGTCAGTAGGGGGAGCATGGCCCGTAAGGCTATAGTAACCTGCCGAGTTATGGTTTTTCATACGGTGTGTCATGGTGCGAATGACGCATAAGCGATTCGCCACCTTGCCTAAGCGGGGCAACTGATCGGTAAACATCACACCGGGGGCTGAAGTGGGTACCGCCCGGAATTCGCCGCGCACTTCCGCAGGAGCATTCGGCTTCGGATCGACGGTATCGAGATGACTCGGCCCGCCCCACTGGTGCAGGAAAATGACCGCCTCGACACGCGCTCGCCTTCGTGTGTTTGCTGCGGCTCGCAACCAACTGGGAAGGCTCAAGCCGAAGGCGGTTAGGCCGCCTACTTGTAGTAATTGACGACGTGTCCATCGGCTTTTCTGAAAATCGGCACAAGCAAAACTTCGGCCAAGCATGACTTTGTCCTCGGCAGGCAGGGTAATGTGGCGGGACTCTGTCACTAGGCGGGCTAAGGCCGATTTCTGCCCACTTAGCCAGCGGATTAGCAGCTTATATTTGCTTGCCCAGTTATGAGGGCCTATCTTTACTTTATCACCAGTTAGGAACAGGGTCTAGATTCGAAAAGCTACTTACGAGTTAGAGAAATGGTCTGGCGCTAGCGGGCGAACGATGTTTCACGTCGCCGGGAGTTTCCAACCAGACCTGGGTTCGCGGAACAAGTAAGCATTAGCCTCCATATCCTCGTGAACAAAGACCTTTTTCACAGGGTCGTAACCCCGGTAACAGCGCTCTTGGGTTGCATCCCAATAGATTTTGCGGCCCACGCGGTAACTAATGTTCGCTAAGTGCCCCGTATTAGTAGCATAATGCACCGCTTCAATGGGAGAATTGGGTTCGACGGAGCGATTCCGCAGGCAGTGGAGAAAATTTTGCACGTGCGTGAAATGTTGTTCTGAGCCGCCGTGATGTTCCTGCCGACCGTCTTTCCAGGTAACAACCCAACCGTTGCGGTCGAGAGTGAGTGTGCCCTCGGTTCCGACGAATTCCATGCCGTGGTTGCGACCCCCAAACCCGCCGTGCATCCGGCCTTGTCGGACAGTGTAAAGGTGAACGAAAGTGGGATACTCGTAGGTGACATCTAACGTATCCGGGGTCTCGCTGATGTCTTTCATTTCGTATTTGCCCCCGCAAGCGTGAACGGCTAGCGGCGCTTGGACTTTCATGGCCCATAAGATGATGTCGTTCAGGTGAACGCCCCAATCGGGACACAAACCGTTGCCATAGTCCCAAAACCAGCGATAGTGCCAATGGAAGCGGGCACGGTTGAAGGGACGCTTCGGCGCAGGCCCCAGCCAGAGATCATAATTGACGCCCGGCGGGGGATTGGGTTCATCGGGTGGATTGCCACAACCCGTGGGAGGATAATTGTTGGTTATCCAAGTGCGACAGAGATATACGTGGCCGAGCTTGCCCGATTGCACAAACGCGACCGCATCCTGAAAATGCTTACCGCTGCGCTGCTGCGTACCGATTTGGCAAACGCGTTTCTGTTTGCGCACCGCCTGGATCATCGCCCGACCTTCCACGATGTTGTGCGCCAGCGGTTTTTCGCAATAAATATCCAGCCCTTGGCCGTTACGACCACTGTAACACGCGTGAATCAAAGCGTAGGCATGGTGGTGATCCGGGGTACAGATTACCGCTACGTCTAAGTCTTTTCGCTCGTCCAACATCTTGCGGTAATCTTCATACACCTGAATCCGCGCCGGATCGCGACCCGCCTTCTTGACGTCCTCCATCGCCAAGGCAATCTGATTCTTATCCACGTCGCAGACAGCAAGGCATTCGAAATCGGGCAGGCGTAGAAACGCTCGCAAATTAGCCCGTCCCATCCCGCCGCAGCCGATCACGGCAAAGGAGATTTTGTCCATCGCGGCCACAACCCTGGTGGTAGCCGCCGTCAGTAATGTCGCGCCGACACTTGCTCCAGTCTGCCGGAGAAACTCCCGCCGATCCATGATTTACCTCCCATTAAAGCACACAAGCTGTGCCCGCGACATCCTACCAGTTCACAGGCGCGATGCCTATGGTTCGTCGCTATCTTCTCTCATGTTCAGCAGAGATAAAATGATGATAAACTCCCCACCCCTTTTCATCTTCGCCCTTGGAGGTAAGCATCCCATGCGTGTTGCTTTATTAGATACGGAACCAGTCGAGCAGAAACGAGCGGCGAGCGACGTAGCGTTCTACCGTTCGTTGCCGCAACAGGAGTTAGTGCAGCGTTGCTGGGCAGCTAAACGTCGGCTCGGGGAGCGATTGCTGATTCTTGGCCATCATTATCAGCAGGACGAAGTGATCCAGTTTGCCGATTTACGGGGCGATAGTTACAAGCTCTCGAGCGAGGCTGCCAAACGCAGCCAGTGCCGGTTTATCGTGTTCTGCGGCGTGCATTTCATGGCAGAGACGGCTGACATCCTCACTCCACCTGAGGTCGTGGTCATCCTACCTGATTTGGCTGCGGGTTGCAGCATGGCCGACATGGCCGACCTCGATTCCGTCGAGTCCGCTTGGGAGCAACTGGGCGATATCGTAGACACCACCGACGTGATGCCGGTGACCTACATCAACTCCGCGGCCGATCTCAAGGCGTTCTGCGGCGAACGAGGGGGATTGGTGTGTACGTCGAGTAATGCGCGAGCCGCATTGGAGTGGGCTTTTGCCCGACGAAGTAGAGTCCTATTCTTCCCCGACCAACACCTCGGGCGTAACACGGCCCGACGCATGGGAATGTCTCTAGACCAAATGTGCGTGTGGGACCCCGAGCTTCCCCTCGGAGGTAACACTCCCGAACAAATTCGCCGCAGCCGACTCATCCTGTGGAAAGGCCATTGCAGTGTGCACCAGATGTTCAAACCGCAACACGTGGCCTGGTTCCGGCAACGGTATCGCGACATCAAAATCTTGGTTCATCCCGAATGCATGATGGAAGTCGTGGACCAGGCCGACCTCGTGGGTTCCACGGAATTTATCATCAAGACGATTCGCGAAGCGCCGCCAGGCTCCCGTTGGGCCATCGGCACTGAATTACATCTAGTGAACCGCCTGAAGAATGAGCATCCTGATAAGGAAATCCACTTCCTCTCGAACATGGTGTGCATGTGTGCGACAATGTATCGGATCGATTTGCCACATCTATGCTGGGCCTTGGAAAATCTGGCCGCGGGCCGGATCGTCAATGAAATTCGTGTTCCTGAGCCGACGCGGACCTGGGCTCGCATAGCCTTAGAGCGGATGCTGGAAGTTCGCTAGGCCGGAACTCCTGTGAAAAAGGATGCTCGATGCCCACGAGTCGGCCCCCCATCGTTCCGCTCCACGCCCTGCCCGTCGGTCAGTTGGCCGACTGTTTTGCTCTGTTGGCCGAAAAGACACGCCAGGCGACGCGCGAGGGCAAACTTTATTATGCCTGCCGTTTTCGTGACAAACTCCGCAGCGTCACATGCATTGTCTGGTCGGACGGCCCCTGGTTCGAAGCCTGCGAACGCACGTGGAAAGAGGGCGAATGTTACAAACTGCGGGTAATTTACTCCGAACACGAACGCTACGGCCCTCAGATCGAATTGCACAATATCCGCCCAGTTACCGACGCCGACTCTGCCGACGGTTTCGATCTACGCCAGTTAGTAGAGTCCTCGCGATTCTCGAGCGAAAATCTTTGGCATGACCTGATGCAATTTGTGCAACAACAATTAGCGGAACCTTGGCGCAAGTTGGTTTTGTTTCTCCTTAACAAATACGAATCGAAAATCAAGCGGCTGCCCGCCTCGGAAAGGCAATATTATCCCTTCGTCGGAGGCTGGCTCGAACATACGTTGTCGGTATGTCGGCTTGTAGCCTGGTTGGCCGACTATTACCGGCAATATTATTCCGAACTACAGCCGCCGCTGAACCGCGACCTGGTGCTGACCGCCGCGGTGTTGCACGAAATTGGCCGTGTCGTTGAACTCGGCGAGGAATTGGCGCAACCACAGCCGACGGTACCAGGACGGCTCCTAGGACATCTGCAACTAGCCCGCGATTTGATCCATGAAGCGGCCAGTCAAATGCCTGAGCTCAACGCGGAGCATCTGCTCTTGCTCGATCACCTCATCCTTTCCTATCTGACGCTTCCCGAATGGGGTTCGCAACGGTTGCCGATGATTCCAGAGGCGTTGATCCTGCATCACGCCGACGACCTGGATGCGAAAATGGAAATGTACTACCGTTGCCTGAGTCGCGATAACTCCCCTGGCCCGTTCACCGCGCGCGATCCCATCCTCGGCCGACCGTTGCTCAAGCAGCGTGCCATCTAAACGCTCACCGCGGACACATGCACGAGCCGGCTCTAATTGATGCCAGCCAACACAAGTTTCTCCGCCGCTGCGAGGGACAACGGGTCGGCACACACGAGCGAGCTCCTGTGAATTGGGGGCAGATGACGGTTATATGCTGTAGCTTCTTCGGGGACATCAGCCGACGGTTCCAGATTGCCCCATAGCGCTGAAGCACTGCGCCAGCGTTACCATGCTCCGATGCCGGCAGCGGGAAGCGGACGTCCTGCTGCCCTCGGGTAACCCTGTCCCTGTGAACCTTCGGCGGCACCGAAACCGTTGCCAATTCTACTTCAATACGCAACACGACTATCATTGCCTGGGCGATTGGCGCTGCAAGGGCTAGCCAGATTTCTGATCGTTCTCACCCACGGTTGCTGACTGAGTTGGTAGAGTTAATAGATTGGTGCCAGCTACAGCCGCCGACATTTCTGCTTGTCGTCTCACGAAGAATGCCATGTGGGTGGTTGATCAAAGCCGCAGTTTATGTCATGGAGCGCGGGTTCTGAATAATGGCGGCGTTCAGGTATGGGGGTAACTCTCTGTCTGCCCTAGTCTTCACGCAATGGGACGCAGGTTCTAAATAAAGGCTGCCGCTCACGCAACTACGCCAGATTGTGAAGATGACCGGTGCTCACGAAGGTAAGCCCAGATTCTGAAGACGGCCGCCGCTTGCACAGGTGACCTTAAAGTGTGAAGACGGCAGCAACTCTCGGCGGGAAGCTCAGCGGTGCATAATCGGAACGGAAGTACATTCCCTGACCATTACGTAGACCTAAGCCGCTGTGTCTCCCGCTTAGCGAGCCATTGACTTGGTCATGTTGTACACCTAGGTTCGCGACCAGAAAAAGATCTTTGCGTATCTGTAACGTGATCAGATACCCTGGGCTGCTTTCGGGCAACTGCCTTGGGCATAATCAGGCCTGAATGATCTAGAACGTCGCGTAGAATGCTGGGTAATCGGAGTCAAGAAAGCCACTTGGCAGGAGGGCCGCCGTAACAAGAGGCTAAAACTTATAAGTGAGGGGAGCTATGAAGATGCTGTGGTTAGCGTTTGTCCTGGGAGCGATTTTGTCGTGGGGCACTTATGTGCCGACCTTACATGAGGGTCAGAAGGAGTTGGGCGAAGGGAAACCGTCTGCGGGAGCGGTGCGCGCGTTCCTTTGCGTGGGATTGGCGTATTTTCTCACGGCGGTGATCGTGCCGCTGGCGTTGCTGTATTTCGACTTGGCTGGTGGCGAGAAGTTGCAGTTCAGCAAAGCGGGCACGCTCAACTGGCGGGGTTTGGGATTTGCGACACTGGCGGGGACTGCTGGTGCGGCTGGGGCACTGTGCATCATCATGTCCATCAAGAGCGGGGGTAGTCCGCTGTTTATCGCGCCCTTAGTGTTCGCGGGGGCGCCTATCGTCAACACGCTGGTCAGCCTGACTTGGCATCCGCCGGCCGGGGGACTACGTCCCAGTGGGTTGTTTTACACTGGCATCGTATTGGCCGCTTTAGGCGCGGGGTTAGTGCTCTATGCCAAGGCTGATTTGGATGCCCGCAGTCGGCAGGTTCAATCAGCGGCAGCGGACCGGGCAGCACGGCAGATCGCAGCGTCATCGGTTGCAGTCGAAGGTAACAGGAACCCGTGATGGCTAATGAAGCACGGGAATTATTTTCCGGGCGCTATTTGCCTTAGCGGCACGGTTAGCTATAATTGCGGAAAAGAGGCGGTTTGGGAACCGCCCGGAAGAAGATGATGGAAGCCGGTGCCGTGATTCTGACCAGTCTGCAACGCCGCGGTGTGCTTTACTTCCTGCGAGGTAACAGGCGGGTCGGTAAGTGGTTGCCGGGTCAGGGAAAAGCGGTTGTCGCAGGTCAATGAATCGAGCGATTCGGTCGGGGAATCGTTGTCGGTTCAGGACACCATGCTAAGCCGTGGCCCCTGAGGATCTGTCTCTTCTTCCGCAACCGGAGTACCGGTTGTAAAGAGGGTAGGTGGCATAGATCGGAATTGTCCGATCTGGCGATGAGGTGGCCGAACTGGCACAGAGGATCCGATGGGGAAGAATTTGTATGTGGGCAATTTGCCCTTCAACACGACTGTGGATGAGCTGCGTGAGGCTTTCGCGCGTTTTGGCACGGTTACCCGGGCTCAGATCATTGTAGATCGGAACACCGGGCGCTCTCGGGGCTTCGGCTTTGTCGAAATGGCGGATGGCGCTGACGAAGCCATTGCCCAAATGAACGGGGCAGTATTTCAGGGTCGGCAACTTACGGTGAACGAAGCACGCCCCCGCGAAGAACGTCGTAGCAGCGGGCACCGGGAACGCCGCGGTTACGGCCGACGCGGTGGGTACTGATCCTCCCGATTTAGCTCTGCGTGCTCGTGCTGCCGGTCGCTGGTCCGGCGCGGATGACCCGACCATCCGCAGCTGGTCAAGCTATCGAGTGAAATGTTGAAGCTGCCAAGTACCTTAGGCTCGTCTATGCGGTCGTAACGTGTGCGGCGCGTCAACCGTTTCGACCAAATCCTAAGATTGACGATGCCACCTGGAAAACGGTTGAATTGCCGTTGGCTGTGAAGATATATTCGCCGTTTTCCGCGAATGCGACGTCGTGCACCGAAACTTCTAAATCGGTGCTGGCAAGCGGGCGACCATCGCTGGTCCAGGAACAGAGTAAATGGTCCTCGCTCGCGGTGAGGATTTCACCCGTGCGCGGGTGGAAAGCTAAGGCGAGGACTGGCTCGCTGTGGCCGATGATCTCGCTCAGGATCCGGCCCGAAGGCAATTCCAGAAGCCAAGCCGTGCCTTGTAAATTGGATACTAAGGCACGCTGGCCGTCGCGGCGCACCGTCAGGCGTAACACACCTTGCCGCAGCAAAAGCCGCGGCTTCCAGTCATGAATATCCCACCATACTAAAGCGCCCGCGCCGTGTCGTTCTGCCAGCCAATCGACGCCGCCTACCAACAAACCGTGGAACCTGGGCAGGAGACGGACAGTTTCCGCGGTAGCGCCTAGAGCAGCATCGGGAACAAGTAAAGTGGGCGTGTCATTTCCCAGTCGCCATAAGTAAACGTAGCCATCCTCTCCCCCTGCGGAGGCCAAGTGTTGCATCGCCTCGTGCCAATCCAGGTCGGCGATGGCGGTGCGGTGCTCCTGCCAGCATCCCTGCCATTGACCGTCTGGCATGGCCCAATGATGGATTGTCCCCATGCCGTCGCCCGTGAGCAACAGGCCCGCCGCATCAATCCAGGCCACGCACATCGCTCCGTGCGGGTGTTCCAGCGAGCGCGGCGGCTGATGTCCCTGAACGTCGAAGAGTTGCACGGTTCGACCCGCAGCTAATGCGATTTGGCCTGACGCCTCGGAATAGGCTAAGCGAAGGCGACTCGCAGCGCTCAGACCGCATCCCAGAATTGGTTTTCCTTGGGCTACATCCCACAATACCAGTCGGCGGTCTTCTCCGCTGCTGAGGACTTTTCGTCCGGTGCGGTCAAATGCGATAATCGTCACCGGCCCCACGCTGGCCGATAGTTCATGCAGTAAGCGGCGACTATCGAACGCCCATAAGCGTAAAATTCCCGCACTATCCCCCGTGGCCAATATGCTTCCATCGAGGGATATGGCCAAAGCGGTTACGCACTCGTCGTGGGCATTAAACAAAGCAACGGGCTCTGATTCGGTGGGTTGCCACACGTGGGCATAGCTGTCCCAGCCAGCGGAGATGATCCAAGTGCGCTGCGGATGCCACACCAACGTGGCGATGCGCCCTGTGGGCCAACGATGCTCGGCCAAGCGCTCGCCGTTGGAACGGTGATAAATAGCCAACCGACCCGCCTCATCGGCCGCCGCAAGGAGTTCGCCATCGATACTGAACGCCACGGCACTGATCGGTTGTCGTCCCGAGCGCATTTGTTGCCAGAGTCGCAGAGGCTCACTCTGCCAAACGTAAACTAACCCGTTCTCGTGGCCCGTCGCTAACCAGCGCCCTTCACCAGACCAAGATAATGCTGTGGCCCAGTCGCTCAGCTTGGCCCGACCTAACTCCCGACCACTGTGCAGGTCAAAGACTACTAGTTCCCGTCCCGCTGCCGCTAGCCGCTGTCCATCGGGACAAAACACCCACAAGGGCTCCACTTCGCCCAAACATCGTTGCCTACGTTGCCGACCCGTAGTCACTGACCATTCCCGCACAATACCGTGTTCTTCCACCGACCAAATCGATTCCTCGGCTAAGAAGGCTGCTAGGATATCACCGTCGGTGGCTAATCGGCTGTCGCCGAAAACGCGCACTACCCCAGCTTGCAAACGCCCGGAACTCGGACCGTTGCGTCCATTAGGTGACATGCCAGGCTCGCCAAAGCGCCATGAGCGATGTGCGTACACTCGTCCCCCCTTGTCTAGCTGAGCGGAGACCTCTTTACGCTACGCCTACACATCTCAACATAGCATAAGTCAAGTTTCGCTGAGCCGCGCGAGGAGAGTGATGGCTTCACGACGCCGACCTACTTCGCTAGTGCTGGACTTGGAGATCGCCAACCTCCAAAATGTACTGCGCCTGGATCGCATTCAGCTTCGCCGATTGGTGCGCACCGTGCTCACAGGTGAAAAACAGGTCCAGGCACAAATTAGCTTGGCTTTTGTTGAGGACGACACCATACGTAAGATTCATCAGCGCTCCCTGGGTCTGGACGCTCCGACGGATGTGCTCACCTTTCCGCTGAGTGATCGGCCCGAGATATTGTCGGGTGAAATCATCGTCAGCACGCAGACAGCCCAGCGTCAGGCCCGCCGACGCCGACACGATTCCGTCGCGGAAACTTATCTGTACGTCATTCATGGCTTACTTCACCTCTGTGGCTACGATGACACAACCCCAAGCGCACGTCAACAAATGCGACGTCGCGAACGACATTACCTGCGGCTTCTTGGTCTGCGCCTGCGCCAGTCGCCACGACAATAAAGCTCCTGGTAAGGCTAACGGCAAGATCACAATCTTCGGTTTCAGACCTCGACCGGTCCCCGGGTTGGCCTGGTATGACTGGTCGACATCAACGGCGCGAAGGTAACGTGAGTTACTCGGTTCCTGGAAATGAGCATCTCGCTTAAATACCATGTAAACTAGAGAGCCAATTCCATACTTCGAAAACGCTTGAGAAGTTACTGATGTTAGTTACGTTTTGTCTATTGGCTTCAACATTTTCCACGCTTGGGGATGCAAACAAGTCAATCGTAGGCTATAGATTAACGTTTCACATCAGGTATTTGGTCCGGAGGCAGATTATTGAGTTTGACGAAGACCGAAGCAGGTTCATCCTCGACGCTTTCGGCCATTGGTGTATCCACGGCCACTGGGCCCGCCGGTGCAGAAGTTGCCTCGCCTGGCCCGATAAAGTCCACCCGAAAGACAGCTGAGCCAATGCGGATGATGTCGCCGCGTTTTAGGGCCTGACTAGCCGAAATCCGCTGACCGTTAACGAAGGTGCCATTGGTGCTGCTCAGGTCTTCGATGGCGACGTACGTAGGATAAAAAACGATGCGGCAGTGTCGTCGGCTGACGTCGCGTGCGCGAATGCGAAAATCGCAGTCCCGTCCCCGACCGAAGACCACCTCAGGTGGGCGTAACGCAAAGGTCTGAGGCTGGCGACCATTGAGAGTCGTTAGTCGTAATTCCAACATCATCCAACCCCCTGGCTGGGCTATCCTCGCACCAGTTATTCTACTTCACTAACCAGCCCAGGAAAAGCTCCCCGACAATGCGGAAGGCGCTCGCGGCACTCTGACCTTTCGCCAAAGTTGCGGCATCGTAGCGGATAGTGACGGGAACCTCGCAATAGCGCCAACCATGCTCGCGAATCTGGTGCAGAATTTCCGAGGCATGCGCCATACGGTTCTGGCGGATACGCAGGGCCAGCGCTACGCGACGATGGAAGGCGCGTAAACCGTTGTGGGTGTCACTGAGTGCTAACCCCGTAGTCCAGCGTGTGAACCATACGCCCAGGCGCAAAACTATGCGCCTCAATGGGGGAAGATTGATGGCCTGTCCCAGGAAGCGAGACCCCAAAACCACGTCGGCGCGGTCGGCCAAAATAGGCGCCACGAGCGGCGCGATGTCGTGGACCTGATGCTGGCCGTCGGCATCGTAAGTGACCACAATTTCCGCCCCTTGCTTCAGGGCAAAAGTAATGCCCGTCTGCAGCGCCGCGCCTTGGCCGAGATTGATCGCGTGCCGCAAAACCCACACGGGATACTGCCGTGCTATCTCTCCAGTGCCATCGCCCGAACCATCATCCACCACTACTACCTGCGGATAAAGTGCGCAGACTTCAGAGAGCACCGCACCGATACGGCTGGCTTCGTTATAGGCAGGAATGACGATCCAGGTACGCTCGCGCCAGTTATCAGTCGCGCTCATGGTCAGCCTAGGAGCTTCGCTATGTTTCCTTTGTTATAGAGACTACGCGACAAGTAGGTTATAACGGGCGTAGGGCGTTTTCCCACCCGGGTGGTGCGCTTGTAAGCCGAGGCATGGGGGTTCACCTAGGTTTCGTCCAACAGGTCATAAAGTCGCAAATGATAGGGTCCTAGTTTGCCGCCATAGTTTCCCGCACTAATGCGGCGGATTCCCGGTTGGCATGCGGCCACGAGACCGACTCGCATCGCCTGGCGAACAGCCTGCTCGGTCAGTCCATCTATGACGATTTCATAAACGCAATCGACTCCCTCAGGCAATGCTGTGTTCCCGACGCTACGTAAGGTGGGGCAATAAGCCTCATTGGTGCTCGCTCTCAACTTTTTATAGCGGCTGCCCACTTTGCTCCCACTGCGAACAATGCCGCCCGGGAAGGGCACAATCACATCAGGAATTCGCCGTATGGCTTGAACGGCAGCTTCCGCAGCAGCTAAGGCGGCCGATTGGCTTTCACCGAGAATCAATAAGTTGCCTCCCGCCACCCCTTTGACCGTCCCGAAGAAGTCTTCGCAAACAAATTCCCCCTCCATGACTGGGATGCGCCAGAGCCGACGGCGCAGCTTTACCTTTTGGGAACCGATTTGCGTGGTTGGAGCAGGCTGCTCCGGCTGCGGCTCCAGGACTTTACTAATTTGCCAACCGTCGCCGAAATAACGCAGTTGTCCCCCGATGCGGATGACCTTGTCAGGCGCCAGAGGCAGCCCATTATAACAAGCCGTCGTCGGACAAGTGAGGATGCATTGCCCCACTCGATTGACCAATGCCTTTTGTAAGGCATCGCGATTGAAGGCAAAAAAAAGTAGGGCGATACCAGGTCGTCCGTCGGGCGTCTCAGGAGGGGCTAATTCGCGTTCGATGCCTGCCTCGGCGTCGCAGGCGATGACCGAGGTGGCGTATCCCGTAGCCACTTGGGCGGCAATGCGCGCCCAATGCGGCGTAGCGGCCGTTACCAGCACGCGAGCCGCTGCCATCGGAAACGCTTCGGCAAAGGTGTCTTCGATTTCCACACCGCGATAGGTTCGCATGAGCTGACCACCCAACAACAAATCACGGCGCTGTCGTGTCAAGAAATCGGCGCAAATGCGGCAATAATTTTTCCACAGCGCGTGCGCGGTGACTCAAGACGCGTTTCGCCAAAGGACTTAGCTCCCCGAAAGTACGGTGATACTCGGGTATCTCGAACAGCGGGTCATACCCGAAACCATGCTGACCGCGTGCTTGCTTAGCGATGCGTCCATGACAGTGCCCTTCCGTCTGGGCACGCACCGTACCTAACGGATCGGCGAGCACCGCGACACATACATAAAAGGCTTCCCGCTTTTCGTCGGGCACTTGGGCTATGCGCTCTAGCAATAACGCATTGTTCGCGGCATCGTCGCCATGTCGGCCCGCATAGACAGCGGAATGCACCCCTGGCTCACCTCCCAGGGCGGGGACGACTAAACCACTATCTTCTGCCAACACCCATTCGCCTAACGCGCGGGCTAAAGTGATTGCTTTGATGGTGGCATTTTCGTGGAATGTGCTGCCAGTTTCCTCTACTTGGGGCGCCAAAGGGAATTGACTCAAATCCAATAAAGGTATGGGTAGGTCGCGCAACAATTCGCGAAGTTCGGCCAGTTTGTGTGGATTGCGGGTACCTAGGACTAGACGCGTCATCCTTTCGCCGTTCATGACCATTACCATGCATAACGACCGCAGTTTCGGCAAGGCGTTGACGAAAGATAACGGGTCAGTCCGCTAAGATGTCATCTCTGAGCGTGCCAATTGTTGTGCATGCTCAAAGCTTCGACGTTCGTCCTGTCGTCGGTGTGGATCTGCACGCAACTTCGAGACCAACGAGAAACTCCGCAGAATCTTGATTTTTTATTACGACGACACGGACTGGTTCAACTTTCGAAATCGTCTTGACCACATCAGGTCGCTGGTCTATTCCGCGATGGCGAAAAAACTAGCCAGTCTTACAATGCTCATAGCCCTGCCGCTGAGCGCCTATTTTGGCCAGCCAAATCTGCGGAACCACCAGTCATGTGGGAAACCGTTCGCCTAATAGGTCGCGGTATCTGCCAAAAGGCCGCCTTGTGGGATGGCTATCGTTTTGTGAGTTGGCTCCAGCGAAGACGACTGCAACGGTTAGTTGCCTATGCCAAGGAGCATTCTCCCTTCTACGCACGTCGGCTCAGCCATATAGACCCCGAGAATTTCCGTTTGGAAGAAATTCCGCCCGTGACAAAAGCTGAGTTGATGGAAAATTTCGAGGAGGTGGTGACCGATCCTCGGCTCAAGTTACGTGATTTGGAAGACTTCATGAGCCAGCCGCAGCGTTTGGGCCAGTGGTATTTGGGACAATATGCGGTCAGTCGCACTTCGGGTACGCAAGGAATGCAGGCAATCATTGTTCAGGACAAGAGCATGATGGAGTTGCTGTTCGCGTTGCAAATGACGCGGGGCACAGTCTTTCCCACGACGCCGTGGGGCATCTTGACGCGCTTGTTATGGCGGGCGCGGTTGGCCGTGATCACTATCGGACGAGGTTTCTATCCCAGCGCGGCAGCCCTTGCCTATGCCCCAAAAGCGGCGCGCCGTTTTGTCAAACGGCTGTGGTTACAGCACATCGAGCCGCTCGAACAAACCGTAGAGCAACTGCAACGGTTTCGGCCGCACGTTTTGCTGGCCTACGCCAACGTCTTAGTGCTGCTGGCACGGGAAGCTCTAGCTGGGCGGTTGCGCTTGCCTGGGCTGCGTCAGATTATCAACATGAGCGAACCCCTTTCCGAGGGAGCCTGTGCACTGATCCGTCGCGCCTTCGGGTTACCCGTAACGAACAATTACGCCTTGGGCGAGTGCATGGCCTTGACCACAGGCTGTCCGCGCGGTCGAGGCATGCATGTGCAAGCCGATTGGGCGATTCTGGAAGTGGTGGACAAGAACTACCACCCGGTGCCACCGGGGCAGCCCGGAGCAAAAGTTTTGGTGACCAATCTTTACAACACCGTGCAGCCGTTTATCCGTTACGAAGTCAATGACGTGGTCACTATGAGCCCGACGCCATGCCCCTGTGGCAGTCCCTTACCTTGGGTACTCCAGGTCGAAGGCCGCACCGACGAAATCGTTTGGATTCGGATCGGTGACCGCTATCGCATGCTGCATCCTTATGTGCTGGTGGACTGCCTGGACGAATATCCAGCTGTCGGTTGGTATCAGATCATCCAGACGCAACGCAATCGGTTTCTTTTGCGAGTGCAGCCTGCGCCGCGGCATACGCTGGACGTTTCCGAATTGCAGCAAGTTTTGCAACGTGGGCTGAAATATCACCATTTAGAGGGCCAACTGGAATTCGACATCGAAATCACTGACAACGTTGCTCCTGATCCGCGTTCCGGAAAGCTGCGGCGCATCACTAGTCGCATCGGCCCCCCGGAGGACCTGCCACCAGAGGATCGCATCATTTCCTCGGTAAGTTAGTCCCGTTGGTCGCAGCGCGTTTTGCCCAGCTGTTAGAACTCGCAAAGTTTTCTCAGACCGAAGAATCGTCATTGCCGATATAACCGTTAGACCGCCAAGCTAGTGGGCCACTCTGAAAATTTGCGTCCAGAAGACGCGCTCGGCGTGTCGGCTGCGGTGTGCAAGACCGGAGCGCGCCCTTGGGCATGGGGATGCCGTATGCGAGCCAGCCAACTAATGCTGGGAGGAAGCATAGCGCTATTGGCCTGCATCTTCGGTTGCCAGCAACACAATCTGCTGAACGGCCCAGCGCTACGCTATGTCGACCAGCTGAAACGTCATAACGACTTACTCCCGGAGCGTAGCGTCCATGAACCTGCCCCGAGCGTGGAGGTGGCCGAGGTACGCACCGTGCTTAACCCTGATGCCCCCAAACGCTATATCACCTTGGCCGAATGCATCGCACTAGCTTTAGAGAATGGCCGCGACATCGCGGGTCGAGTCATCACTATCGCCCCTGTACCAGTTCGTGGACAAGCTGGAGGATTTGGTGATCCCTCCTTGTTGACCGACCAGATACGGGTGTTTGCGTATGATCCCGCGGAATTGTCGCAGGAAATTGAGGCCTCCTTGGCTAAGTTCGATACGCAATGGCAAACGGCCCTGGTCTGGCAGAAGCAAGATCGCCCCGTGGGAACAGCGCTTGAGCAGTTTCAGGCGGGAATCTTGCAAGTGATTGAACGCGACATTGCGCAATTTCAGACCCGTTTGATCAAACCCCTGCCCACTGGCGGCGTGGCAGGTATCACCTTTCGTACTGATTATGAGTTTTCCAACTTGCCCGCTCGCGTGAACCCCGCCTGGCGTCCCGTGCTCGAATTCGCCTTCGAACAGCCATTGTTGCAAGGTGCGGGCGTAGGAATCAACCAACTGCGCACCACCCACCCAGGCAGCGCGCTTTTTAACATACCTGTAGGCGGTCGCGCTCAGGGAATCCTGTTGGCGCGTCTCACATATAACGCGAGCCAGTTTGAGTTTCTTCGTCGCATTCAGGAATTATTACTGGGAGTGGAGCAAGCGTATTGGCAACTCTACGCTGCGTATTGGCAACTCTTCAGCGCCGAAGTGGGCATGCGACAGGCCCTACGCTCGTGGCAACGGGCCAAAGCGAATTTAGAAGCGGGGCGGGAAGCCATCTACAACGTGGCGCAGATTGAAGAGCAGTACCAGTTTTTCCGTGCCCAGCGTTTACAAGCTCTGGGTCGCGGTACTGGAGCCCAGCCCGGCGTGCTCGAAGCGGAGCGACGCCTGCGCTATTTAATTGGCCTGCCACCGGAGGATGGCACGCGTTTAGTGCCCGCGGATGTACCCACCACGGCGCCATATCGGCCGAACTGGGAAGCGGCCTTAGCAGAAGCGCTTTCTAATCGTCCCGAACTGAGCGCTACGCGTCTAGCTCTCCAGCATGCACAATTACAATTGCTCGCTGTGCGCGACCGGCTCCTGCCTGACTTCCGTGTCTTCGGCACTTACAACATCAACTCGCTGGGACGCAAACTCGACGGCGATGATCCCAGCTCCGCTATACATAATTTGTTTGAAGGACGCTTCAACGATTGGCAATTCGGTTTCATTTTCCAGATGCCTTTAGGATTTCGTGAGGCCTATTCGGAATATCGTCAGGCGCAGATACAGGTGGCCAAATGGACGATCTTTCTCCGTAACCAGGAGCAAGCTACTGCCTTTCAACTGCAAGACAGCTATCGGCGCCTTTACCAGTTGCTCGAAGAAGTTTCGATTCAGCGAGCGCGACGCCGGGCAGCACAACAACAATTGGAAGCATTCCAAAGCCTGTGGGAAGCCGGCCGAGCACAGACACCAGAAGGTCGCGACGTGCTCACCGCGTTACTCACCGCCCAGCGGACCTTCGCTGAGGCCTTACGCGACGAATATATTGCCACGGCCGAATACAACATCGCCTTAGCGGAGTTTCAACGGGATAAAGGCACCTTGCTGCGGCATAACAATGTCCACATCGTCGAGGGGCCCCTACCCGATTGTGCCAAGGCTCGTGCCAGCGAACACATCCGCGAACGCGCGCGTGGCTGGATACTCCAACAGGCTTCGGAAAGCAGTTCCCCCCAACCCAGTTCGACAGTCCCGGCGCCTGGGTCCATGCCCGATCTGCATGAGGACCAGGTCCTGCCCCTGCCTCGTATCCTGGAAAAGCAGCGGGACTTGCCACCCCTGCCTGACAAGCTCCCGGAGTTGCCCGCGCCCCGACCTGTCGAACCGCGTCGTGCCTCTCCCGAGGTGCCGTAATAACGCGACCAGCTTATGATCTATTCAGCAGGACTTCTTAGCACCCAACGATGGAAAGTTGTCCAGTCATTCCAGAGGGCAAGCGATGGCTCCATCGAGGCACGACATTACCAACTCGGCTTTAGCCAAAGGACTTTTTTGGGCGAGCTGCTTGGCGTTGTTCGGCCTACTTGTGGGTTGCCGAGGTGCTCCTGGTGGTTTACCGCAAACGCAACGGCAAACGCCGGAAGAGGTACTCCGACAAGCCCTAACGTTGCTTCGCGAAGCTGTGCCCAGCCAGGCTACTTATACCAACGCCGTACAGCAGTTGAATACTTACCTCAGCCTATTGCCCCCCGGGAAGATCAATTGGTCATTAAGCGAGGAGGTCAAAGCCGTGGCGCGCGAGCTGACCGCGGGTTTGCCTCCCCGTAGTATCAAACGTCCCAGCGGTGAGGAGGAACCATTTACTCAGGAATACCAAATACGCACGCTGGAGCAGTTGGCCTTCGACCGGGTGGACGCGGGTTACCTGAATCGCGCCTTCCTGTTCCAAGACGCCGTTGAGGAATTACTCGAAGACGTCGCTCCAATTCCCCGCGAGGCCGGGCTTGCTCTCCAGCGTTGGCAGCGGCGCTTTGCCGAGCACGCTTTCTCCTGGTGCATGCGCCAGGTTCAGTACGAACCAAATCGCGGTGCTTACGACAGCTGGCCTGCCCATGAAGTATTACGCCGAGGTACGGGCGATGCGGAAGAACGCGCATTGGTCTTCTTGGCTCTGCTAGAGCAAACCGACTTGGTAGGGTGCGTAGTTCTTCGTCCGAGCGCGGAAAGTTTCGCTGATTCGCCGCTGTACTCTTATTGGTTGACTGGGGTGCTGGTGGGCGACGACCTGCTGCTCTTTGACACGGCACGAGGGGAAATGCTTCGCCAAGCCAATGCGATGCCGTTGACACTACGGCAACTGTTGCGGGAACCGCAGCTAATTCAATTCCTGCCCGAGTCGCTCCGACTTACGTCTGACGTCTTGCAACAGTTGCGTCTGGGGTTGTTTACCGAATTACCTGGTCTTTCACCAAAAATGAAACAACTCGAAGAGTGGCTGGGAGAGGCGCGCAAGGTGCGCCTCCATGTGAATCTCGCAGACCGTAAGCAACGTCTGGAGCAGGCGCAGCTGAACATCCCAATCATTTTCTGGCGCGACCCACAACGTTCTTGGTTCCCGAGTCTGACCATCGCGCGTTTCGTCGTCAACCCCCTCAACCAACCGCGTTACCAGCCACGCATCGTTGTGGAAACCGATTATCAGGGTCGAATGCGTGTCAAGTTCCTCGATGGTCCTATCGTACCCCGCACGTACTGGACGCCGCAATGGGCCATGGAAATCGCCGAACGCCTCCCTCCTTACGCCGCCGACCGACTCTTCCGCACCTTTGACAATTTGATTCTTCGCGTGCGCACGGAACCAGGCGGACCCAGAGACTTGCTCGTGCGCGGCCAGGTGCTGCAAGCCCTGGCTGCCTTAGAGCAATTAGAGCGGGATATGGACGAGAAGCTTGCCACCTTCTACCGCCGCATGGGAGGTGATTTCTCCACCACGGGCAATGAGGATCCCGTCCTGGTCTTTCGCAACAAATGGGCTCCCGAGGTAATTCGGCTCTACCAACAATTTGAACTTCGACGGGCCCAAACCCCACCTGGCACGCGAGACCCTATCCTTACCGAGCTCACCACCCGTATCGAAGCCTTATGGAGACAACACACAGCTACTCTCTACTATCTCAATTATGACTGGGCGACCCCCGAATTGCTCGAGCAGATCGCGTATCTGACCGCCCTCGGCCGACTCGACCTGGCTATTCATCTGGAAATGCGCTTGCCTGAAGATCCAAGCCCTGCTCGGTTAGAGGAAGTGAAGCGCGAATACGAGACCGCCCTCTATTGGCTCAAGCGGTATCAGGCCTTGATGGCCACCCGTAGTCGGCGGCAATGGGAGCGGGCCGTCGCGCACTTGTTGCCCTTGGCCGAGCGCGGTGCCCTTCGCTTGCACGCTCGCTTGCGGGGGGAACACCCACCAGTGGCTGCAGATGCTTTACCCTACCTGCTGGCCGCGGGGAAACCCTGATGACGAATCCAGCACGCCAGCAAGCTGAGGCCATCTGGCGCGCGGGGGTACAAGCTGTCCAGCCGCGGTATTGTGTCCCCCAATTTCTGCGTCAACGAGTCGAGCAAGGCGACCCGCGCTTTGACTTTTCGCGGTATCGCAACATTCTCGTCGTTGGTGCAGGTAAGGCGGGCGCAGCCATGAGCGCGGCTTTGGAAGAGGCGCTCGTCGAGTTGTGCGTAGATTTGCACCGCGTCCACGGCTGGGTCAACGTCCCTGACGAAACGGTGCGCCCGTTACGTCGCATTTACCTCCACCCCGCCCGACCTGTGGGGATTAATGAGCCGACTGCTGAAGCCTGGCACGGCGCTGAGCGCATCCTGGAACTGGTAAAATCCGCGGGACTTGAGGATCTGCTCATCTGCCTGATCTCAGGCGGTGGCTCCGCATTGTTGCCCCTGCCTGCGGAGGGCATTTCTTTAGCCGAGAAGCAACAGGTGGTGCGGCTCCTGCTTCGCTGCGGCGCCACGATTCAGGAAATGAACGCTGTCCGTAAACACATTTCACGCATCAAAGGCGGACGTTTAGTGCAATATTTTCCTGGCCGGGCCTGTTTGACTCTCATCATATCGGACGTCATCGGCGACCCCTTGGACGTCATCGCTTCGGGGCCCACCGCTCCCGATCCAACAACTTTTGCCGACGCTTGGGCCGTGCTCGAAAAGTACCGCCTCGTTGACCAGGTGCCCGCCAGTGTCCGCGAATATCTCCAGCGCGGGCTGCGAGGCGAAATCGAGGAAACCCCGAAAACTATATTGACCGATGCCACGGGCCAACCTCGCGTCTTTCACTTCATCCTTGCCAACAACCGCCAGGCGCTCGAAGCCGCCGCGCAACACGCGGCCCAACTGGGATTCGAGGTCTGGAGTCTCGGGCCTTATATCGAGGGAGAAACCAGTCAGGTGGCCCGACAGTTAGCCCAGCAAGCCCGGCAATGGCAGCAAAGGGCCCAACGACCGTTGTGTGTCCTGAGCGGCGGCGAGACTACGGTTACTTTGCCTCCGCAACACGGCAAGGGCGGCCGTAATCAGGAATTTGCTCTTGCGTTTCTGCAGGAACTGAGCCAAGACGGTCTGGTCGGGCTGACCTTGTTAGCTGCAGGGACCGACGGCGAAGACGGCCCGACTGACGCGGCCGGCGCCTTTGCCGATGCCGACGCTTTACAGCGGGCTCAGGAGTTACATCTTCACCCGGCCGATTACCTTCGCCGCCATGACGCGTATTACTTTTTCCACCAAATTGACGCATTGTTTCGCCCAGGCCTGACCGAAACCAACGTGATGGATTTGCGCGTGTTGCTCATCGAGCCGAAGGTTACTTCAATAAACTAAAGGCATCTGCCACAATACGAAGGCGTTTGCAACCACGCAAACGGAACCAAGGCGGTTCATCGGAGGTAGCCAACAATTGGAGCTGGCCCAGTCTCAGGAGGCTCATTATGCCCACTGTCCGACTTGTAGATGAGCATACTGCCGATCCCCGGGTGCGGGCCATCTTCGAGGACATTAAAGCCACCAAGAAAATTGACCGCGTGCCCAACATCTGGCGAGCCTTGGCCACTAACCCGGAACACCTGGAGCTTTGCTGGACACGCCTGAAAGCCATCATGCGGCCCGGAAAAATTGATTTACTCACCAAAGAAATCATCGCCCTCGCTGTTTCCGTAACCAACGGCTGTACCTACTGCATCAACAGCCACACCGCGGCGGTCAAGAAACTAGGACTGGATAATGAGGCTTTAGGCGAAGTCCTAGCCGTCGTCGGTCTTTACAATCAGATGAA
>JANXCQ010000049.1 GCA_025060195.1 Gemmatales bacterium | reverse complement strand
CCGTGGCCGGTTTGCAGATCGCAGGCCTGCCCGGCACGACCCAGGGCCAATTATTGATTCGATCCGGGCAAGGCCAAGACTATGTAGAGCTTATCAGCACCTCAATTGCTCGTGAAATGGTGATTGATTTAGGTGCGGGCAACGACTCTATTGTTTTTAGTTTTGTCAACGTAGGAGGCAGAGCCTATCTAGATGGCGGTCAAGGTACTAATATTCTGCTGCGCGTGGGTTTACGCGTTCCCCGGGGTTTGACCGTCGCTAACTTCCCATAGACGAGCGTTGTGCGGAATCAGAGGTTTCCGCTTGTTGCCCCGGACTTAGTGTCGTTTCGCCGGTGGTAACCGTACCCACCCGCAACCGCTCTCCGACTTTGCTGTGATGCATGCTATAGAGGAAATATATAGCTAAGCCAAGTGCCATCCAGATAAGCAAACGCAGCCAGGTGTCCCAGGGCAAACCGAGCATCTGTGCGCCGCAGACCGCGATACCTAGCAGCGCGGTAAACGGCATTCCTGGCGCGCGAAACGGCCGCGGCGCTTCGGGACGTACATAGCGTAACACTAATACACCAGCGCAGACTAAGCAAAAAGCTAATAAGGTACCGATGCTTACCAACTCGCCCAAGATACCTAGAGGCACCATTCCCGCCATGGTCGCCACAAATAGACCAGTAACTATAGTCGTTATATGAGGTGTCTTGAATCGGGGATGTACTTGAGAAAACCAGGAGGGTAATAAGCCATCTAGAGCCATAATCCAGAAAATGCGAGGCTGACTCAGGAGCATAACTAAGATCACCGAGGTTAGACCCGCAAGAGCACCGATCTTGACCCAGGGAGCGAGCCACTTCATACCTGTCGCGTCGATGCCGACGGCCACGGGGTCGGGAACATTCAGTTGCGAATAATGCACGATGCTAGTGAGAACCGTGGCCACGCTGATATAAATGACGGTACAAATTGCCAGACTGCCTAAGATGCCAATGGGCATATCCCTCTGCGGATGCCGCGCTTCCTGAGCCGCGGTGGAAACGCTATCGAAACCGATATACGCGAAGAAAATCACCCCAGCGCCGCGAAGTATTCCGCTTAGTCCATACTCCCCAAACTTACCCGAAGTGTTCGGCGGAATAAAGGTGTCCCAGTTGTGCCGCCAGACTTCGGGATTCCTCCAGAGATAGGCTAATCCCGCCAGGCAAAAGATCACTAAAATGCCAACCTTGAGGGCGACTATCAGGTTATTCACGAAACTCGATTCGCGAATCCCGATGACTAACACTATAGTCACCACGAACACAATCAACACTGCAGGGAGATTCAACCAGGCCGTGGTGTGCTCTAAGTTTTTATAATCTATACCTTTCTGGGCCAGCCCTTCAAGAAGAGATTTAGTGAGAGGTTTCCAACCCTCTTCTGGGACATAGATTAGCGAAGTTCCCGTGGCCGCGGTGAGGTAAGGGGGAATCGTAATCCCGAAGTCGCGTAGGAAACTAACGGCATATCCCGACCAACCGACCGCCACGGTAGCAGCGCCAAACGAATATTCCAGGATCAAGTCCCAGCCGATAATCCAGGCCAGTAATTCTCCCATCGTCGCGTAGGAATAGGTGTAAGCGCTGCCGGCGATGGGGATCATCGAAGCCATCTCAGCATAACACAAGCCGGCAAACGCGCAGCCGATCCCGGCCACAATGAACGACAACACGATGGCTGGACCGGCATATTGCGCTGCCGCTTGTCCAGTCAACACGAAAATGCCCGCCCCGATGATCGCCCCAATACCTAAAGACACTAAGCTGCCCGGCCCCAGGACCCGGCGTAACCGCTGTTCGCGGTGAATTTCCACCATCAGCTCATCTATCGACTTAGTTGCGAATAACCTTTTCCACCACATAAATCACTCCTTGGGGTTAGGCGTACGACTGGGCTATCTTGCGCACTTTGGTCTATGTTGTCAACTCAGACGCTAACGAGGTCAATGCGGCCCCCAGAGGTTGATCAGCGCATTCGTCCTTCGGCTGGCGCCATTAATTCTGGCCCCATAAGAATACCTCGCCAAGTCTGATGAATCAGGGCGTTCGCACCTCAGCTATCGTTATTGACGCGCTTAGCGATGAAAACCAACTGAACCCGGAGCGCAGCGCCTATCTCTCTTTACCAGATCTTTCCTGTGCCTGATCCGAATGCTTGGATGCCTACGCAATCCCAAGGCAAGCAATAGAAGGCAGGAAACTGGGACTTTCGCACACACGGTACTTCAGTCTTGCCACCGAACTTGACCAAGGCGCCGTTTGCAAAAGGAAACGTAAGCCATCTCGTGAAGATTCTGGGCACAGATTCGCGCGCCAGGTAAGTGGCGAGAAACAGTTGATAAATCTGCAAGGTTTGCTAACATGGGTAGAGAATTATAAATAGACAAGAGGGAGACGGTATGTATAGTCCAGAGCGGGAGCTGTGGAGCGGAAGCTGGCGCCTTTGGCTGATAAACGGTCTCGGTGGATGTCCACGATGCATGCGCTGGTCGTTGCTGCTATGCGTCGCAGCTTGGTCTATTTTCTTAGGGGTTCTGGCATGGAACGCCCAGGCCGTGGTGCGTTGGACGGCCTTTGTCGGAGCACTGACAGCCAGCGTATGGTGGTTAGCCCATTGGGGCGCCTATGTTGGCAAGCGTTGCCTGCTCGACGAGTTCCTGGCGCAAGAGCAAGCCCATGCTCACACCGGGACGGTTGAGGACAACCAACCCGTTGTGCCGCGCCGGCTTTGGTTGCAAACCGTGCTACGTTATGCCACAGTCGGATTGGCCGGCACGTTGTTCGGATTGGATCGGGTCTTTGGACAGCCCGTTCCCTGCACCCTGCCTACTGTGTTACTGGTCGCCGCTCCCACCGAAGAGTGTTCCCGGAACCTGAGCGAGGCTTTCCGCAATGCCATGCAGGCATTACAGACCCATGGCAGCAGTTTTGCTGATTCGCTCTGCGCCCAGCGAAGCAGAAGCTGTGGCCGAGGCCGTTGCCGACGTATCGCCGCCCGCAATCCGGAAGACATTCGCCCAGACATCCGTCAAGTTGTCGGGCCTCAGGGCCAGCGCCTATGGTGTGTCCGTTGCTTCGGCGCCGTGCGGATCATCTGTGGCTGTGTATGAGAATATGGCCAGGCTATTGCTCCCGGTGGCCGCCAAACTGTTCCCGTAACGCCGATAGTAACTTTTCTCCATAAGAATTGCCACGCCGCGAACGGAAACGTGCGAACAACGACTCACAAATGGCGGGGATCGATACGCCGAGATTCACCGCGGTCTGCACCGTCCAGCGGCCTTCGCCTGAATCGGGTACCTGTCCCGTGAAAGCCGATAAGTCAGGATCACGCCGAGTAGCGGCGGCGGCGAGATCGAGCAACCAGGAACTCACCACACTACCACGCCGCCATAGCTCCAGAATCGCAGGTATGTCCAACTGGTAGCGCCAACCACGCTCAGGATGCTCCTGGCCGGCAGCGCGCAGTAAATCCACCCCTTCCGCGTAAGCTTGCATGATCGCGTATTCAATGCCGTTATGCACCATTTTGACGAAATGACCAGCACCGATCGGCCCACAATGCCAGTAGCCTAGCTCACACGCGCTCGGTTCTCCGGTTCGCCCGGGAGTACGTGGAGCGGCTGACATCCCGGGTGCTAAATCGCGCAAAATCGGTTCTAAGCGTGCCACGGCCTCAGTTTCGCCCCCGACCATCAGACAATAACCGCGTTCCAGTCCCCATACTCCGCCACTAACGCCGACGTCCACATAGTCTATGCCAAACCGCTTCAACTCATGCCAGCGGCGCAAGTCGTCCTCGAAGTACGTGTTGCCACCGTCGACGAGCAAATCCCCCGCCTCGAGCAACAACCGCAACTCGTGAATGGTATCCTCGGTAATCTGACCTGCCGGCAACATGAGCCAGACCAACCGAGGCGTCGTGAGGCGCTGCACTAAGTCCCGAAGATCGTGGGCTGCTACCGCTCCTTCGCTGGCTAATTGTTGGACGATTGCTGGGTCGCGATCGTAAACCACGAGCCGATGCCCGCGACGTAGCAATCGCCTCGTCATGTTCGCGCCCATGCGTCCCAGGCCAATCATTCCGAGTTCCATGTTTCTACTCCTCTGCCCATGTCGATGGGCCCATGAATGATGGGAGACTGCAGAATGATAGAACCAACTGCCACCTGTGGTTGCCCGTCGGTCTACCCTGGGATTAGCCTTGGAAAGCCGATTAGACGGATGGACTCAGCTACTTTCTCACTGGTGCGATTGGGCGAAAGTTTTCTCCCTACTTGAGCATTGAGAAAATCCGGCCTAAATCGGTCACCTCATCCTGGCGCTCTCTTGCAAGCCGTGTGTACCTATACTACAATCAGTTTTAGGACTAATCCCGCTGAAAAGTCCGCACTATCTCACGGCTCGTAAATCCGATCCAGACGGTTGCCGGGACTCGCTAAACGTAAATTTGGCCACAAATTCCGTGTGCTGGCCGCGCTGCCTTGCCGAGTATTAGTATCGGCGCCGGAACAGAGAGGGTCGTTTCGGGTACTAGGCCAGAAGTGTGCCAGCCTCATACCTTCCTACCGCAGAGCAACTGGAGGTAGATTGATGCGCGAGTGGCTTCCCCGCTGGTGGTCTGGCAACCGTAACTCAAACACCTCCGCTTCCCCCGAGCGGAACCGATCACGGCCTAAGAAACGAGTATGGAGTTTTTACCCCCACTTGGAAACCCTCGAGGAACGCTCCACTCCGTCCACCAGCATCCCGCTCAATCCGTTAACCTGGACCTCGCTCGGGCCTTTGCCTACTCCCACCCTGGCCCTGCCCACAAACACTTATGCGGGCCGCGTTAATGCCGTGGCTCCGCACCCTACTGACCCGAACATCCTTTACCTCGGGGCTCACGGCGGCGGAGTATGGAAAACCACCAACGGCGGCATCACTTGGACCTTCCTGACCGGCGCCCCTCAGATTCCATCGCAGTTCATTGGTTCCCTGGCTGTAGCCCGCAGTAACCCGAATGTCATTTATGCAGGCACGGGCACTGCTTTCTTCACAATAGATTCCTATCCTGGAGCCGGATTATTAGTTTCGACCGATGGTGGAGTCACCTGGTTTGTGAGCGACGGGGACGCCAACCCTGACGGACCCAGCGGCACTGATACCAATTTAGAAGATGGCCCATTCTACCGCCGCGCTATTACAGCCATTGCTGTCCATCCGAGTGACCCGAATACGGTTTACGTTGCGGTCAGTGAAATCGGCATGCAACACGGCCGCACTGATCCCGACAATGCGAAACGCTCCGGAATCTATAAATCCGTGGATGGTGGACGGAGTTGGGTCAACTTGACCCATGATAAAATCCAAGATTCGGGATCGGTACTTTCGGTCGCTCAACTGTTCTCCGATGTCGAAATCGACCCGGCTAATCCCAATCGCATTATCGCCGCGGTGGGAACGCCCTCCGGATGGGACCTCAATGGCCTATGGGTCAGTAACGATGCCGGCGCGTCCTGGTCGCGCATGCTTTCTTTTCCCACAGGACAAATCGAGTCTCGGGTCGGACGCATCCGTTTAGCGATTAGTCCCAATAATCCCAGCTACATGTACGCCGTGATTACGGATTCGTCGGCCCAACCCGACGGAGCAGTGTTCCGTATCTTGCGCAGCACCGATGGAGGCGTGAGTTGGACCCCAGTGCCGATCCCCGCTTCTCCCAACCCGCCTCCGATCTGGCACCGCCATGTGGATATTGCAGTCCATCCGTTCAATCCCTTACAAGTGGTCGTAGCAGGAGGCCAAGGCGCCAATAGCATACTTCTCAGCTCTAACGGGGGAAATAGTTGGATTGATCTGAGCACGAGCCTGACGCCGGCTAATTTGCCCCATCCCGGGCATAATGCATTAGCTTACGATGCCAACGGCCGCATTATTATCGGGAACAATGGAGGTATTTGGCGCTATTTCACCAATTGGACCGCCATTAATGGCAATTTGCGGATCGCTCAGGTTACAGGCGTCGCCGCGAACTGGTTCAACATAAACTCCCTCTTTGCGGGCACGATGTACAACGGCCTGATAGCGTTTAACGATAATCCTCAGTGGCAGGCCCGATACACGCCCCAAGTTGCAGACGCGGGGGATTTTATCGTTTGGCCGTCAAATCCCAATATAGTCTATGGTATCCACTTGGGACAAAGCCCGAACACAGATAACTTTTCCATCTTGCGATCAACCAACGGGGGAAATACGTTCTCAGCGCTGACCCCCATTTGGGTGGATGCAGACGCCCCTTACAGCTTAGGCCCAACTCCACCCGCGTCCCAGCGTACTTACCTCCCGCCTATCATGATGGATCGCGCCTTGGAAAGGATTTACTCAGCGGGTTGGGGAGTCGTACCTCTCCAACCGCCGGCTCCACGGCTGCTGGAAATTACGGGCTTAGATACGCCAACGCCCACAGTTACAGCCTCCGTCTTCGCTTTTCCCGCGCCGATTACCGCGATCGCTACGTTTCAATTAGACACGTCTCCCGTGGGGGATCCGGAACGGACTTGGGTTGCCCTGAGTAACGGTACAGTGGCCACTACTACTGGTGCTCCCAGCGGCTCCGGTTATTCACTCTTTACTCCCGTGGGCGGATACAGTGGTCCCTGGAGCAGCGTAGCCGTAACCGGCAGTTCGTCCATTGACCAGAACACAGCGTACATCGGGGCCGCGGCTTACCGCAGTGAGGGACTGCCCAATGGGCAGCTTTACCTCACTACCGATGGAGGTTCCACTTGGACTCCCATCGGTCAAAGCTTACCCGACAGCCCAATCCGCGATCTGCTTGTCATCGCGCGGACCCCGGGACACCAAGATGACATCATCTACGTCGCCACCGATGCGGGTGTTTATCGAGGCATGTTTGACTCGGCTTCGGCGACCTACATTTGGCAACGGGTTGGAGGTTCCAGTTTACCCAACGTAATGGTGACTGACTTAGAATTCGATCCGTTGCATAATTCGCTCTATATCGGTACCTTCGGGCTGGGCGTTTATGGCATCCTCATCAATCACAACTTGCCGCCGGAAATTACCGTGCCGGGGCCACAAACTATCGTTGAGGATACGCTTTTACCGCTCACTTTTAGCACGGGGGGCGGCAACGCGATTTCTCTGTTTGATTTTGACGCGGGCAATTCTCCTGTGCGCGTTACCTTGAGTGTGAGCCACGGCACGCTGACGCTCGCCACCACCGCCCTACTAAGTTTCCTGACTGGCGATGGCACCAACGATGCCACGATGACTTTCCAAGGGCCCATATCGGCAATTAATAACGCCCTGAATGGTTTGCAATATCAACCTAATCCCGACTTTAGCGGTACAGATACCCTGGCCATATTTGTGAACGACTTAG
>JANXCQ010000048.1 GCA_025060195.1 Gemmatales bacterium | reverse complement strand
TTGTGCATCTGAAAATCTATTGCCCGCTTGTAGTACTAGGGGCACTGGTTTCCCATGCACTATCGCCACATTCTTCGGTAACCATGAGGGCATCATGGGAAATCAAATTCTCCCCGAAATCTTAGCCCACCTCATTGCTTAGAGGAACGATGAAGTCTTAGCAGTGATCCTAAGCCTGACGGTGCTCTGATTCACTCGGCGGCAATCTTACCTGTAAACCCTGCAGCTCTATGATTAATTTGGTAGCCATTAAGTATTGATTCTCTTTATTTCGCGGGAATTCGACCTAGAAACGGGCTTCCGTTACCACCACTAATATGACCCGAGCACCAGCCGCTGGACAACCGAGGATCCGTTCGGTTTCGCCGCCGGCGATTTGAATCTATATCGCATGCTAGGCAACAATCCGATCGACCGTGTTGATCCCTCGGGGCTCGTCGAGGAGCTTCCTTGGTGGGCTCGCCTCGTGAGCAGTTGGGACTATGTCCTGGGCGATTACCACTCTGGCTGGTTCACTTGGGTGAGTAATGGCGTTGCGGGCTTCGGCGACACACTATATTTCCGACCCACGGGTTTGATCCGGTAAGGCGCGGATACGATGATGCCGTTGAGTATCAATTTGGTTGCTAGTTTATTGTTCAGTTGCATCTCACTGCTTACGGAATTCTCATAATGCAATTTACCAGTGAGAAAAACAGACTTGCTCAATGGCGCACTAACTCAGACTGTTAGAAGGGCCTTAGGGGTTATTAAATTTCCAAGATAGTCGCACAGGGACTAATATAATTAGGAATGCGAACATGTGTCGGGAACAAGCTAAAGTGAGGGACTTGATTTGTACTGTGGCTTCTTGCCACGGACTAAAGATCAAACTTGCCACGGTCAGAGAACCGCGGGCTTCCACTATATGCCGACCAGTCCCTGGATTAACTACGTCCTTCTGACGAGGTGTCGGAATTTAGGGTATCCATATGAGTGGGAGTACCGCATTTGGTGGGTAACTCAGTTCAACCCTGTGGTAAACCCCATTTTAGGGCGCTATCCCGGCCGTTACTATTTTGGCCTTTCTGCTCCCTGGCAGGATCTAGCACAGCTCCAAACTGCCGCTGACAACGATGCAATTTGCTCCTATTTTGGATAGTAAGGGAGGAGCATCCTTTCTGAGCGTGGAGAGATGTCTCATGGCACAGGAAGGTGAGTTCCGATGGGCGGCAGAGGTAGGACATTCCGTCGAGTACCAAGCAAAAATCGGTCCTTTGGAATCGGTTCGCGACCCGGAAATCATTTACTTTGACAACCGCGAGCACTTGAAGGAGTTTCTCCACAAACTCGAACAGTTATCTGAACAAATTGTTTTAGTTTTCAAGGATTATGGAATCAAACCTGTAAAGAACTGGTTTCTCCGTCTGATAGGATATGGAAGTACCGATTGGCAGCAGGAATCGTGCTTTCTCCTATCGTGGTGTGATGACTTTGCCACGCTGACGTTCTTTGACAAATACGACAGTCAGTACTGCGTTCTAAGCAAACCGCAAACGCCTGAAGTGCCCATGGAAATACGGCAAAAGCTTGGCGAAGGAGAGCCTGTTCCCATCGACGAGTGCCTGCCGAAGTCTGTAGCCTTTGCAGCGGCTCGGGAATTTTTGGACACCGAAACGCGTCCCAACTGGCTCTGGTATCGCTACGTGCGGTAAACCCATATCAAGTTCTAAGCGTGCCGTGCTTGCTCTAAGTCAACTGGGAGTTTTCGCAGGAAATTCCAGCGCCGCTAAGCGGGCTATAGAGACTATCGAGTGGAAACTGTGAACCGGTTCACGTCCATGCTAGCTCTGAGATATCGGTTCCCAGCTCGGACCTGGAGAGTTGCTAACCTGACGAGGCACCTGGTTAGATAACCAGGGCTAAGGATTTTCGAATGTATAAAGAAAGGGTCTGCGTGTCGGTGGGTTCGATGAGCCAGCAAGTTGATTATTAGTGCACGGCAAAGCTCAGGGTTATATAAGTAGGGTAGGTACGGTGTGGACTATGGCCCACGGGTTGCAATTGATTTCCTGAGTCGCTAGTAGGCGGAGCAGCGCATCAGGTAGTGCATAAAGGCCTGGCGGGGCTGGTTAATTTCGCTAAGGCGTGAATAGAGATAAACGCACCAGCATGTGGAATTCTACTTGGACGCTTGCCGTAATGAGATGTCCCAAAGAGGTTCGGGCTATCTTTATTCGTGGGGTCCGACTCATAGTGAGGAATTGCGAGCTTTTTATTCGGTAATTTCTAGTCTTAGTGATTGCAGGCGGCTGTAATCGGTTAGGTTGAAATGGAGGGGAGTAATGGTAATGTAGCCTTCGGCCAGGGCAGTGACATCAGTATCAGGTGTCGTCTCGATGGGCACGAGTTCCGGCATGGTCCAGAAATAAACCCGGCCCCGTGGGTCAGTGCGTCGTTCAAATTGCTCGCGATAGCGGGCGGTGCCTTGGGGCACGACACGAACTCCCTTCGGGGGGCCTTGGTCAAGGCTGGGAATATTAATGTTAAAGAGCTGACCTGTGCCTGCATATTTTTCCATGAGGCGAATGATAAGTCGGCGGGCCAGGCGTGCTGCTTCGGGGAAGTCCAAGTGCACTGGATCGCGATATTCCAATGAGACCGCAATACTCGTGATACCGAAGAACGCTCCCTCAATAGCTGCGGCTACGGTGCCCGAATACAGTACGTTGATACCCACGTTTGAACCTGCGTTAATGCCGCTGACAAGCAAGTCGGGCGTCTGGTCAAGCAGTTCCACGAGGGCGAGTTTCACGCAGTCGGCGGGCTTTCCTTCAACGGCCCAGCCGAAGTGGCTACCGTCTGGGTCAAATACGGGCTGGACGATGAGCGGCGTCAGTAAGGTAATCGAGTGGCCGACGGCGCTTTGTTCCGTCGCGGGCGCGACCACACTCACGCGTGCGAGACTACGTAACTCCTGCCACAGCGCACGTAATCCTGGTGCGTAGATGCCGTCGTCATTCGTGAGCAGTATGTGCATAGTCTTGCCTTACGGTGAAATTGCTGAGACCACTCAATCGGGCAGGGTGAAAGAGTGTTCTATGTAATCAACTCAGAATCAACTAGCACCGGGATGCAAAAAAGCAGACGGCGGGGGCGACCGCCGGGAGCTGCCTTTTTTGTTCGACCCCCGCCGCTGCGGTGGAGCATTCGTTGTCAATCGCTTAGTAGCCGAGAAGTTTGGATCAGTAGGAATATTTACTAATGTCTGCGATCTCCCGATACCGACGTGCTTCAGTTACCAAGACTTGGAGCGTCCGAAAACATTGCGTTACGATTCACCATTAGGGAATCCCTAATGGGAGGTCGCGCTACTTTGTCGGCTACGCCTCGGGACTACGAAGCTCAATGATGATGCTCTTCTAACCCGCCGATGGCCACGATGTCGCTGGGCTTGCCGCCAACCGTCCAAGTGGCTACGAGGTTGAAATCGCTCAGGCGAATGGCCTGGATCGTGCCGTTGCCCGGATTGGTGACGAACGCGAAACGTCCGTCGGCATCAGCAGTGACGTGATGGTGGCCGAAGTGTCCCTGGACTGCGCTAGGCCCGATCGTTAGTGTGTGTACGAGCTTCGCGTCGTGGAATGAGCCATCGCCATCGGGATCGAGCGAAACGATGTCCAGAATCTCCTCCATTTGTGCGTCGCCAGGTTTATCGTGGCACACAAGTGCTAAGACTTTGCCATCATGAGTGGCCACGACTTTCGGAGTCACCGGGCGAAGCCCCTGACGAGCGCTGAGAGAGACGGTTACTAGCTGAGGCTCGGACTGAGCTGCGTTGATAATCCCTAGCATCGGCTTGCTCCGCCCCGTGACGAATAAGACGTAGTTCTTGTAGTCAGCAAAGGCCCCCGTGCGCAGCGGCTGGCCGTTCTCTTTGCCCAGGTCGATGACGTGATAGGTGATCGATTCCGGTTTGGTGCGAACGTCCGCGAGCGCTGGGAACCAGACGACGTTTTCTTCCGGCGCCACGAAGACCTTGCCTGAATTGATCGTCGCACCGTGGAGGGCGCCCCAAGGCAGATTGAAGGTGTACAAGATAAACGACGCTCCGTTGGGCTGAATTACAGAAACGTCCACGCGTCCCTTATTTTCGCCATCGTTGTCAATCCAACAAGCGTAACCCACACGGTCGCGATCCACGGCTAGGGTAATGTGATTGCCGCCGCCCGGGATGAAATGGGGCCGGCCTTTGCGCACTAGGCGATTACTCCGCACTTCATAATCGCGGGGAGCGATGCGCGTGTAACCACTCAGCAAATCGTTGGCCACATAGAACACCGAGTTATACGCGTACACATGGGCAGGATTGCCTTGCTTGTCGTCGAGGCGATAGTCGGCCACGAACGGACTTGGGTCGTAGCGCCAATCTTCATGATCGCCATGGGGAATGCGCCGAACGGCCGAGTAGGTCAACATCCAGCCGCTGCCGAACTTGCCTTGCTCTGAGTCGTGTAAACCGCTGAGGAGCCAATTGGCAATCGCCACCAGTTGGGTCAAATGTTGTTTGCTCGGGTCGACCTTCGGCCATTGGGCCACGGGTTGGGTCAGTTGCAGTTTGACGGCGTTACCTGTCATCATCACGTCGGCCCAGCGGAGAGTGCAAGTGCTGTCGTCGTGGTAAAACAAGCGCGTCAGTCGCTGCCCCTTTGCCGCTTGGGCCTCGACCCAGATGCTGGGACCTAAGCTCAGGGTCGCCACTAGCGACATTGCTAGCCCGAGCCACTTGGCCCAGATTCGGCGGCGATTCATCGCAAGGCTGTATTGCTCGGTGTACCCAGCGTTGGTGTGCATTCCGGGCTGCATTGGACTACCTCCTTTCTGTTTTGTTTGTTATTCCTGATGCAATCACTGATCACTTTTGCTTTCCGTTGCTGTTTGGTAACTTGAGCGAAATGACCTGACCCGCGGGCAAATGCCTCTTTTGCCTTAGCTTCTTGAAGGCCTGTTCGTGCGTTAGTCTAAGATAGCAGACACAACTTCTCCGCCAGACCGTGTGGATAGAGCCCGCCAAACCTGGATATGAATGCTATTGCGAATCATCCGGACACTGCCATCGGCGAAACTGACATTTACCCCGCCGGGAAACGGACTGCGTGCCCCGTACCAACCGGCACCGTGAGCGAAACAATCCGGTTGATTGGAGTTGGGGGGCAAATAGGTATTGAAGCCGGTGCTGCTCAGGTCGGGATAAGCCCAACTAGCGCCGCGGAACCCAAACCACGAAGTCGAGCGAGCACAATCGGCTTCAGTCATGGGCGGATTCACGCCGCCGGGCGGAGTGGGGATCATCGCACGCCCAGTAGAGATACTGGCTGCCCATCGCGGTGGGCCTGCAGAGTTCGGCATCGGGCCTGTCGCATTGCGGTCGGGCCCCCGTAAGATTTCCGCCAAGAGTAGGGTGTTCGAGGTGCCGTCAAACAGATCCGACAGGCGCACCTGCGAAGCGTGCCAGAAGACGCCATCCGTCGGAAACCGAAGGTCCACGAAACTTCCCACGCCGCTGCCTGTGTTCACCGCATAATTCGTTCCCGCGCTGCGAGCTTGCCAATAACTAGTGAAAATCGGACTATTACCATCGCCGGGATTCAAAAACAGTGGCACCACTGTTTGTATAGCGGGCTGATGGACGGGATTGAGCACACGGTTCGGCCCTTGGCCGAGGAACAACGGCTGGTTCAGGTCAATCAAGCGCTGGAGATTGTCTTGCTCCACGTAAGGCAAAATCTGGGCCAGGGCGGAAAAACCCATACTCGACCCATCTGGCCGGAGGGGTCCGGAACCTGGGGGCAGCACACCGAGCGTTTCGTGGTGATTGTGCATCGCAATGGCCAATTGCCGCAAGTTGTTCCGCGACTGCAGTGAGTTAGCCGCCATCCGCACCCGCTGTATCGCCGGTAATAACAGCGCCATGAGCAAGCCAATAATCGCGATGACTACTAACAGTTCGATCAGCGTGAAGCCACCCTGGTGCGATTGGCTCGGTTGGCTACTTCGTTTCCCCCGGCCAAACGAGAGCTGTCCTAGCTCGCTGATCATGCAGTGTTCCTCCCTCCGAAGGTTGTTCCCTAGCCAAATATGTTGCTTATAGTTTTACCTTATTATACCGGAGTTACAAAACTCGTCAATACTGTGTATAACTATAATCGTAACCAATGTACGGCCTACCATGTTGAGCGTGGGCAATGATAGTTCATGGAATGCGTGAGTTTACGTAGTAACTACCCAGGGGTTGTTTCAGGCTTCAAGACTGGGAACAAGCCTGCGACAGTAAAGAAAACGCTCGGCATTCAGCAACCATCCGAAAGGCATCAGGTCATGGTGTTCAACACATTGTCAACCACAGCGGAACGGTCCTGAGAACCAAAAGCTCCAATAAAAAGAAAAACCCCGACACAGAGGCCGGGGTGGAACTACGAAAGCAGGCTTTGACTCATTGCACGTTCGAGGCATGTGTCGCGGAGCTACCCGCTTGGGCCGCAGGCCACTCCTCTTGGTGCGGTCTGCCGACAGCTCTTTTGGCACATGCAGCGGACATGCACCCGCCGCTGGACTGCCCTCGCTTTATGTGAGCCACCATTTTCCAGCTGTGGCGACTTCTATTGAAATCCACCAAGCTGGGGTCCGGGGCCATAGGCTTGATAATACAAGCTGATTTTCGGGCTGTCCTGCCTGCTTTCGTCCTTGCACCGATAGTTAGAATACGAAATCGGCCAGGGTGTGGCCAGTCCCCGCAAAAAAATTTTTGCGGATGACGTCAGTCCTATGGCTGGCCACGCTCCGATTCCTTATCGGCCTGGTCGCGGTGGTGTACGCATGAAGTCGGCAGAGACTGTTCGTGAAGAGCAGAGCGTGGTAGTGGAGTTTGTCGGCGTGCCGAGGTTGCGCACGGGGTGCGCGCGCTGCCGGGTGCAGCCCGGTACGCTCAGGGATGTGCTCAGACAAGTCCAAGAACGGTTCCCCCATTGGCAAGACCTGCTTGATTCATCCGGGGAGCTTGCCCCGTGGTATCGCCTCGCCCTGGACAGCCACGGATTCGTCCGCGACCTCCAGCTCGCAGTTGCAGCCGGCCAGACCGTTCTGATTCTCTCGGCCGACGTCGGGGGCTGACGACAGCTGTCGCAAGCGTCCTATGTACCGTTTCCGAATTCTCTAGCACAAAAAGTTCTGCTACTCACCATCGGGCACCCATCCTGGAATCTTTTTCTGAGGAAGTTTCGGGACTACTTGCCGCTCCTGAGAGCTGGACCTTCCAGCACCTCGCTGCTGAGCCTTCTGATAAAAAACGGAACTGGCCCCTATTCTCATGGATGGTTAGCAACATCACCGTCGTAAAGTCAAGACCGCACCTTGCTAAAAACCAAAACGGCAAGGCATACGCCTCGCCGTCGTACCGATTACCAAGCTTATTGGGCAGGTCAGCCAACCTAGGCAAATGATTCGGCGGCTTACCTGATCCGCAATACTTGGCCAGCTGCGCTTTGTAAGGATTGGCGCTGTGATGGCCGGGATTAGTTCGAGGTTTCGATGTCAATTAGTGTAATAGTCCCGGTGTTCCCAAACCCAGCCGCCAAGCCGTTGAAGGTGTCATTAATACCAGCGCCGCCATCGACCGTCAGTCCGCCCAGGAAGTCGGAGCCACTGACGGTGATTGTATCATCATCATCGCCCGTGGAAACCGACGAGGCCAGCTGGAAGTCGCTATCGGTAATGTTGACCGTATCAGCACCTTCTCCGGTCGTTACAGACACACTCACT
>JANXCQ010000047.1 GCA_025060195.1 Gemmatales bacterium | reverse complement strand
GCGACAAAGAAAAGCAGGTACTCCAAGGGTTACTGTATAGCCGCAAAACTCACAGCTTCGGCCAACAACCGCTCTTTTAGGCCAACAAGGGGATCGAAGCTTATGGTTTAGCACATAGCGTCTCATGTTGAGATTCGGCTAATCCAAGTTGGTTAGTAAGGTGCGATTTTCAGCGTTCCGAGGCGGAGACGGCGAGGCGAATTCCGTGAGTCGGCAAACGGTGGGCCACTCGGAAGGACTGCGATTTTCTCGCATTTGGCCCCTTTCTAAGGGCGCGTTTACACACAAGACGGCGAACTGCTCGTCACTCTGCAGGAAGGTGCCCCGAGGGGGCAAAAAATCGAGCCGCGTATAGCCGTGTACCAATGCCCGCACTGCGCTGCGTATTTTCGCCTAATTGAGCTCCGTAATTTTCCTTAGAAACCATAGTGACTTCTAAGACCGCGATTCGTCGAAGCGCTATCAAATAGACGACGAGCTATAGGAAAATCTCGAAAAGCTCGCCTTAGCTACTTGACAGCCTTAACTAATAAAACGCAGCAAAAATTCTTGGGCTTAGCAACGATGGCAGGCCTTTACACCGTTCCTAACACCGCATGTGCTTAGGAGGCATCGATGTCATTACCTGCCATCCCCGCCGCTTCCTATAGACTAACTCAGGACAGTCGTCCATATCTAGGCGCTAGTCGTAACCATATCTTCACAAAATTAGACAAACACCAACCCCGTCGCTCGCTTAATGAGCACAAGTTAGTCATGCCGATAAATTTCAAGTCAAGCAACGCAATGGTATCGCAGGGAACATCTCCATTCGGACGGCAAACCCAACTGTCAATAATACTTTCAAACTTACTTTCTTAAGGATGGCTAGCAGGATGCAGCTAAACACGTCGTGGGAAGGGGAACGACTTTTATCGTGCAAGGAAGTCATGGAAAAAGCTGAATTGTGGGCGAACGGCGCTCAAGAAGTACGTCGCCCAGGGCCTAAGTGGCTAAGCCGATTCGCTTAGGCGGGAAACTGCTCTGGCCTGCTAGCGAACTGAGTGCTTGGATTCGTGTAGGCGCACCCCGGCGCATGTGGGGGAGCAAAGAAAGAAATAAGCACAAACCAGGGCATAGCCAAACTCAAGAAGCTTAGAACGCATTAGGGAAATCGCGCCCAAAAATTAGACGCGCCTACGGCGAGCGGGGCTTAGCTGAGTTTGCTGTATTAACGACCCATCCTCACTCTCATTTATTCGATTGCCCGGTGTCTCAGCTTAGTTTACCGATCGTTAGATGAAGCGAAAAGTTAAGTGAAATAAAATGAAAATGGGATGGCGTAATAGAAAAGGCTAAATGAAATGGCCCGTTGCGTTATAGTAAGAATTCAAGAACCTAAGGGACATGAATAGTTCTTTGATATGCATACTAAATGACGAACCAATGATAATGCATAGACATCGAATTGAGATGACGCTGTTTTATCTTCTCTATTGGGAGTTTATAGCCACTATAAGTCACGTTGAGGTAGCATCTCTTTGTTACACTAAGCGTACGCCCATCGCGAAAATAGTGTATTATGCCTTGGCCGAAGTTAAGGATGCCAATAGTAAAAGTTGTTAACCTACGGGCTAACGTCTGGCTCCATACCCCCTATGGCATATGCTAGGGGTACACGGCCAACGGGATGCCTGGACTATGGACTCGGTTAACAAAAACAGCGGATAGGTTCCCTTATACAATCCCAGCGACCTGCTCCATGGCACCAGCGAAACTAAGTTATCCGAGCCATCATTGCTGACTGAGGCTCGGACGGCAAACTGGCACTGCCAATTAGTTGGGTGTGGGGAGTATTTGTTTGAAAAGACATGTTGTGAGTTCCCTCGGAGAGAGCCTGTATCGGACGCCGTATTAGCGCTGGCGAAAGAAAAACTAATCGCAGCTATTGTCCCGCAAGACGCTGCCAACTGAAGGCGCGAGCGTCAGACCCAGAAATTCGACGCTTTCTAGGGGGTAAATTAGCCATCGCTCCGCTATATTAGCAAGCGTACTCACTAAGTGCCGTCAAGGTGATATATCCATAGCTCACTTGAGCCGATGCTACTATCGCGTAGCCTACGGTAAACAAACGCTGCAACGCTAGTACGTGCAGCTGAAAGACCACGGCGAAGCTTAGCGTCGCGTGCCAGGATTGTGTGAGAATGGTGCATTAGAAGAAATAGCACGTGTTCTGAACCTCTTGGTCGCTGAGTGCTTTGTCGGAGCGTTTTCCGCGAGAACGGTTCAACGTCTGCAGCACTTGCCTACGGCGATAGTCCGACGTCTAATCGCTTGCTCCATCATACCGGAAAGCGCTGGTGGCTGCTGGTCAGCCGCTTGTTCAACACTTAGGGAATTATTTAGGCGCATTACGTGCTGAGGGGAGAAGCGAGGACCATATTCGACTAACCAATGCACGCGTCCGCTATATTCTCCATTCTTGTCGTTTTAGCCGAACTTCAGAATTAGATCCTAACAAACTACACAAGTTTTTGTCCGACGAGCAGCAGCGGCGGAACAATGGAGCTACAACGCTGAATAATTATCTCGGACTTATTAGTATATTTACCTGGTGGGTGTATCGGGAGGGAATTGTGGAACGTGGTCCCCTGGCTCAGTTGATTTGTCGGAATGCTGCTGCGGCGCATCGGCGGCGTATTCGACGTGCCCCTAACGCTGAAGAAGTAGGGAGATTACTGGCTTGCACACTGCAAGGCCCGAAGCGTTTTGGCATGCCAGGCGTGGAACGCTATCGGCTTTACTCACTGGCAGCTTGGAGAGGCCTGCGGGCGGGCGAAATTCGCAAGCTGCGTGTGGCCAACTTGATTTTCGATGGTATGCCCCGACGGCGAATTCGGGCGGAAGTAGCAACAAATCGGCGGCAAACCGAGGTAACGCTCCGCGCTGAGTTGGTCGAAGCGTTCCGCGAGCAAGCAGTTGGCAAGCTTCCTGAAGCGCCACTATTCCGCTTACCTGACCTTAGCAACTTAGCTCAGATGCCACGCGATGACTTAGAAATGGCGGGCGTTGCTTATGAGACTGAATTAGTATATCCGACTTCCATGCTTTTGGTGTGTTTTATACTGCTAAGTTAGCTAGTACTGACTTGCGTGTGAAAACTGTTCAAGAACTAATGCGGCATGCTGACGCGAAAATGATGCTCGACTTTTACTCAAGGGTGTACTTAACGAGTTTACGTGAAGCTGCCAACCGCTTTACCTGACTTAGTGCCCAGGACCGAGACGGAGCAAGTCGCTAAGACGGGGCCGGAAGAACAGGCCGTCAGCTTGCACAAACTTGCCCCTAGGTCTAAAACTAGCAGCGAGCTGGCTGATTTAGAAAATCAGAGCCGAGCTCCCTACGGCATAATGCATACGGGGGCACGCATAAATGTTGCACGCAGGAACAATACTTAGTGAACAAAAATTCTATCAATGTGCGACTAGAGAAATCCGTAATAGCGAGATTAGCTTAGAAAATACTGATTTATCGGAGCAATTGTGCGATGATGTTACTTAGTTGCCTAGTCAGGAATTGAGCCTTTACTATGAGATGTGCTGTCAATTGACGGCGACACGATGTGCCGACCATCGCGGCTGTGAGTGACGCTTCGCAACTCTTGTTCATGAACTGCAATCGCGGCTACATGGCAAAAGCGGCTGGCATGGCTGACACGTAACGTCTTATCAGAAGACCCTGAGACGGTCCGCTGCCTGTCAGGCGAAAACGCTACGCTCGTCACGACCCCCTCGTGACCAGGAAACATGGCCATTTCGCAGAAGTTTACAGCGTCCCATACCTTGGGCGTTTTGTTATGTGAATTACAGACGATACGCCGATTGTCGGGCGAATAATCCCAAGGACCTGAGACAAGTTGCCGACCATCGGCCGAAAAACTGGCACTCCCACCGTGTCCTGATGGCCACTCAGTAGAGCTGGCTCGTCTAAGCTGAACGGGTCGCAAACGTCGCAAACATGGAGTGTTTTATAACTCCCCACGACTAGCCGCCAACCATCCGGGGAGAGGGTCAGGCCAGTGATTGAAACTTGTTACGTTGTCAAACGGCCAACTTAGGGAAGCTGTCCGCACTTAACTTCTGTAACATCTACCGGGAGCCTGTTACAGTCCGCCGAGCTTCAGGGGAGTATGCCGCTCCGAATTTTCCCCAAATGTGCCCAATATGCAGTGTGGCCAAATGGCGGAGTGTGCACCGGCAGAGGCAAGGGCCGAAGTTGCCACAGCTAAAGCAATTGAGGATAGGTCAGCTCTGTCTCCGTCCGCTATCGTTGTATCAGTTCACACAGCTTCGCCCCCGTGCGCTGCCAAGAAGATGGCTCTTGCCTACCTTCCTGTGGCACCTCAGCATGCTCCTCCGAGTTGGCACTGACGTACCATCTTTGGCATCCTGTGGTGTCGCCTCTAAAGCCGTCTCATCACCGGTAGCGACTCGAAAGTCAGGTCTCATTCCTGCTTCGCCTGGAGCCATGACAGATCTTGGGGCAACTGCGTCATTTCCTCAGTTTGCTCCGCCTGAACCAAATGGTGCACCAGATGCGTTCAGATATCATCACCCTCACAGCTGCTTTCCCTAACGCCCGGGACGACGGGCATAGTCAGGCGCTACCGACTGTAAAACCAGCCCCTCCGTGCCTCCGTACTTGCTAGTCTACTACTACATGTGCGAGCTCATATAGCAGGTGGCGGGGATATTAGCTTGGGGCGTTCCCCTCTGCTATAGGTTCTTGCCGACATTGCAACGGTCAGCGGTTGACCAGCTTCCGCAAAAGCTTCCGTGTCCCGTCAAGGTGTGGATCTCTCCTGTGTGTTGCTATAGCACGCAATGACTGCCTCCGGCGTCATCTCGCCTGGCGCAAACACCGCTAGCTTGGCAAAACGCTGTTGCTCGCTCGTTTCCCACGCCGCAATGCTCCCCCGGCACCTCCATAACTTGCTATGTAGTGCTGCGGCAGTTGGCTCTTAGGCAACGGGGCCTCGCGGGGGACTAAGGAAACGCCTTACCAGTTCGTTCCGCGCCACCGCCCCCTCACGGGGCATGCTGCCACAAGAGGCTACGGCAATTGTCCGCATGCCACTAAGACCGCCTCCGTCGCCCGCGGCAACCCCTCCAACGCCAACCCTGACGCCCTAGCTAATAATGGTAGAGCTTCCTCGTCGGTGTGCCATTCCACCACGTGCTCCATGCCGCGCAGCGCTTGGCACAACCACGGATCCCGCGTAGTGCCAAGTGGGCGAGACGATGGTCCTAATACATGAAAAACTTCCGCATACTCTGGCCGCGAGACATTCCCGCAGTTGGACCTAACCTTCGGCTACCTCCTAAAGCTCTCCATGCCCGCCCCGTGGCAGTGCACCTCCCATAGTAGCCTGACTTACTTAGGTAACGATTTAGACGCATCCACAGCATGCCATCTGAAAAGCTGCGTCAGGTTTCCCATGCGTGAGTCCATGCCGCTGCCAGCGCGCTCTTACCGATGCCTTCGGCTCCTGCACGCCAATTCCCTGTCTCTTGTCGGCCCGCTCCATTGCTCCGCTCAGCACTACCAGTCCAGCTAAATCCGTCCGTACCCTCCCGCAACTGCTCCCCCTGAGCGCGACGCGCTAGCTAAAATAGAGCTCAGGAAACCATGGCACAGCTATCAACTTGTCCAGCAGGATGGTCCCTCGCCACTGCCGCACCAAATTGCGCAAACGAAATTCATCCCAGCTATGTTCAGGCGAGTCGTCGCAGTGCCATAAGGCACATCAGGTTCATCAGCCCAAAGCAGTATCAGCGGAATGGGGTTGCCCAGTTCCCAACATTGACCTCCGCTCCTTTTGGACTTGTATAGAAGCCGCGGCGCTAGGCCCCAGCCACGACCACGGAACCGTCCCAAGCGGTTATGGCTCGGGCAATTTCCTCGGTGAAGGCCGGTCACCGCGAGGGCATGTCCATGCGGTCGAGTCATACTTCCAAACCGCGATGTTTCAAATCGTCTTATAATCGAAGAACAAACCTATGGCTCGGCTTAAACGGTTCCCTACCATTACTGCATGCATCGGACATAGTTGCCTTCATGTATAGGCGCTTTGACATGGTACGCCCCACAGCAGCTAGTTCGCTGATAACGATATGGGCGGCCCAGTTGGCAGGAACAACGCTTAGGGCAATTTGTCTGCTAGTTTTTGCTAGGCCGACGCGCGTAGCACGTCGCAGCAACCGAGCGTGGGTTTCGCTAACAGGTAAACCATGGAACTGCCGCGGAGCCAATGTCGTTGCAGCAACTCTGTACCATGCCCTGAGAGAAGCCTGCGGCTGTGCCGAAGTTGCTCTACCATAAGTTTCGCCTACGTCGACGTTTCTTCCGAGCGAAAAGCGCGGACTTAGTTGGTCGCTACAGCGATGACCCAAACGTGGCCTGAAGGGCGGGAGTAATCTTACCGAGTGCCATTCTAATCCAAGCCATCACTTGACTGGTTTGCGCCGACTCAACGACGACTTCATCGTTACGGACGGGAGCGAGCCACAGCGTGGAAGAATCTTACGCCACAACTACGCGACAAACCGTGAGGCATGATGCTGGAACCGTGCCTAACTACAGGCCAAGGCCTCGCGTTAGAACTAAACATTACAGTCGAGCTATCTCAGTTTTTCCTTGTCGGCTCTGCGAATATCTGGGTCATCTGCGGTTACCATGCTCGGACCGCCGTCGAACCTGCAAGCGTCGTCCGCTGACTCATAAGCTCTGTCCAAAGCAAAACGAGCTAACGACCAGCCGCGCTGTGCTTGACCACAAGGTGCGCCATCCCCACCTAGGTTTTCAATTAGCTGCCCAGGTTAAACGAGTCGCTCATCCAGGAGTGTTTGCTTCAACACGGTGCACGGACGGGCCTTGAGAAACCGTCCTGCCCGCGACAATGTTCGGCACACGCCTGAGGCACCTTCAGTTGTGCACTCGACGTCTATGCGCCGCTCGCCACTATGGGAACCTGTGCCGTGTCGGTCGTTCGAGCCTATCGCTTTGGGCTTGGGCAATAGTGTCGCTACCCTCATAAAGCCGCCACCACTTGGTCTAAGATTTCCATCATATGGGGCGCGTCTAAAACAACTTGCTGAGCGGCTGACCGAGCCGGGCCCGTGCGACCGTCTGCTGGGCGCGATCGGGCTAGACAACAGATCCACTTTTGTCCAGAACAGAGTGCTAACGACCCCTCTCCGCTAGCGTATTTCAGTCGGATAACTAAGTAATGCGACGGGCGTATCAGGATGATTTGGGCCGTGCGCAAGGCGGTAGTATACCCAAGTGGCAGTTCAACCTGCTCGGGCAGCGATTTTTGAGGCGAAAGTGGATCATTTCATTTATGCTCGCAAGCAAAGGCTGTCGTGATGCCTGCTCCGGTGATTTAGGCGCGAAGCCTCCTGTTCGCTTAGGGTGCAGCGGACTAGCAGGACCTAGCTTAGCGTGTGCTGGAAAGCACGTGGCCTATCTGATTGGCATCTAGCCTCAGTTTCATTTCGAGAAACCGACGGGCTCGCGTTAGGTCTGCCAATCGCATGGCAGATCGGTGACGGCTGACTCAAGACACTGACGAGAGAAAAATTCGTGCATTGATGATGCAACAAGCATGTCAGCCGCTGAGCGGAGGAGGCATGTCGCAGTGATAGAGGAGTAAACAAGCCGCTGACTCTACGTGACCCAGCTACAAGCGCTCATGCAGCAAAGCCAAACGACCGGTGACGACTTCCGTAGGATCGTGATTTTGCCTTGGGAACTAACCGGCTGTGTTTGGAAATTATCCGTATGTTCGCGTTAGGGGGAAGTCATGATCGGCTAGATATTTGTTGGCAAACGCTCTCGCCAAAATTTTTTCGCGTCGCCTTGGATGCCATCTTACGCCAAAATGGGCTTTGTAAGAATGCATCGCCCCGCGAGGTTTGCCTCAGGATGCGCGTTGTGCCGCGTCCTAATTTTGAAAGCCATCACGGAATGAAGTTGCACTGAGCTAAGTGTCTTTTTCATGTGGCCTAGGCTATGAGGTTGACCCTCGGCCTTGCTCCGTCCGCATAATCTCGGCACTGCGCACCGGACTGCCATCATCGCTGAACCCCACCGCGCCTCCCTCCACTGAGCCTGCCAACTCCCAACGCCGCAGTCAAACCCGCGACATGCCCTTTGTATTGCCGAATGGTGTACACATCGAGCAGGCCCTGGGTCGGATGCTCATGAGCACCGTCCCCTGCGTTG
>JANXCQ010000046.1 GCA_025060195.1 Gemmatales bacterium | reverse complement strand
GAACTCCCCACCGACGACTACGTTCTGGAACCGCACCTGGTCATTTTGCTGGGCGGTAGCAAAGCGCAACGAACCGCGAAGCACGACATTCAGCGCGGTCAGGACATCCGCGCCCTGCCCCGTCAGGATAGTCAGGTCGCGGTTGAATTGAAGCGGTCGGCTCGGCGAACGGAGGATAACCTGATCGCCCTGATTTCCCGTATCAAGAGTGAAATGGTTATGGGCAACGATGTCTTCGATGAGGACGCTATCGCTGCCGCTACCGGTGTTGAGGAAGACCGGTGCGTTGAACACGACGATACCTCCACCGGGGGAGATTTCCAGAACATCGTCGCCCCCCTTCAGGTCAACGACTACGCGATGAACGCCCCCTGTTATCAGTGAAACCGCTGCCGAGCCGCCATTGATGGTGGTCGAAGCGTCGCCGGGACTAATCAGCAAGTGGAACGCTGCGGGTTGCGTAATCCGGATGCGATTGCCGTCGTTGTCTCCCAAAATGGTGAGAACCCCGCCAGTGATGAACACATTGACGTTGCCTGCGGGAGCTAATCTTCCCTCTAGCGTTTCAAAGCACAGAGCTCTGTGGTGGTTCATGAAATCAGTCCCTCAAGGTGATAGGTCCTCCCGCCAATGCCACTAGGGAGCACGGGGAGTATAGAGAAGCCACTACATCCCTTACACCATCCGTTGCTGAGCAACGGACGTCGGCTCCGTGCCTCAGAGTCGCGAGTCCCGAAAAAAGAAAATCCAGTCCAGATCTCGTCGCCTGAAAGGGATTTCATAAATTGGTAGCTAATGTCATAATCCGTGTCAATAGAGAACTTAGAAAAATTTGTTGGTTTGGCGGAGTTGAGAAGTTGGCACCGAAAAGGATAAAGCAAATAGGATGCCAATAACCAAGAAGTTACGTACTTGCGCGCGACGATGAATTCACTTACGGGAGGTGTACGGCCTGTACACGATTTGCCCGCTATTCTCTTTGTCGCCCTCAAATAAATGTTTCATGTCTGTTAGATGGGATCCTATGGTGCTTAACCGTTAGGCCAGGTAATTCCGATAAAGCTGCAAGGCCACTGCTGTAGAAATGTTAACTCTGATAGCCAAGGCTTAGCCTCACTTTGATAACTAGGCTTCACGTTTAGATACGTTCTCGCGAAAAGTTTCAGTTGGCATCCGAAAGAGCGAGAAGTGCTATGCGCTCTGACTGGCTTGGAATCAAGGAATAGCACCGAGTTAGATTGGGCCGGCCATAGGCCGAGTCGAGCGGTACGAAGGTGTTCGTCCTTTCGAACTCCCTACCAACATAGTGCCGAACTATCGCGATTCCCAGTGAAACGGCCAGCCGATGTCGGCCTTACCGCCAGCCAATTGAGCAGGCGTGGCGTGTGTACAAGGCGCAAAGTTGCGTCTCCGGCGAGCAGCTGGCGCTTATTTTCGGAAACCGCTGGGAAAATTATCCAGTAATCAGTCGGTGCTCAAAGGTTCGGGTGCGTAGTGATTAGCGTTGACTTCAGTAATTCGCAACCCTGACGCAAGCCTTGCACGGGCTACCAACCAATCGCCGTCGCCACAACAGGCTGACAAGCGTAGGTATTCAACGGTGGAAAATTCCAATGCCCAGTAAGCTTACAACGTATCACTTTCCATCCCACAGCTGCATCGATCGGCCTGCAAGATTAGTGGAGCGGCAAAAGATACCAGCGGAATGTTCTTCGAGCCGAGCGACGTTGCTTAAGAAAAAACCCCGGCACAACAGCCGGGGCAGTACTTGGGAAGCAGGCTTTGACTTATTGCATGTTCGAGGCATGCGTCGCGGAGCTACCCACTCGGGCCGCAGGCCACTCCTCTTTGTACGACCTGCCGACAGCTCTTTTGGCACCTGCCACGGACATGCACCCGCCGCTGGACTGCCCTCGCTTTATGGGGGCCGCTACTTTCCAGCTATGGCGATTTCTCGGGAAATCCACCAAGCTGGGGTCTAGCGCCCTGTGCTTGATACTACAAGCTAATCTTCGGGCTGTCCTGCCTGCTTCCGCGCTAATACTAGCGATAGATTATCAATTCGTCCAGCAGGTGGCTAGCCCCGTAAAAATTTTTCCGCACATCTGGTGAGCGCACATCAGGAGAAGAGTTTCGTCTCGAAGTTTCGGCGGTGCGGTGAGAGCCGCTTGGCAACTTCGTCCTAGGCTAGTAGATTAGCGCTCCTAACCTGGCCATAAACATCAGCCTCGCCGAACCAAGTAAGCCAACCTTGACAACCATACAGAAAGGAACCCCATGGAACCCAAGAGTCCAAGCGAGCCCCAGGCGACTTTGAGCGTTTTTGATGCCGTCTGTATTATCGTGGGCATAGTGATTGGTTCCAGCATCTATGAGGTGCCCCCACTGATTTTCAGCAACGTGAGTGGCCCGTGGATGGGTTTGGGGGCTTGGTTATTAGGCGGCATTTTAGCCTTAGTGGGAGCGTTTGTTTATGCAGAACTGGCGACGACGTATCCCCGCATTGGCGGCGACTACGTCTATCTTACGCGGGCCTTCGGTCGGCCTGTGGGATTTCTCTTCGGTTGGGCACAACTGACGGCGATCCTGACGGCCAGTATTGGCTCGATGGCTTTCGTGTTCGCCAATGCGGCGGATAATTTATTCTTCGCCCACAGTGGAAGTTCTGAAGATCGCCGCGCCTTACTTGCGGCAGCTAGCGTCACCGTGTTATCGCTGCTGAACATTGCCGGGGTTGTGTTCGGGAAGTGGACGCAGAATTTGCTTAGCGTGGTCAAGATTGTGGGGCTGGGCGCTATCACCGTAGCGGGTTTGGCTTTGGCGCGGTCAGACGCTCTGAACGTCCCAGCAGATTATCAAGCCGGGCCCATGGGTTTCGGCTTTGCCATGATTATGGTGCTCTACGCTTACGGCGGATGGAATGACGCGGCCTTTGTGGCCGGTGAAGTACGCAACGTGCGACGCAATTTGCCTTTGGCGCTGTTTCTCGGCGTGGGCTTGATTACGCTTATTTATTTGCTCGTCAATTTGGCGTATTTACTGGGGCTAGGCTTTGAGGGGGTGCAACAACCGGACGTACCAGGACGTTTGCTCTTGGCGTTTTTGGGCAAGCACGGCTCAGCCGCGATGCACGTGATCATCATGATTTCAGCGCTCGGCGCGGTCAACGGTTTAATATTCACCGGCGCGCGGATCTATTCAGCGCTAGGGACAGAGCATCGCGTGTTTGCATGGTTAGCCCAGTGGCACCCACGCCTGGGTTCGCCGCACTGGTCGCTGCTGCTCCAGTGGCTCATCGCCTTACTTATGATCGTAGGCGTCGGCACGGAAGCAGGCCGACATGCCATTGACACCGTTGTTGCCCAGCTCGTGGGCGTGCACATCCCCTGGCAACAATACTTTGGAGGCTTCGGCACCTTAGTGGCAGCCACGGCCCCTATCTTCTGGATCTTTTTCCTCATGACAGGGCTCTCCTTGTTTGTCCTGCGTCTGGTGGATAAGGATCGGGAACGCCCCTTCTATATGCCCATACCCCTTTATCCCGTTGTGCCGATTATTTTCTGCCTGACCTGCGCCTGGATGCTTTATAACAGCGTTGCGTACGCCAAGTGGTTGGCCGCCCTCTTTTCCGTGCCAGTTCTGGCTGGTGTGCTGGTGTACTTGGTTTCGGGCAAATCGAATCAGGCGCACCTTTAACCGGAGGGCAATAGTTTCGGCGCAGATCGACCTGACCTGCCCTTTCACCCAATGGCCAGTTCGACTGTGGACAGATTTTTGCTACCATATGAAGGGAATGCTCAGTAGCTTCTCCGAGAGCCTAGCAACATCTACCTGAGGGAGGAACGAATCCATGCGACCGCGGTTTTGGCTGACGCTGAGTGCCTTGCTGACTCTGAGTGTGCCAGTCGCGTTGTGGGCACAGCGCACCGTCCTGGCGAGCACACTCATCACGATTCACGTTCCCGCCGACGCCAAAATCGAAATTGGCGGTTACATGACAAAATCTACTGGCGAGGTTCGGCATTTCGTTACGCCACCATTACAGGTTGGTCGCGAGTACTCCTACGATTTGGTCATCACCTACGCTGACGGGACAGTCCGGCGGGAAGTGATCAGTTTCATCGGGGGTAAGCCCGCCACCTTCGATTTCCGTAAAGCGAAGCCCAAGCCTCCAGACAAGGCCGAACCAAAGAAGCCTACCGAGGATAAAAAGCCACCCGAGAAAAAACCAGAGGACAAAAAGCCCCCCGAAAAAAAGCCGCCAGTGGATAAGAAGCCGCCCGAAAAGAAGTCAGAAGATAAGAAGCCCGTAGAAGACAAGAAGCCGCCAGAGCTTGAGCCGGAGGACAAGAAGCCTGTCGAAAAAATCCCCGAGGACAAGAAACCAGCGGAAAAGAAACCTAAAGAACCTCCACCCGACCGTAAGCCGGACGTAATTTTTGTACCCACGCCCCAGCCGGTCGTGGAAGCCATGTTACAGCTAGCGAAGGTGACCAAAGAAGATGTTGTGTATGACCTGGGCTGTGGCGATGGCCGGATTGTGGTGACCGCGGCCAAGAAATACGGTGCCCGCGCCAAAGGGATTGACCTGGATCCCCAACGGATCAAGGAGTCACTTGACAATGTTCGCAAGAACGGTGTCGAAAACCTGGTAACCATCGAGCGCGCCGACTTGTTCGAGGCCGACCTGAGCGAAGCCACGGTGATCACGCTGTATCTGCTGCCCGAATTGAACCTCAAACTGCGGCCCAAACTGCAGAAGCTCAAGCCCGGCACCCGCATTGTATCCCATGATTTCGACATGGGCGATTGGAAACCGCATCGCCATATCACGGTAACGGACGAGAACGGCTTGGAACATGACGTCTATCTCTGGATCATCGGCGAACCTGAGAAAACCGATAAAGACAAGTCTGACTCGCAGCTGCCCCTACCTGGCGATGCAGCCTTAGTGATTTTACAGGAAAAGCCCAAACTCAAACCGGATGTCGTTTACGTTCCCACGCCCCAGAAAGTAGTTGAGAAAATGTTGGAAGTGGCCAAGGTGACCGCCAACGACGTGGTGTACGATCTTGGCTGCGGCGACGGACGCATTGTGGTGACAGCAGCTCGCCTCTATGGTTGCAAGGCTGTGGGCTACGACATTGACCCAGAGCGTGTCAAGGAATCACTGGAAAACGTACGCAAGAACGGCGTACAAGACCTGGTGACCATCGAACAACGCGACATCTTTACCGTAGATGTCAGCCCGGCCACCGTCGTTTGTTTATATCTGTTACCCAATCTCAACGCCAAGCTCGTCCCTCAACTTCAGAAGATGAAACCAGGCTCCCGCGTCGTTACCCATGATTTCCGCATCCCGGGCTACAAACATGTGCAGGAATTCGAGGTGGATCCTGGTGAAGGTTTTGCCCGGAAACATCACGTATATCTTTATATCATCCCTCTACAAAAAGAGGAAAAATAGCAACCCCTACACCAATTTCCGAACTGGACGCCAGTATGCTCGCTCAGCTAATACGTAAGAGGCACTGAGCAGCACAGAGTGATTTTCCCGCTAAAGGAGCTTGGACTATGAAACGACAATATCGTCGCTGGATCCGCTTACTAAGCGTAATTGCCATCACCCTGACCCTGGGCTGGACGATTGACTCTGGTCTGGTTGGCCCCCCGCTTGCTGGATTGCAAGCGCAGGAGAAAAGTGGCGTCACTGTTCCTCCCAATAAGGCGCTATTGCGCGTCTTATTGCCGAAGGATGCCCAACTGGAAATCGGCGGCGAAAAGACGCAATCCACAGGCGAGGAACGCCTCTTCCTGACGCCGGAATTGGAACCAGGCAAATCATACTTTTACGTGCTCAAGGTGATCAATCCCAACGGCTTCCGACAGGTGCGCATGCGTGCCGTCGAATTTCAGGCTGGTCAGGAAGTCGTCGTGGATTTACGGCCCGGAAAAGACACTGAATCGAGTAATATTATTTTCGTGCCGACTTCGGAAGAAGTCGTCCTGAAGATGCTGGAAGTCGCCAAGGTTACCAAAGACGACATTGTGTACGATCTGGGATGTGGCGATGGGCGCATTGTGGTGATGGCAGCCAAGAAATTCGGTGCCCGCGGCGTAGGTGTAGATATTGATCCGGATCGTGTTCAAGAAGCCAACGAAAAAGTACGCAAAGAAGGCGTCGAGAAACTCGTAGAAATTCGCCTGGGCGATGCCTTGAAAGTACACGATCTTCATCGGGCCACCGTGGTTACCCTCTATATGCTGCCCGAATTCAACGAAAAGGTGCGTCCTATCCTGGAGCGGGAGTTGAAGCCGGGCGCCCGCGTCGTGGCCCATGACTTCCAAGTACCGCAGTGGAAGCCAGATGCAGTGGTCACCGTCACCGAACAAGGCGGCTTCCGCGATCATATCATCTATCTCTACATCATCCGACCCGCGGAAAAACCTGGCAGTAAGTAACTGCATCGCCCTCGGCGACCAGGCGTAGCTACGCAACTCATCAAGTTTTCCTTCCAAGTTCCCAGCATAACTTGACGAGCTGCTTCTTGCGACTGGAACGAGACGCCTTAGATTGTGGAAAGCGCCTTCGGGATTCGTTGTGTGCTATCTTTGTCTCGATTGGTAGCAGGGTCCGCGTGCCTTTTGTGAGAAGCTGCTTAGTAGGTCATTAGCCTTATCTTCCGCGAAACACCTTTCGCTAATAATGTTGGCTCATGGGAAGTATTGAAGTGTTGGCGCTCTTGTTCACGATTGATTCGCGGTGCTACTTGGGCAGTTTTCATTTCGCCCCCGCCGCTTTTAGTGTCACCTTTTGTCAATTCGCATCGTTGATGTAGTAGGCGGCAAGTTTCCGGGTCCCGCCCCGACGGGAATCAGGCCCTGGCCAGAGTTTGCGTGCTGTGCCCGGACCAAGGCTGCCTGGGAACCTTGAATTAGGAGGACTTAGATGTACCTAGCTACTCTGCAGCAAACCAACAATGTGTGGATCGAAAGTCGCGAATTCGGTGATGGGAACGACAATGGAGATGGCAAGTGCCCCGTTGACCCAATCGCATCCGCCTCCCAACCGGATAGCTCCTTGGCATCGGAAATCATGCGCAAACGTGCCGCGGAATTCAATCCGCTTACTCGGTCACGTATCGAGTTGGAACGCCGCCGCGATGAGGTACAGCGCCAGATCGAAGCCCTGACTCGGGAGCTCAATTGGTATCACGGGGTTGATTATCACAAACTAATCCAAGAAATTTCAGACCTACGCGCTCACCAACAGACCCTCGGTCAAAAAATAGAGACCCTGACTTGCGAAATTTCTCAGCTCGAGAAACAATGCGCTGAGATCAAGGAGGGAATTTACAGTTGGTGGAATCCCCTTTACTGGATTCATTTTTCACAACAAAGCAAGTTACGCGAATTGCTAAATACGAAAGAAACCAGGTTGGCCTACCTATGCAAGAGCTATAAGGCGGCAAGCGACGAATACCAGTCCTGTCTTCGACGTGTGGAAGAGATGGAAGCAGCCGCTGATAAATATCAGAGGTTTGACGCCACACAATGTCAGAGACAGCTTGCCGATCTGCAGACGGAACTCGAAACGTTGGCTCGACGACTGGAGGACATCCCTATTCGTGAAAAGCAGGTTCACGAAAAACTCCTTCCCCTCCTCGTGAAGATAACGGAGTTGGACCTCCAAATCCGCCAAGTGGAGTCGGACATACGCGAGGCTGAGGCCTTCCAGAAAAGCCTCAGTCAAACCAAAGACCGACGCAAAAAATGGCAGATCCATCAAGAATGTAAGCTCCGTTTCGGACAGGAAAAGCCCTTAGTAGTGATCGCCAAGCTAACAGCCAAGAAAAAGCGCCTGGAACAGAAACTGCAAAAGCTTACGCTACGAGCCAGAGAAGTCGGAGAATCGGCCGCTCGCAAGATTGAGAAGCTGATCTTGGACGGGTGCAATCTCTGCTTTGAGCGGGATAAGCTGATTGGGTTGAAAGCGCTGCAAGTGTTAGTTCCCCTGCTGGCGCAACGTTATCAAGTGACTGTGGTTTTCGACTCCTCGATTCATTACTGGCTGGGAAGCCAAGACCGCGCTCAGCTCGAATCGCTGAAACGATATGCGACAGTTCACATCGTGCCCCGTGGCCAGAGAGCCGACGATATCATCCTCGATCTTGCAGGCGCAGACGAAACCTCTTTCGTGGTCAGTAATGACTGCTTTGTTGAGTTTCCCGACAAGGCCGCCGTGCAACAGCGTCGAATCTTACGACACGAAATTGTAGCAGGCAGGATCCGCATCCAAGCCCTCGGCGTAGATATTCCTTACCAAGCACCACGTGGCACTATCGGTAATACCGGTAATACTAGGGCTGGCACCGCACCATCCTGTCGGGGCAACGCCCAGCACTTGGACGCACCCCATAAGAACTAATTGCGTCGGCCAAGGGCATTTAGTTCACGTAAGCTCAGGACGAACGTGGCTCGCTCAGTTGACACGCTCGGTGGCGACGCGATCATTAAGAGCGTCGCGATTGTTCAGGTTGAAGAACCAGTCGGTATCGTGTCCGCCAAAGAGCGTGTCGCGCGTATTATCGAAAATGATTCGCGAGGTATTCAAGACAGGCACGCCGCCAATCCCGTTGAGTAATGCGTTGATGCGTTGCTGATAAGTGCCAGCGCCGGCCCAACGGTCAATGAGCAACGCCAGCGCCGACAAGTCGTTGTCATACACCGTACTGTCGCCGATCAGGATATCCTGATCACTGCCGACTTGTGGTTGACCGGGTTCGTGGCCGTAGAGCTGGTCAGTGCCGGCACCGCCAATTAGTAAATCCCGCCCGCCACGACCATACAACGCATCATTGCCTGCTTCACCTACTATGACATCGGCGCCGGGCCCACCGAGCAGCACATCATCTCCCGCTCCGCCCATAAGAATCGCGGGCAGGTTCAAAGTGCGTTCGATCTCAATTCGGTCATTCCCGGATAAGCCGTTGACAATGACGCGGCGGAACGCACTGCGATTGAAGACGCCTACGCGCGAACCGTTCCGCACGACTTGGAACTGGGTCGTACCCGCCGCGGCCACGAATATCTGATCCCCGTTGGTCGTCCCCAGCACGTACAAGGCATTGCCCACGCCGCTGGGGTCCGGCACGATCATGGTCGCGGGGAACTGGACCGTGCTGGTAACGGCAGCACTGTTGTTGTAGCCGTCGTTGGCGATCACCTGAATCGTACGCGGGTCGGGCGTCGGAATAGCTCGGCCGTTGACATAAGTGACGCTGCGCAGCACCTGCTGGAATTCGCTCAGCGGCGCCGGCCCGACCAGGGTGAGCAATCCCGTGCTGGCGTTATAGGTAACACTGATGCTGGTGCCAGTGCTGTCCGCG
>JANXCQ010000045.1 GCA_025060195.1 Gemmatales bacterium | reverse complement strand
GGCAAACGGCTTACGAACGTTGCGGCTGCGAATCAGGCACCTAGAGAAACGGTTGCCGAAAGGCGGAGGTTTTGGCGGGCGAGTTGGCGGATGGTGTGAATGAGGCCAGTTGTATCGAGGCCGAGGTCGGCTAGCAGTTCGCCACGTTCCCCAGGTTCGATGAAACGGTCGGGAATACCAAGGCGGAGGATGTTTCTTGTGTCGAGACCTTCTGCGTTGGCTGCTTCCAACACGGCGCTGCCGAAACCGCCCTCCAGCGTACCTTCCTCGACAGTGATCACGAAGGGGAGTTCCTGGACGGCACGGAGGATGGTGGCGCGGTCAAGCGGTTTGGCGAAGCGGGCGTTGATCACAGCCAGGTCGAGACCCTCCTGACTGCGAAGTGTTTCGGCGGCGTGCCAGCACGAGGCGAGTGTCGTCCCGTAAGCTACCAAAGCGCCATCGCGACCCCAGCGGAGCACTTCTGCCTGACCCAACTGTACGGGGGCCACCTCGCGCGGGATGCGGTCGAGGTTGGCTTTCGGATAACGCAGCGCCGTCGGATGCTTCTGTTGCAGGGCGAAACGCAACATCGGTTCGATGTCGAGTTCGTCTCCCGGGGCCATGACGATGAAGTTCGGGAAGAGCCGCAGGTATACGATGTCGAAGACCCCGTGGTGCGTGGGTCCGTCAGGGCCTGTCAAACCCGCGCGATCCAGGCAGAAGACCACTGGTAAGTCCTGTAATGCCACTTCCTGGAACAACTGGTCGAAGGCCCGCTGGAGGAAGGTGGAGTAAATCGCGGCAATGGGTCGCATGCCCGCTTTTGCCAGCCCCGCAGAGAAGGCGACGGCGTGCGCTTCGCAAATACCAACGTCGAAAAAGCGCTCGGGAAAGTCGCTCCGAACTTTTTCGAGCTTATTCCCCTGACACATCGCCGCGGTAATGGTTACCACCCGCGGATTTTCCGCCATCAGTTGGTAGATAGTGCGGCTGACAACGTCCGTATAGGACAGTTGCGAGCTGCGCTTGAGTTTCAGAATGTTGCGCTGCTCATCCACCTCTTCGACGACGGGCGGGGCGTGGAAAGTAACGGGGTCTTTTTCGGCTTGGGGTACGCCGCGGCCTTTCTGCGTGAACACGTGCAGCAAGATGGGCCCTTTCTGCCCCTTGAGGTCGCGGAGCCAACGGCGTAGGCCAGGCAGGTCGTGACCATCTACGGGGCCGAAATAACGCAGTCCCAATTCCTCGAATAACATGCCGCCCGTGAAGAAGGCTTTGAGCGCATCGCGGGCATGCTCAAAATACTGCGTGGCCATCGAGCCGATCAGGGGCAAGCGCGCGAGCAGATTTTGCAGGGCCGCCTTACTATCCTGATACAAATGGGTCAGGCGAGCACGGTCGAGCATCTGGGCTAGGCCGCCTACCCGCGGACAGATCGACATTTTGTTATCGTTGAGAATGATTAGGAGGTTTTTCTTGAGACCGCCCGCATTGTTCATCGCTTCGTAGGCGATGCCACTGGGCAGTGCCCCATCGCCGATCACCACGACGGTGTGTCGATCTGTCTCGCCCAGCAAATCATCGCCCACCTTCAGGCCCAGGCCACACGAAATACTGCAGCCTGCATGCCCCGTGAGGAAAAGATCGTAAGGACTCTCCGCGGGGTTGGGGTAACCCATGAGGCCGCCTTTCGTGCGGATCGTATGAAACAAGGGATAGCGGCCCGTGATCAGCTTGTGGGGGTAAATCTGATGACCTGTGTCCCAAATCAGGCGGTCGCGGCTAAAGTCGAACGTCAGGTGCAGCGCCAGGCACAGTTCCACGACGCCGAGGTTACTGGCAAAGTGCGCCGAGCGCAGGCGTACTACGCGCACCAACTCGTCGCGAATTTCCTGAGCCAATTGCTCCAGTTCGGCATCCGACAGCTGGTGCAAGTCGGCCGGACTGCGGATTTGCGGCAGAATCTTCGGCGTCGTCATGGTGCCTCAGGCGGGACGATTCCATGTCCCATGGTTGTAGCGCGGATAGTGCCGTTTTTTCGCAACGCAGGAAGGTCTGCGAAGCTGTTCGTTCCATTATATGAATATGATTTGCTACGCTTTGCGCCGTACAACGAACTCGGCCAGTTGCCGCAGCGGGTCGGCGGCAGGTCCGAAAAACTGGAGAGCGGCCAGGGCTTGTTCCTGCGCTGCGAACATCTTTTCCCGTGCGGCTGGTACACCGAGCAATCCAGGAAACGTCAGTTTGCCACGCCGCGCGTCCTTACCCACGCGCTTACCCACGTGTCCTTCCTGACCCTCGACGTCCAGCAAGTCATCGGCGATCTGAAAGGCCAGACCTAGTGAGATGGCATACGCATCCAACGCACGCAGCGCAGCTTCGCGAAACTCGGCATCCCGGTGCCACGTCGCGATCAACCCGCCGAGATGGGCTGCGGCGCGGAATAACGCCGCGGTCTTGCGAAGATGAATCCGGTGGAGCAACTGACTATCCGCAGGAAGTTCGTGCCGCTCAGCCAGGAGGTCGTCCATCTGCCCGCCGACCATTCCCGCCATGCCCGCGGCACGAGCCAAGGTGCGACAGCCATCCTGGGCCAACGCCCCCGGTTCCAGCTCAGACAAAACCTCGAACGCCAGGGTCAATAAAGCATCGCCCGCTAGGATCGCCGTCGCCTCGTCGAACTGACGATGGCATGTCGGCCGACCGCGCCGCAGATCGTCGTCATCCATCGCAGGCAAGTCGTCATGGATCAACGAATACGCGTGCACCATTTCCACCGCACAGGCAGCGGGCAGCGCATTACGGTAATCACCCCCGCAAGCCTGGGCGCTGAGAAGAACCAGAATCGGGCGTAACCGTTTTCCGGGACCAAGTAAACTATAGTGCATCGCCTGCCGTAATCGTTCGGGCACCTCCGCTTGCGGGGCTAAGTAACGCTCCAGAGCCTCATCTATCACTTGCCGCAGGGACGCGAAAGGCCAGTCGTTCATGACACAGCGTTGTCTTCGGAAGTCTGGGGGGCGGAAGCGCTGGTTTCCTCTTCCGGCAACACGAATGGCCGAAGCACCGCCTCTCCGCTCGCATTCACTCCGGTCAATTCCATCACCCGCCGCTCGGCTCGTTCCAACAATTGATGACACCGCCGCAGCAAAGCCACACCCCGCTCATAATGCGCCATCGCCTGTTCCAGGCTCAACTGACCGTGCTCCAAAGCCTCGACGGTCTCCTCTAAAGCACTCAACGCCTCTTCGAAGCTCAGCTTCTCGATGTCTGGCGAGTTCACGATGCAGCCTCTCCGTCCTGAAAAATTGTTTCCACCCGACTGCGGAGCCGACCACGAGCCAATTGCGTAATCACGGTATCTCCGACTGCAACATCGCTGGCACGTCGCACGAGAGCGGCTGTCTCTTCCTTCCAAGTCAGGCTGAAACCGCGAGCCAGCACCTGCAACGGACTTAGAGCGTGCAACCGCGCGGAGAGGTGCGCTAAGAGCTGCCGTTTATCGTCCAAGTATCGGCGAACCCCGCGCTCAATCCGCTCACCCCATTCATCGAGTTCCTGACTCAGCATCCGCAATCGCTCCAGCGGTCGCCTGAGAACACGCCGCCGCGCTACACTTTCCAACTGCCGTCGCGCCGCACGCACTTTCCCCAACAACGCTTGGGCCAGGCGAATCCGCAAGTTCCGCAAATTCTGCTGCATCTGCACCTGATCCGGAACAACCTTCTCCGCCGCCTCGCTCGGCGTCGCCGCACGCCAATCCGCCACGTAATCGGCAATCGTCCAATCCACCTCATGCCCGACCGCCGAAATAACCGGCAGCCCGCCGTCACTACACTGGCGAATTGCCGCCGCCACCAACTCCTCATTAAACGCCCATAAATCCTCCGCACTACCGCCACCCCGTGCCACAATCACAACATCCACACAGGCCAACTGGCTAAACAGCCGCAACGCCTCAGCAATCTCCCGCGGCGCACTCTCCCCTTGCACGGTTACCGGACGAACCCACACCTCCGCCAACGGCCAACGGCGACCCAGAATCCGCAACATGTCCCGAATCACCGCCCCACGCGGACTCGTGATAATGCCAATCCGCTGAGGCACCCGCGGCAGCGGACGCTTCCGCGCCGGATCGAACCAGCCGAGCTTCTGCAACTTCTCATACAACTGCCGAAACGCCAATTCCAACGGCCCCAACCCCCGCGGCTGCATCTCCCGCACGTAAAGCTGATAATCCCCCCGCGGCGGATACACACTAACGCGACCCCGCACCAACACCTGCAAACCATCTTCCACACCAAACCGCAAGCGCGCCGCCACGTCCCGCCACATCACACACCGAATCTGCGCACCCTCGTCTTTCAACGTGAAATACACGTGCCCCGAAGTGTACTGCTTATAGTTGGAAATCTCCCCACACACCCAGACGTTATCGAACGCATCCTCCAACAGCTCCCGAATCAACGCCGTCAATTGCGAAACAGTCAACGCAGGCACCTGTTTCGACACAGGCCTCGAAAGCGAACTTCCCAAAGGCCAAAGGGACGACCCTTCGCTCACGGCTGAAACTCGCTCGCCTCGGGCATGACAAAATCCGCCAGGAAAATCTGTGCCCCAGGCATCTTACCATCCCGCGTCGAGGTCCACATCAGTTTCTTCCCATCAGGACTGAACACCGGCAAAACATCAGCCCCCGGAGCGTAGGTAATTCGCACCTTCTTCCGCGTCGCCACCTCCATGAGCCACAAATCGTAATTCGGCCGAACCGCTGGATTCGAATGATCTGCCGCAGAGTAAACGATATGCCGACCATCCGGATGCCAATACGGCCCCCAATTCACCCCCACCGTATCCGTCAACTGTTCCTCGCCCGTGCCATCCGCATTGATCACGTAAATCTGCAAGTAGTCCTTCTTCTTACGGTCTGCTCGAAATACTACCCGTTTCCCATCCGGCGAAAAGAACGGCCCACCATTATAACAGCCCGGCGCTCGCGTCAGCCTCCGCACATTCTTGCCGTCACTGTCCATGATATAAAGTTCCAAATCACCATCACGGGCCGAGCAAAACACAATATGCCTCCCATCCGGCGAATAGCTACCTTCCGCATCATATCCAGGACTCTCCGTCAACCGTCGCAGCCCCGTACCATCCAACCGACACTCAAAAATATCGAAATGCGGATCAAAAACCCACTCATAACGCCGCACCTTCCCCTGCTGGGCTTCCTGAGCACGACGGGCTGACTCTTCCTGCTGCTTCTTCCGAGCGTCGGGATCGAGATGCGTACTGGCAAAAATGAGCTTCTCCCCACTGGGATGAAAATACGCACAAGTCGTCCGACCCACGCCCGGACTCACCCGCCACGTCCGGCCGCTCGCCAACTCCATGATATAAATCTGATAGAACGGATTCTCCCCCTTCTCCTCGGCCTGAAACACAATGTAACGCATATCAGGCGAAAAGTACGCCTCCCCCGCACGCTCGAAACGAAACGTCAACTGCCGCACGTTCCGCAAATACTTCCCCTCCGCCCGCACCCACTCAGGCTCACCCTGTGCCCGCACCCAGTCAGGCACATTCTCCCCCGCACACCAGCCCAAGACCAGCACCAAACCCACCGACAGCCACCTGCTCATCACGTCTTCTCCGCGTGCCGCCACTTCTCGCCGATGACAATCGTCCTGACATTATACAACCCACCACACCCCACCCGCCGGCTGGCCAACCTGATCAGACGCCGAGCAGCTGAGTATCCGAGCCAAAGACCACACCTCACCCGCCGCATGGCCAACCTCATCAAGCGCTGCACACAACGCCCCACGTCATGCCGCCAAGAAGCTAACGCTCCACCATAGCATCACCAATGCGACATCAGCAAAGTGGTTACCGCAATAGCTCCGCGGATAAATCCGTCTCCACAAAACCCCGAAAGACTTGGCGGGAAAATTTTTTGACAAAACCCCTAGACACCGAGTCTAATTGTGAAGATCACGAAGGCAAAGTGTCCCCATCAAAAATTTTTTACTAACACCCCAGCGCCTAGGCCGTCATATTGTTATGGTTATAGAAATATATCGGAGCAGGAGGTTACCTAAGTCAGGTCGGGTACATGCTCATTGTTGAACGACGACGGAGTCATCGTCACGCTTAGTTGCAGCTAGGCTGCGGGATTGAACGAAAGCGAACGTGCTAAGTAAGAGGTAAGTTAGGCGCAACTTACCATAGGCTTAGCACCAAACATAGGAGCGCCGATTCTTGCCAGCCAACACGTGGTGCACCGGGGAAATCGAGGACATGGGAATTGGTGTAGGTTCGACCCCTAACTAAACATAACAAATCAAGCCCATAAAACTAAGGAGGTGTTCGAAAGGGGCGCTATTGCCGTGCTCGGTCATGCTAGCCATAATAGGAATAACGTTCGCATAACGGAGGGCCTATCTCATGTTCACGGCACGCGAATCCTTCAGGCGTTCCTATCGAACGGTCTTGAAGATAGCAGTCGCGACATTAGTCATTGCAGGCACCTTAGGTCTCATTCTGTATGCCACGAGTCCGTCACCCATATTGCTTCGGTTTGAGGAAGATTGGTGCTTAGTCAGCATAGCCACTAAATCAGGGCTGATCGTGGAAGCTCAGAGCAAGGGGTACGAACACAAGATCGCGCTAAGGGCGCGACGACTTGCCGATTGGCGTACCGTTTGGTCAATCAAGCTAAATGGTTTTGATATCGGGACTGGCCGTAAGGCGCTGAGTAGTAATGAGCGGTATCTGGCAATCACCATGGCCATAACTCGAATACCTGGTAGTCCTTTAGGACATCGCCTGGTAATTCTCGATTTACACCATCCCAATCCCGGCACCGTCGTGTGGGAGTGGCCGGAGCAACCGATTCAAGGCTTCGTTCGGGGAGTCGAGTTCGTGGACGACGAGAATCTCTATTGTTGTGCGGAGGCCACGGCCCAGGAACCTGGCCCGGCCATATATCACCTGAATGTGGCCCGCCGAGAAGCTAAGTTGCTTTTACGCCAGCGCGACATGCCGCCTGGAGATGGCAACGACCTGAGATGGTGCGGTTATCTGAAAAGCACCGGCGAGGGCCTGGTGCACGCCTATGGCAAGTTATTAGCAGTAAACTTAGCCGAGCCAACGAAGCAACGCGTATTATTAGAACCGGTACCTAAGATATTAGGAGCCTTTTTTGACGCGGACGTGGCAGACAATGGCGAAGTCATTGCCGTGGCAGGGGGTTCCCTGGTCCTGCTGCAGGAACCGCCGGATTTCAAGAAGCAAACCGTCCTGGAACCTAGTGGCGGTCATGCCGTAGTGGCGTGCTCCCCTGACGGACAATATATCGCGACCACTTCAATAACCATAATGGGAGAACCTTGGCGTACACGCATCTTCTCCCGGTCTGAGAAGCTCACCGAGTTCAGCTCCGAGCCAGTGTTTGGAGGAGGAATTACGACAGGGTGTGTTCATTGGTGGCCTGATGGGCGACATCTCGCCATCGAAGTAGTTGGTGGGGGCTGGGCCTTATGGAGGCTCAACTTACCTAAAAAATAGATCACACGCTAGTATAAAGTTAGCTCGTATAAGGTCATATGAAGAAGCTTTTGGATACTGGTGAACAAAAATAATTAGGGCTACGAAAGCCACAGCCATGCGCCGCCGTTCCGCTCATGATCCTAACATTTAGTTATATTTAGCTCGAGGCAAATCTACTTAGCATTCTGCTATAGCAAATGTCTCCCCAATCGGCATATATTCCAGTATGGTGCCATTCGCTTGATCATCTAACCAGTCCCCTAGAACTGACGTATACATACCAGATGCACAGGAGGAACAGTGATGACTAAACAAGAAATGATGGTGACATCGGCTGCCTTACTTTGGCTGGGTTGTGGTGTCTCGTGTATTGACTACGCCATGGAGGTCAAGCCCCGCTCGAAAGCACATACTCGGTTGCTTGCTGGTGCAGCGTTGATCAATGACCGGCAGGGAAATCGCTGTGCTACCATAGACATGAGTGGACTATGCTTAGTGTGGGATTTATCCAATGGCCAAGTAGTGGATAATTGGCAACTACCCCCCTTCGAGGAGCCACGGCCTAAGCGCGATCCAGACCCTGCGGCACTGATTTTTAGTAGGGTCTTTAATGCGCCGCATTTTAGTCGCGTGGATCTAATAACCGTGTCTAATACGGGACAGCTCGCGCTCGTCAATGTCGGGTACAATGCAGGATCTCCTGCTGGAACTCGTGGCACTGGCCCCGTGGTGGTTAGAGTGCACGAACTCAGTAGCGGCAAGCAACTGGCGGAATTCCATGCAATCCACCGTCCGAGATATGATTGGGGTGTTATGCACCCGGAGCTTCCCCTCACCTATCCTATCGAAATCCGCGAAGTTTGCCTCGTCCGGGATGCAAGCACCGGGGCGGTGACTGGCTTCTTGGCTGAGTCCGCAGACCCCGTCAACCAAGGGCATCGGATGGCTTACGTGGATTGTACCGGCTGGCCGCTCAAAAAGTTTGATCTTCCATTGCAACTGCAGAAAGGGGAGCTATTACTAGCCGCGAGGCTCCTGGGAGAAAAGTTGCTCTTGGTTAAGAGTGCGGCACGTTTTGTCCCTAGCCGTGACAGGCTAGAGCCCGTTCCTTCGATCAAGGCGCCTTTCAGCCTCTACGAATGGAATCTTAGCGAGCTGCAAAAACCCGTGGTCCACCATCTGGAAATGGAAATTGGGCCCAATGCTTACTTATATGCCGCAGATGTTGCTCGCCGAGACAACAAGTTGCACATGGCCGCACTGATAGGTGAGCCTAATCTTCAGTCCCCAGGATTTTTGGACGAACTAACCGTTCGGCTCGCCACCCTGGCCCAAGGAACTAAGCATTTCCAAGATATACCCGTCCGATTCCATCACATTGGTAACCCAATAACCCATCCTAAAGTTTGCTTTGTTTCCGACGGAGACTATTTGATTGTCGATCACACCGTTAGCTGCGTTCTCGATTTAGCCCAGGGAAAACAGCTTTTTCGGTTGCCTCCTCTCGAACCACCTAAGCCGGAAGAATCGAACGAGGACTACGTCAGGCGTATAGTCATTTCCCCGCTTGGTAAGCCCGGTTATAACCATGTTTATGAAACTGTTGGATTCTTGCCTAAAGAGAGCGCCATCATACAAATCAGTCACCGAGGCCAGATCAACATCTGGAACGTAAGGGAAGGTAAGCTCCTAAGATCATTCCAAGTCCTCTCCCACGAGCTCTTGCAACAGCTATACGGAGCATCTGAATCTAAGCCCCGAAATTCGGGGCCATAACTTACGGCTTCTGGTTGCATCCTAAGCCGACTGGACGCCAGTGCTATTAGAAGATACACCAGGGATAAATTACGGAGCTAAAATCAAAAACAAATACCAGCCGCCACCTCTAGCTCTCAACTACATTGCCATGCAAGTCCGATGTTCAGGCCCCCAGTGAGCCGTCATAGCTCCGACGGCGACCCGCTGACGCTGACGAAAATCAACGGCAGTACCATCACGCCTGGCCAGCAAATCGCCATCACGCAATACGACCAGACCGTCGGCCACCTGATCGTCCACGCCGATGGCAGCTTGCGAGGGTTACTAAGGGCGACTTAGATGCACTTATTAGCTATGTCCAGGGGTTTTGTGATCACGATTTTATAGTCGAAGGGCCATTTTGTTATTAGCACCGACGTTACGCTATCGCGGCCCGGTGTCGTTCACCTACACCATTTTCGACGGCGAACATGAAGCCACCGCGTCCGTGTTTATCAACATCTATAACAACTCGCAGCACCTACCAGTTCTAAG
>JANXCQ010000044.1 GCA_025060195.1 Gemmatales bacterium | reverse complement strand
TACCGCGTTTGCGCGCCCGTAAATGGCGTCAGAGGAGTAGGCGCCCCCTGCGGTGGGCTAGGGGAAGGCTGAGTCGGCCCCTGCACGGGTCTCATGATATCCCCGCCGCTCAGCCCCAGGGAGCCGGAATAGGTTGAGCCAGGGACGACATACGGGATGGGTTGCGAAGTAGCACCGCGGTTCGCGGAGTAACGCAACTGGAAACCGGTCGCGTTATGAATTCCATTCAAGCTCACCCAATAAACCCAATCGGAGTTCATGTGGTCGGCCAGGACGCGCCCCACGGTGTTGGGAGAGTTGTCCAAACCAGTCCAGTCGGCAACATTATCGTTATCGTCGTAGCGCAGAAGCCCGGTGAAGCGGGTGCCTGCATACATCAGGCTATCGGTCAGGAGCGTGTGGGCTACACTGTTGACCAAGGAGATTTGCAGACCGGTGTTACGACTGGCGAAGGTATTGTTCGTATGGTCAAAGCGCCAAACGCCGCCGTCGCTGGTCACCAGGAAACCGCCCGCGGGGTCAGTAATCAGGTCGGTCAGGGCGAAACCGTAAGGCGCACTGCTCGCCAAAATGCTGGAGTTTACCGTGAACTGGGTCGGGTCATTGAATGGGGGAGGGAAGGGCGTGAACCGAGCGGTTGCTATAGAAGTACCGACGGTGTAATAAACCCGCGCAGGATCGGTCGCATCTACGACTAACCGAACGGGGTTGACAAAGGTACCGGGCCCAGGATCGGTTAAGCCCGCCATGGCCGACAAATTGATCGGTGCCCAGAGATTGCCGCCATCCAGCGACGCCATGAAACGGTACGTTTGACCTGAGGTCAAGGCGTCGCGTACGATAGCGTACATTACGTTGGGATTGCTCGGGGCGATGGCGAGGCGGGTGTAGCCCGTACGCGGTTCGAGGCTACCCCGGGGGAAATTCGGAGCCCGAACCCAACTGTTACCACCATCTCGACTCTCCCATAAGCCGTTCAACTCGTGCCCACCAAGATCACCAATGGCCGCCCAAATGCGGTTGGGATCGCTGGGATGCAGAACAACATCCGAAAAGCGCCGACCACCGCTGGTGAAGTTCCCTTGGGAATCGCGGATGCGATTGATGGTAATGTTGTGCCAGGTTCGGCCGCCGTCAGTGCTGCGGTAAATGCCGGAGTTCGGGGCGTTGGTCACCGCCGCATAGATGGTGTTGGGATCAACAGGCGAAAAAACGATCTTATCCACCGTGGCACCGATAAAGGGGCCGTTGGTCAGATTGAGATCTGTGCCGCCGGGACCGTCGGGCACCGTGTCGCCATCGGTAACAAACCAGCTGCTGCCGCCATTGGTGGAAATGAGCCAACCCAAAGACGGAGGAGCGTTATAGATCGTATAGTCCAAGTGAATGTTACCGCTATAACCGAAACGGGCGGCCAAGTCGCGCAGGCTGCGATGCTCGACCATGACGAAGTTGGGATTGGTCGGCGAAACGACGATCGTTCCAAACGCTAGCGACACGTTGTTCAGCGGCGCCGCGCCCGGGGTCGTATAAAGGTTCTGCACGAGGAAGTCGGTAAGCGGCGTCCAGGTGGCGCCCGCATTAGTGCTTTTCCAAATCCCGCCCCCCATGGTAGCGGCGTACCAGGTAGAACCGCTCGCGGCAATGGAGGAAACCGGCCCGGCCCAAGGTCCTTGCGTCCCGTCGACCGGGTTTATCACCACGGGGCCAAGATTCGTCCAATTGACCGGGTGCAGGGGGATGTTATTCGTCGGGGTGGTGCGATCTTCCAGTTGCTCCACGCGGAGTGTGGTGCGTGCGGGCGCGCGACGATGCGAGCGAACACGGCGCACCTGTCGTTGTGCTCCACGGTTTCGCGGCGGGGTAACACGCGACTTCCCCCAGCCCCAGTGGCGCCACCAAGACAGCATGAGTCCGCCTCCTCTCTGGTCTAGCGATGAAAAGCGGCCGGCAGATTGGGTGACATGTGCATGAAATCAGCGCCGATACCAAGCGCTGCGAGTCCCGACGTGGGCTTGTGCTACTGCTTCGACTACTCCCGGCACCCTTCAACTTCGATTGTAGCAAGAAGAGCGCAGCGATTCAAGCATATTTTTGCGCCTTCTCATGGTTTCCTCACCGTTATTTCCAGCGCGACCCTTACAAGAGCAATTTTTGCACATTGAGGGAACCAGACTGGGAAGTCCCGTCCACCTACCTTTGGCCAGGCGATATTTTTTCACTGGCTGTCAACTCGAATGCAAACTAAACTAGATAGAGCATCCTTGTGACTGGTCGCGTGTGCTCTGGCTTTCTCGTCCGGCTTACGAGGATGTCGCCATGTCGCAGCCCGCCACTGTCGAGGAAATCGTTGCTACGATCCAACGCCTAGAGTTAGTGCCTCTCGAGCAGCAGGCACAGTTACACGCATTAGCCCAAACAGGTACAGACCCATTGCAGTTTTACCGAGCCTTAGTGCGGGAAAACCTGTTGACGCCCTATCAAGCCAACGCCCTGGCCACTCAGCAACTGGAAAAGTTACAGATCGGGCCATATTGCATCCTCGACCGCTTGGGGCAAGGCAATATTAGCGAAGTCTTTAAGGCACGCCATCGCGCCTTGGGGCGCATCTGCACGCTCAAAGTTATGGGCCTTGGCGCACTGGACAGTCCCGAGCTTGTCCAGCGTTTTTTCCGCGAAGCTCAACTGGCTACGCGACTGAACCATCCCAACATCCTCGCGGTTTACGACGCGGGACAGGATGGGAACCGTTATTACTATGCGATGGAGTATGTCGAGGGAAAATCGCTGGCACAGTTAGTTCGGGAACGTGGCCCGCTTCCTATACCGTTGGCTTGTGAATACGTGCGTCAAGCGGCCTTGGCTTTGCAACATGCGGCTGACTTGGGCTTGTGCCATCGCAATCTTAAGCCCTCGAACTTGTTGGTGACCCGCACGGCCTCGGGTCAAAGCAATGTTATCAAGATTCTGGACTTTGGCATGGCCCCAGTCGTCTCCGAACTCACAGGGCCGACGGCCAAGAAAGCTGCCCCAGACCCGAATGCCTTCGATTATTTAGCTCCGGAGGCATGCCTTCAACCTCACTTAGCTGACATCCGTGCCGACATTTATAGTTTAGGGGCCATATTATTTTTCTTACTCACCGGTCGCTCTCCCGTACCGGACACCGATCCGCAGCGCAAAATTTCTGCTAAGTCACAAGGCCAGCTCACGCCAATCCTGGAGCTGCGAAAAGACTTGCCTGCCACTTTAGTATCGGTCTTAGAAAAAGCCCTGGCGGCGAGGCCTGAGGAACGCTTTCAGACTCCTGGCCAACTGGCCCAAGCATTAGCGCCTTGGGCACTCATCAGTAGTGCTTATGCCGATTCGGGCCGCGTTGAGTCTCAACTCGCCGATGTACCGCCCGCTCTGGTTCTTCCTACCACCCCTGAGTCTCAGCGCTGGCTTCGTCCTACGCGACGAAATGTTGTCTACCTCCTTTTCGGTTTTCTCGCCATGTTTGCCCTGAGTGCGCCCTTGGCCCTTTTCTTAGTGCTTCGACTTGTTCCCTCCGCTGCCCACTTCGGGTCGCAACCGGAACAAACCACGAGATCCGCACCCACTCAAATCGCCGATACTACGCCCTCTCCTGCCGATAAGGCCAACTCAAAACCGCAAGAAGAAAAACCACCTTCAGTTCCAGAAATCTCCTCTGATGTGGCGTCTTTAGTCTTGCAAAACCCTACGCCCACAGGAAAGATACTTACCATCGCGCTTGACCCGCAGGGCCAGAAAGTGGCAATCTTAGAAGAAATCGGTCAAGTTAATATCTATACGGCGGCCGAGAGTAAGTTGCTGGTGTCGTTCCCCGTCGCCACGGATCGCGCCCCGCTAGCTCTAAGCTGGTGTGGCGCACACCGCTTAGCAGTCATTTATCAAGACGGCATTGAATGGCGGGATGGGCAACGTGGCCACATACTTAGTGAAATGCGGCTTCCATTGAGCGCGCCACCGAAAACCAAATTATCTCCGCAGCCCGTAGCTTTTTCCCACTATTTAGATCTACTGGCCGTTCCTTGGAATGATAGCTTAGTTCTAATCAATACCGACACACACCGGTACGAGGTCCGTAAAGATATACCTACGCCGGTGTTAGGGATAGCTTCTTCCCACCGCGCGGAAACTTGCCTGCTACTTAGTGGGGAGAAACTGTACCAGGTGGACGGGCAAGTAAGACCACTTGAGATACCTAAACCCGAGCCAACTGCCCAGGCACTTCCTGTAGGAGCACTATCCCCAGACGGAAGCTGGGCCGCGCTCGCCTGGAAATTAGGGCCGGGTGCAAAAGCAGAGTATAGTATTCTCGCCTGGTCCTTAGTTCCTCCTAACAAGTTGTTAAGTATCAGGACTCCTGCACCGCCCCAACAACTGGTATTCATCCCCGCCAGTCAACAACTCGCCGTCCTGTATGGCAACAGCTTAGTAGTTATTCATGACTTACTCAGCGGGGATATGAGCTTAGTCATCCGGGGCAGCGGCAGGATCATGAAGGTGGCTGCCGCTAGTCTCGCTCCTCGTTTAGTACTTTGTGAGGGGTCAGCGCTATATGCATCGGCTTGGCTCCGCGAACCTACTAAGCCGGACGAGCCGCGTGTGCAGATTGTCCGTGAACCTGAGGATCCCCCCAGTCAGGCGGCAGTGTTACTCCCACTGCCTGTTGTCGGCCAAGAGAGGGAAGCCCGAGCCCGCTTGCGGCAAAAATTCGCTGACCTCTATAGCCAATTGCCTAGATCGCGCACAGAGCTAATTCGGCAGTTATTAGAATTATGCCGATTCTCGCAACAAGCGGATGAAGTTCTGGCCTGCGGACTAGAGGTGGCCTATCTAAGTGGACCTGCCGCGGACTTCAACACTCTAGAAACCACCATTAAGGTTTTGCAAGACCGTTTACTCGCAGAATCGGAAGAATTAAGCTATCTTACGCTCCAAGAATTTACCCTCGCCGGGGTTCCAGACTCGGCTGCGTTGGAACTCGTGAACCGTTGGGAACTCCTAGCTAATACTTTCGCCAGCGAGTTAGACTTCACCAAAGCCGTGAGGTGCTTGAAACAAGCCTCTGCCATTGCTCAGCGCCAGCCCAAGCTAAGTGCCACTAAGGTACCCCAATATGAGCGCAAAATCGCTCTTTATACCCGCGCCACAGAAGAGCAAGAGCAAGTCAAGACCGCATACTTAGCACTGCAAAAGAATCCTGACGATGTCCAAGCTCACAAAATCCTGGGCACTTTTTATCTTCGCTATTTAGAAGACTATCCTCGCGGATTACGCCATTGGTTGCAGTGCGCCGATGCCTTGCTAGTGAAAATAGCCCAGATGGAACTGGCACCGCCAAAGGAAATCCAGGAGATGACCCAACTGGCTGACCTTTGGGTCGAGGCGGGAAAAGCAGAACCGGTGGATACGCAAGCCCGCTGGTACTACGAGCGTGCTGTGCATTGGTATCGCCAGGCGTATTCCCTGCAAATTCAAGAAAATGCTGTGCTAGCAGCGTTGATCGCCGAACACTGGCAAAAAGCCGTGGCCCGATTCCCCGATTTATCTCGTACCAATTTGGCTGGTTTTATCGCGGAACAGCAAACTGCCCTCAAGAGTCTCAGTGCCCTATGCGTTAGTGGAGATAAGCTTCTATGTGTGGGCCGAATTGGGGAAGTTCCTTTTTTGTTAATACTCGACGCGGAAACTGGAAAAGAATTGAGTCGTCAAAAGTTACCCGCTTTGGCTCGCTGGCTTGCTGACTGCGGGTCGAGCAACCTCCTTGCCGTTGGACTAACTACAGGGGCTTTCCTCTGGTTCAATACGAGTAATTTAGGCGGAGGTCCTCAAGAAGTTAGCACCGAAGGTATCGTTTATGCTAAGGCAGTATATAGTGAAAAGAGCAATCGATTGCTCGCTCTAGGAGATGAATACCTTTTTAGCTTCATGCCAGGATGGCGAGCCGCTGTCTCCGCGCACAAACTCACCACGCGACTTGGCACGGGCACGCCCGAATTGGCAGTGGCCCCGAAGGCAGATCGCTTAGTGCTCGCTGGGCGCTCTCCGGCGGGCACACCTCGGTTATTTCTAGCCGACTTTGAGGGTAGGATTCTTGATACGTACGCTTATACCACCAAAGGAGCTGGCACGCCCGTCCTGGCATTTAGTGCCGATGGTTCTATTGTCGCAGCTGGCTGGCAGAAGGAAGTTACTCTCTTTCCCTTACCTTTGCCTGGTAAAGACGGGAAATTGATGCCCGAATCTTCTGTGGAAGCGCCCAGTGCTATCACTGCTATCCTACCTCATCCCCATCGGGGACAATTTATCTTGGGCTTCGATGATGGAAATGTCGGGTTCCTGAATTTAGAAGATAGGAAAATTACCGTTCACAAAGGCGTAACTAATCATCCGGTGCGCAGTTTGGCAGTCTATCCGAAAAGAAACTGGGCTTTCGTCGGGTATGCCAACGGGGTCGTTGCAGTATTCTACTTGCCAGCCAAGTAGCGGAGCCAGTTTAATGATTTGAGCCCTAAGTAGCTCACTAAAAGTTCTCCAGCTAGAAACTAAGAAATCGGCAGACAACACGCGCAACCGATGCACCCTTACCACTGCAGCGGAGGGGGTGGGATTCGAACCCACGAGGCAGTTGCCTGCCTACCGGTTTTCAAGACCGGCGCCTTCGGCCGCTCGGCCACCCCTCCCAGAAATGTGATGCATTTTTATTCCGCGGTACTCTATTATATTCGCTGATTCGCATCCCATAGGAGATTTCTCGAAATGCTGAAGTATCTACTGCGCCATCTCGTCTCAGGATCACATAGCAGAAATCTAGGTCATCAAGGCGCTTGCTTTCGGGTCGAGCTTCTAGAATCGCGTTCTTTGCCAAGCGCTACTCTGATTGCTGATATTAATCCCACGGGCCCCTCGGTGCCTCAAAACTTAGTAACTTTTGGAAGCTATATATATTTCACCGCCGAGGATAGTATTCACGGACGGGAGCTTTGGCGCAGCGATGGCACGGCTGGGGGCACCACGCTGGTAGCCGACCTCGCCGTAGGAAGTGCCGGCTCCAACCCACAATCCCTAACACCGTCGGGAGGTTGGCTTTATTTCACGGCCTATCATCCAGATGTGGGGGTAGAGCTTTGGCGCACTAACGGCACGGTCACCCAACTCGTCGAAGACATCAATCCCGGCACCTCCAGTTCGAACCCTTCAGGGCTAACCAATGTCCAGGGCACATTATTTTTTGCCGCAACTCGGCACGGGCAGGGTACGGAACTATGGCGCACCACAGCCACAGGAGCCTTGCTGGTAAGTGATCTCGTGCCCGGCCCAGAATCCTCGGCACCTAATCATTTGACTAACGTTCAGGGAATACTGTTTTTCACAGCTTGGACTCCGACACACGGCCGAGAATTGTGGAAAAGCGACGGTACTTCCACAGGTACGCAACTAGTTGCGGATATTAATCAAGTAGTACCCGTTCCACCACTAGGTTCCAGCAATTTAGGTTCAGACCCCCAGTATTTAGTTAATATCGCAGGCACACTCTACTTCTCAGCCAACGACGGACTGCATGGCAAGGAACTATGGAAAACCAATGGCACTTCGACCGGCACACTACTGGTGGCGGATATAGTCGCTGGCCCCAAGGGTAGTTATCCCGCCTGGCTTACTAATGTTCATGGCACGATATTTTTCTCCGCAAACGCTCCAGCACATGGCCGGGAATTGTGGCGCAGCGATGGTTTCGCCACGGGCACTCAATTAGTTCGCAATATACATGTCGGAACTGGCAGCTCCTATCCTCAACAATTAGTTAATGCCGGAGGGCTACTATACTTTGTAGCGAATGACGGCAATAGGGGACATGAGGTTTGGCGTTCGGATGGAACCTCCTCAGGCACTTTCTTACTGAGGGACATTCGACTTGGTTTCGGCAGTTCTTATCCCGCCGATTTACGAGAACTGAACGGTGGCATAGTCTTCACCGCAGAAGACGGGATTCGCGGTAGGGAACTGTGGAGAAGCCTGGGCCAACCTGCTGATACCTTCCTCCTAGACGACGTGCTGCCTGGATCGAACGGAAGCCAACCGGCAGAGCTTACTAATTATCAAGGGAAGCTCCTGTTCCGCGCCCAAGACGATGCGGGCGACCTAGAGCCTTATGTACTAGATACGACTGCCACGGCCATCCTAAGCGTCATCGGCCCAAATCCCCGCTTCTATAAGCGAGGCGACCTCCTGGAGGTTCGCGTCATTTTGAGTAATCCCGTCCGCGTGAATATTGCTGGCGGTACCCCCGCTATTGCTTTGCAAATCGGGAGCCGCGTGCGCCTGGCCAATTATATACCCAGCCAAGGTTCTAATATCCTGGTGTTTCGCTATCAGGTACGCCCCGATGACTTAGACTTAGATAGCATTCGTATCCTTAGTCCCATTCTCCTACGAGGCAGTACCATATTAGGACCAGCTCATAATCCTATCGGGCTGACATTTAGCCCTCCCGACACTTCCGGCGTGCTGGTAGATGGTGTGGCTCCGCGAATTCGTGTCGTGCAAGGCCCTCGACCGGGAATTTACCGATACGGGGATATACTCGAGTTCTCCGTGCTCACATCGGAACCAATCTATTGGCAGCACCCCTCTCGAGAAAAACCTTACCTTGAGATCATAATAGGACGTTCGGCCCAGCGAGCATATTTAGCGACAGGGGACGGAACGGATCGCTTAGTTTTCCGCTATCGGATCCAACGAGGCGATAATGCACCTGCTGGTATCTGGCTACGCGAAAGGATATTTCTTAATGGTGGCCGACTCGAAGATGCTGCGGGTAATCTCTTATACCTAAATTTTCCTACCCCTAATTTGAGGCGAATACGTATCATAACTTAGAGGCCATGGCATCTAATCATTGCCCTGACTCAAGCACAATCCTTGTAATACCTTGTGTCCGATCTGCATTGCATTCTCGATCTAGGAAATTTCTTAGGTTTGTTATGTACCTCTTTACTTATGAATGTCCAGGCGGGTTCTCGCTAAATTCAAACATCTATTACACCAACCTCTAATTATCTCCTCAAGCATTGGCTACTCGATAGCGCTCTAATCTAAAGTCCCAAGTCCGCGCTAAGAAGAAGGTGGTTATGACTCCCCGCACCTGTAGTTTTTCGCGAGAGCATTTCAACTAGGGAACCATACCTGTGGCAGTCTCTAAAGAAACTCCTAGCTCGCACCTATGGGTTTTTTTGCGATAGCATTCCAACTAAGTTGCTCTTATGCGGGAAACTAATAAAGCTTTGTAAGCCCGAGGATCGCACGGATTTTTTGTTAGTACCCCCGGCAGGACTCGAACCTGCAACCTAGGGATTAGAAATCCCTTGGAGGATTATCATAAGTGCTTACCTAGCAACGACTTGCAATCTCACGATAATCCACATGCACAAGGGTTTGCACAAACTCGCATAGGCGACTTAGAAAACAAACAAACAAGCACAAACAGAGAGATTGCAAACAGTAGGATGATAACGGAGATTACTCGACTGATCCAAAATATGCCCGAAGCCCAATTGACGGCGCTTTTGCGTTTTTTGCGTGCGTTTGCGGGGCTTGGCGCGGATTCGAGCGAAACGAAGTAAGCGCGGCCTACGTCCAACTGCGTTCCTGCCTAGGGGCGTGAAAAATCTAGCCGCATACGCGCGTGTACCAAACACGGGCCTGGCCCGTGCATAATCGCGAAATTAGGCTCCGCGATTTTCGCGTGCCGTAGGCCCCTCGAAGTGTGTCCAGGCCCGCAGAGAAGTGTCCCCTCGACGTAGGACGCGAAGTGTCTGCCCCTAAGCGAGTAGCCCGCTCCGTGCGCAGAGCGAGTAGCCCCTCGAAGTGTCCCCGCGAAGTGTCTGCCCCTAAGCG
>JANXCQ010000043.1 GCA_025060195.1 Gemmatales bacterium | reverse complement strand
TTTCAATTTTGGCGGATTCAACATGGGCGGGTTCAACTTCGGTGGCTTCAATTTCGGCGGGTTCAATCTGGGCGGATTGAATTTCGGTGGATTCAACATGGGTGCCTTCAACTTCGGTGGTATGATGGGCATGATGATGGGCGGGAAGTTTTTCGGGTTTGCCGGGGGCGAACTGGTACCTAGTCGAGGCTACCGACCTTCGACAGGGGTAGGTATCTTCGGCGGTGGATTAGCGGGTATAGGCACACCTCCAGTGTTTGACCCAATCAGCATGTTTTATGAGAAACGAAGCAATCGATAACGTTTCTTTTCAACCTCGTACGAAGAGGACCCTCAGCCTCAGGCTAACTTTTTTCCCTACAGTCTCAGTCCTAAGCAAACTGACAAAAGTTGTGCCGTCACTGCGTAGGTCTTACGAAGATTAGGCTAGTAGGGCATCGAGAGCGGGTAATCGGCCTTCGTTGGCGATGAATTCCAGGAAAGCGCCGCCGCCTGTGGAAACATGAGTTAGTTGTTGGTCTAAGCCGAACTGCTCGACAGCCTCGGCTGTTTCACCGCCGCCGACGATGGTAGTCGTGCCCCGGGCTGTGGCCTGGGCGATAATTTGGGCCAGCTGACGTGTGCCTTGGCTAAACGGTTCGAATTCAAACCAGCCGACAGGGCCGTTCCAGACGATAGTGGCTGCGGTGCGTAACTCCTCGCCATACTGTGCCACGGTGCGAGGCCCGATGTCAACGCCCATCCACCCTTCGGAAATGTCTCCTTCGACGACTTGGGTGCGGGCCGAGGCATCCGCACGGTCTGCCACCAGATGGTCGACGGGCAGGAGGATTTTTCCGGGCGCTTGTTCCAGGAGCTGTCGGGCCAATTCAAGTTTGTCGTTCTCACAGCGCGAGTTGCCGATGTTGCGTCCGAGTGCTTTCAGGAACGTATAGGACATGGCGCCGCCGACGAGTATCCGCTGCACACGCTTGAGTAACGCCTGAAGAAACTCGATTTTGTCGGAGACCTTAGCCCCGCCTAAGAGAGCTACGACGGGTGGTAGGGGATTGGTAAGTAACCCGCCCAGAATGCGCAGTTCTCTCTCTAACAAAAGTCCGGCGACGCAAGGTTTGTTTTGTTGACGCATCAGTTGAGGCAGCGCGTGAACCGACATATGAGCGCGGTGGCAGGTGCCGAAGGCGTCGTTGATGTACACATCGCCAAAAATGGCCAGCTGTCGGGCCGTGTCGGGATCGTTCTTTTCCTCGCCCGGCTCAAAGCGGAGGTTTTCGAGGACGAGAGTTTCCCCAGGTCGTAAGACGTTAACAGCGGCGACTACTGCCGGGCCGACCACCTGGTCAACTTTGCGCACTGGTTTGTCTAACAATTCCGACAACCGCCGCGCTACGTTGTCCATGCGTAGGATGGCATCCGCTTTCGGATCGCCCTTAGGCCGACCCAGGTGGCTCATAATGATGGCTTTGCCCTTTTTGTTTAACACTTCCTGAAGCGTGGGCAGAGCGGCGCGGATGCGTCGGTCGTTAGTGATGGCCCCTTGTTTATCGAGCGGTACGTTGAAATCCACGCGAATCAGGCAGCGTTTACCGTTGAGATCCGTCAGCTCGCGTAAGCTCGGGATGTTCATGTTACGCTCTCCAAGGTTAGCTGCACCATTGCCCCACGCGTTCGACGAGATCAGCGGTACGGCAACTATAACCCCATTCGTTGTCGTACCAACCGAAGACTTTCCAGTATCGGCTGGGTGCATCGTCCGGGCGCGGTGGAATCTTGACCGTGGCGCGAGCGTCGAAAATGCAACTATGCGGATTCCCGATGATGTCGGACGAAACGATGGGGTCTTCGGTGTATTCGAGGATACCGCGGAGGTTGCTCTCAGCGGCGGTGCGAAACGCGGTCAGAATGTCTTTCAGAGTGACTTCCTTCCTCAATTCCACTGTCAGGTCGGTAATGCTTCCGTCGGGGACGGGAACGCGCAGCGCGACGCCATGCAGCTTACCGTCCAGTTCCGGGATGACCTTGCCGATTGCGGCTGCAGCGCCTGTGCGAGTAGGGATGATGTTCAGGCCTGCGGCGCGAGCGCGTCGCGGTTCTTCGGGGTGAATCAGGTCGAGGACGCGCTGATCGTTGGTGTAAGCGTGCACGGTAGTCATTAGCCCCCACACGACGCCGAAGTTGTCATGCAATACTTTGACCATTGGGGCCAAACAGTTGGTGGTGCAACTGGCGTTGGAAATACACTGGTGTTCCGGCTTCAGCTGGTGGTCATTCACGCCTAAGACTACAGTGATGTCTTCGCCTTTAGCTGGTGCGGAAATTACGACGCGTTGGGCGCCCGCTTTCAGGTGGTCGGCAAAACCTCCTACTTCGCTTTGGCGTTCGGTGAAGAAACCTGTGGATTCCACGACGACTTCGACGCCCAAGTCCTTCCAAGGCAGTTTTGCTGGTTCGCGGATGCTCAAGACGCGGATTGCCTGGCCGTCCACGATCAATTGATTCTCGCGCGCTTGGACTTTCTTGTCGAAGACGCCGTGAACGCTGTCATATTGGAGCAAGTAAGCGAGCTGTTCCGGTTTGGTGAGATCGTTGACCGCCACGACTTCGAAAACTTCAGGCTTGCGCGCCATGGCGCGGTACACCAGCCGACCGATTCGGCCAAATCCGTTGATTGCCACCCGTATTTTTCGCGGCATGACGTTCCTCCAAGGTGGGCAAATTTGAGCCTGCTCTGGAATCGCACGTTGGAAAAAGCGTGGGCTTATGCCAGAATCCGTTCGCTAAATCTTGCATTATGATAACGACATGTTTCGCATTGGCCAGATAGACGCGAGAATTGTCGACATGGAGTAAAAGGGCGTTGGCCTGATGCGGGGAAGTTTCATAGCAATAAGCCGATAGCGTAGGTGGGCAAATCAGCGCTAACAGCGTGGCATCTTGGCTACCACGGAGCTGGCAACAAGATCGATGGAGTCGGAAACCATGGCGACGACTTTGCGCGTAGCGGTTACAGGAGCCGCAGGACAAGTCGCTTATGCGTTACTGCCCCGAATCGCTTCGGGAGAATTATTTGGCCCACAGACACGGATTATTTTGCAACTCTTGGAAATTCCTCAAGCCATGACGGCGCTCGAGGGCGTGGCGATGGAGCTGTGGGATTGCAGTTTCCCGACCCTGGCGGACATCGTGATCACCGACGACGTCACCAAGGCTTTTCGCGATTGCCAATGGGCGCTGCTAGTCGGAGCATTTCCGCGGAAAGCGGGAATGGAGCGCAAAGATCTGTTGGGTATCAACGGGAAGATTTTTGTGGAACAAGGCAAAGCCTTGGCGGCGCATGCGGCGCACGACGTGCGGATCGTCGTAGTGGGCAATCCATGTAATACTAATTGTCTGGTAGCTTACCGCAATGGTCGGGACATTCCCGCGGAGCGTTGGTCGGCCTTAACCCGCCTGGATCACAATCGTGCTCGCAGTGCCCTGGCGCGGAAAGCAGGGGTTCGCGATGACGAAGTAACCCGCGTAGCTATTTGGGGCAATCACAGTAATACGCAGTTTGTCGATTTTCAACATGCACTAATTCGGGGCCAACCCGCGGAACAGGTCATAGGCGATCGTCAATGGCTGGAACAGGTGTTCGTGCCGCAATGTCAGAATCGCGGCGCCGAGGTGATTAAGAAGCGTGGCGCCAGCTCAGCGCTTTCTGCAGCCAACGCAACCCTCGAACACGTGCGCAGTTTACTCCAGCCTACGCCGGCCGGCGACTGGGTCAGTGCTGCTGTCGTTTCACAGGGCCAGTACGGGGTACCGCCAGGCTTGGTGTTCAGTTACCCTTGCGTCAATGAAGGGGGACATTACCGAGTTGTCGAGGGTTTGACCTTCGACGAATTTGGTCAGCGCCTGTTTCAGAACACGCTGCAGGAATTGCTCGAAGAACGCGAGGCTGTTCGACACTTGTTGCCGGATTAGCTAAATGCTTGGATTCTGGCAAGACAGTGCCGCGAATCGCCGCTCCTAGTCAGGGGTTCGGGGAAGTGTCGGGTTTGTTATCGCGTAAAGCTTCAGGTTTACTTTCCAGTAGCGGAGGTAGAGGCTGAATCTCCTCGGGTTGCAGGAGCCGACGTTGCCCGCCGATGCCTCGGCGGAACAAGGTCTGCTCGGCCGACTCGCGTGCGCCTGGAGGCAGGTACACATCCAAGGGCGCGGGCATTCGTTGCAAGAGATTTTCCCAAGTTTCGAGCGATAGTTGACCAGGCCGAGGCAGATAAACCGCGACGAAACCGCTGGCAGGATTAGCCAGGCCTAGGCCCCAGTGGCTCAGCAGATGCAAGGCAGTTCCTACGGGCAACCAGCGCGGCGCCTCTAACTCGGCCCAAAGCCTCATATAATCCAGTTCCATGTCCACGATTTCGCGTTGCACCTGGTCGTTTCTGGCATAAGGTGTACGCAAAAACGGCGTGATTTCTTGGAGCGTCAAGGCTACGGGAAACGCAGCTGTCCAGGGCGCCGCAGCGGCTGAGCCCAAGCTCAGCGCAAACGCCCCGTGCCGCACGTGATACATTTCCGAATGAGGACTGCCCACGAGTTCGCGCCACCACACCGCCCACAAAGGCACCCAGTTGGTTTCGCTCTGGAGGCCGAAGAACACCGTGGCATCCCGATGAGGATGAAACGGTTGGGTGAGCAAATCGCGCCAGAGATCGAAACTCTTATGGAAGGTATCGACGGCCAGAGGGGTGCGCCCCGCCAATTTACGGTCTGCGACGAAGGCCAGACGTCGGGCTTCCTTGGACTTTTCGGTCTGGCCGGTAACGGACAAAAGCAGCCAGGTATCGAATGGCCCACGGTTGTGATTCAAGGTTTGCAGCAAGCGATGGGCCCTGAGCATTTCCTGCACCTGGGGATTGCGCATCGCTTCGGGAGGCAGTGAGGCGGTGTTCAGATAGGTTGGGTAACGCTTTTCCAATTCTTGGGCCAGCTGCCGCAACCGCTCCATATCATCGCGCAAAAATCCGACCAAACGTCCGAAGGCCAACCATTCTCGATAGGATTCCGCCCAGGCTTGTTGTGCCTCCTCAGGCCAACCCTCTTTTCCCAGGAACCGCGCCTTCATTCCCTTAGCACGTGCGGGATGAGCGCGGAAGAAGAATGGGCTTTTTTTAGTACTTTGGTATAGGCGGCTAGTTTCAGTTCGATATGGATCCTCGGGATCATATGGGGGCAGAGGTTCTTGAGCGAACACGCTCCAGTGATAAAGGATGTCATGAGGATCCTGCTGAGCTTCCAAATGGGTGTCAGGATGATAGCGGGGAGTCAAATCCAATTCGCCCGGCCAAATGGGGAAAGGCAATTCGTGCGGCTGTTTGAGTATTGATGCCTGTCCGCCCGGCAGCAAGCGATAACGTCCCGTGATGCCGCGGTATTGCCGACAGAAGTTGACGAGGGCTTCGTTCAGCGGTACCTCCGCACCCTCCGCTACGTGGCGAAACCGACGCAGATATTCGGTAAAGACAGGATAAGTGCGTTTAAACTCACGCAACCGATCGGGGTTTTGTCGCAACACATCGGGGTCCCACAACTCGGGGGGAATGCAGCTGAGATGGAAGAAGCAGCGGAAAATAGGCGCTTCGTCGCTGTAGGTGATCTTATGCTGGATCACGTTCCCAATATACCAGCGGAGATCGGGGTTGCCTACCTCGCGCCGTGAACGGCTTTCGGGATCGTACACCACGCGGCGAAGCGTACGTTCGCCCTCGGCCAACCAGTTCGTCCCTTTGGCAACATAGTGATACTTATCTTCCGCGGCATCAAACTCCACGGCTACGTTATAGGCCAGATCCCACCCCATAAACTCCCAAGGCCCACGAAAATGGGGCTGGAGCTTGGTTAGAGCGCGTAAGATAAGTTCAAGGCGGCTCCACTCCTTGCGGCGAAACAATTCCCGCGACTCCCACCACAACACGCACACCAAAGGACCACGAAAACTCGTCAACACAAATCGTGCCGCCGAACCCCCTAAATCTACCTGAGCTAAGTTGGTCTCCGTGAGACTATGCTCCTCCGCTTTCTTCTCGACCACTTCGCGGCGATGCACCAGCATGGCCACGAATAACACTAGAATCAGACCCGTATAAATCAGCTTACGTAAGCGTGTCCCCGTGAAGACCTCTGCGGCCATCGGAGCACCCCCTTAGGCTGCGATCTCTCGGGCATTGAGCAAATAATAGCCGGCCAAGATATAAGGCACCAAATATCCGACTAACAAGATCAAGCTCATCAGTAATTCGCCACCGGGAATGCTGAAACCCTCGGCCACGTGCAGGGTGCGATCATATTGGTACAAGTCCGGGACGATGCCACTGATGGCACGGAACAGGTAAGCGTAACCTAAGTCGATCTTCTGCATCAACGCAATTCCCCAATTATCGGGCAACGGGGTAGCCATCGGTAAACCGCGGGCCAAGCGATACATCGCTTCCAACGGACCGCCGCCAGGATTGACGTCCATGCGATGAATGGTTTCCGGCCCTAATTCACCAAGAAACTTTTGCACTTGCGGGAGACCGAGAAACAACAAGGCCCAGCATAACAGCATGCTAGCTAAAGCGTTAACATAGGTACTGAAACACACCCCGAGCACGGTTACCATCACCGTCAGCGCCCAGATGCCCACTAAGCCCTTGAGAAAGTTCCAGTACAAACTTCCCTCGCCGACAACGAGATATAAGTCGTTGGGTCCCATGCCGAGATACTGGCCGAAACTGCGACAGGCCACACGCACCTGCAATACGCCTCCCTCCCGCAACCGTTCCAAGATCGCAGTGGGAAAATCAACGCTGTAAGTGCGAAGATCGGCAATATGCAACGGTACTTCGTAGAAGCCGTACTTCCGCGCCAAGATTTCGTCCCAATCTTCCTTATAGCGTAACTCCTGAGCTTCGCGGCGATAGTCAGCTTCCAAAGCGGCATCCCACAAACGCGGATTCACAAAGCGCAGCACCACAGCTACACCCCCCGCCCCGCCTCCTTCGTAGTCGCGAGTCATGCGGTAAATATCGAACATAAACTCGACAGTCAAACGCTTATTACGTTCTTGCCACGATTTGTCCAACAAGAACGGAGGCAAGCGGTAAAACGTCCATACAGCTTCCTGGGGTGCGCCGCCGCGAATATGGGAACGATACACAAACTCGTCGCCCACATCCGTCCCTGTGCGTTTACGTTGCCAGTTCCCCTCATTGTCTAATTCCTCAAAGTGAAGTTCTCCCAACTGGTACAACCGCGCCCGCATCGTCGCAGCGCGGGCCATCGGCGAAACTTCCCGAAATACGTAGAGGAAGCCCAAGTTGCCGATAATAAACAGCATCACCGTCAGCAACACGATCAACCCGAGCATCCGCCCCAGCAGAATTTCCAGTCGCCTCACGGGCTTGGTGATTTGGGTATGAATGGTCTGCCGACGTATGTCATTAGGCAAAGCAAAACAGGCCAACACCGTCGCGGTGATAACCATGAGAATGGCTAACGTCCTATACAGGATATCCACATAAGTCCGCCATTGATCCTTCGGCTCCACTTGAATGAACCAGCTACCCACCAGCACCAGCAATACCAGGACGGCAAAACTCCAGAGCGCTTTCTGCCTGATGGTTTCTAACATAGTCAACCGGGCCAAGGCCCAAATCCGCCGCGCACGACAGACCAACAACTCAAGAATAAACTCCCAGGCAAAGGCCAAGATCGCCGCCAAGGCAGCTAAACGCCAACCAAGCAACGCTACGCTCGCCCACGCTGTGCTCCCTTGGCCGGCACCCCGACCCAACACCGTGCCCAGTAACGCCAAGACCAGCCCGACCCCGATCAACGTTAACCACAACCACAAGCTACGCCGCTTCCACACCTCTTCGGGACTCAACTGCCCCAAATTGCCCGCCAAGCCGTGAAATACCAGGCTCCCTTTACCCCAAAGCCAACGGAATATTTCGCCCAACAGTAAAAACAGCATCGCACACACGCCGGCACTATTGAGCCAGTTGATAAGTGCCGGACCCAGCTGGTCCAGCGATGCATACGGGGTTTCAATCACCAGCGCCGCCAACATCGCTTACCACCTCCGCGGACGTTACGAACGGGCCGCACTCTCCACCGGGGCGCTTCCCGCGCTCACAGGCGCTGCCATCGGCGAACGCTCCACCTGCGGTAAGTAACGACGCCCAGGATGCAGCTGGCTCTCCCTGACGATCCGCAAGAACAGCTCTTCCAACGTCGTCGTGGGATGCTGCACGCTCTCCACCGTACCCCCGTGGCGCCGGATCACCTCTTCCAAGTCGCGTTTCAATTCCTCCGTCAAACGCACACCGCGCGCCCGCAGTTCCACGAGATCGGCAATTTCCAGCAACTCATCCACACGCCCCAACTCTTTCAACTCCCCCTCATACAAAATAGCAATGCGGTCGCACACATCTTGCACGTCGTCCAAACGGTGACTGCACATGATCACCGTTTTACCTTGAGCTTTCAATTCCAAGATTAAATCCTTCATCCACCGGGTGCCGATGGGATCCAAGCCTGAGGTGGGCTCATCCAAAATCACCAATTCGGGGTCATTGATCAAAGCCTGAGCCAAGCCGATCCGTTGTCGCATCCCCTTGGAATACTCTCGCAAAGGCCGCTTCTTATCACGACTCAGGCCGACCTTCTCGATCAATTCCTCAGCCCGCTTCTTTCTCACCTCGGGACTCAGGTTGAACAAACGCCCATAAAAATCCAACGTCTCCTCAGCGTTCAGGAAACGATACAGATAAGACTCCTCCGGCAAGTAACCAATCCGCTCGTTCTTAGCCACATCCGTGCCAGGCCGACCAAAGACTAAGGCCTCCCCCTCCGTCGGAAAGAGCAGACCCAACAAGAGCTTAATCGTCGTCGTCTTACCCGAACCATTTGGCCCTAATAAGCCGAAGACCTCCCCGCGATAGATTTGCAAATTCAATGCCCGCAGGGCCTCTTTCTTCTTCCGGCCCCAGAAATCCAAATAGACCTTAGTCAGATTCCGCGTTTCTACCAAGACCTCGCCGTTGACCTGGTTGTTCGTGGACATACCAGCTCCTAATTAGAAAGAACCACCGAAGGACTAAGCGGCCCGCCATCGTTGGCCTACCTGAGCAATCCTCAAGCGGCCATCTCCTATGATTATGGAAGCTCAAAAGTTATTACGAGAATTTCAGCCGGACTGGTTTGTCCCGAAGGGTGCCTCTTCCCGCATGCCCCAGACTCTTAGACTCGCCTCTTCCGTCAACGCGCCAACATTCTAAGACAAAGATATTACTTACCTGCCTCACCAGCAAGGGGGCACCTATTCATCGCACTTCACCAGGGGTTCACCAAATGGAGAGTAACCTTTGTTTCGTTTGTTAGAATGTGAACACATCCCTACGCCCATCGCCAGGGCACAAGCTCACAGGGACTCGTCAGCTGCAATGAGCCCACCGTGCCAGCTGGGCCTCGGGTACGTACCCATTGCCGTGTCAAGGCACTAGCCGACGGCAAACTGTGCGGAACCTGAATGAAGGACAAACAACCAAGGCACGAAGCTCGGTGTTAGTTCTCTTGCTGATTATTGAACAGCACTTCCATTCCTTATAATAACGCGATTAGATGTGGTATCATTCTCGACCACGTTCATCCGACGCAACGCAATAGTTGTCCGCTCAGGAGACAGGGTCAATGAGCCAACCGGCTACGGGGCGGGGGTTGCAGGCGGTGATGGACTATTTGCGGCAGCGCTACGGTTGGCGGCTCGACGACCAAATCGGGCGCGGCGGTTTTAGCGTTGTGTTCCGGGAGCAAGTGGACGGCATTCCGCGAGCAGTCAAGATCAGCCTCGACGCGATGGACGTCCTAGCCGGCCAACCTGCGGATACCAACGCGCCCTCCCGAGCCAACACAGGACAAGGCGCGGTCAGCGATGTGTGCAACGCGAACTGGAATCGCTTCGCTTACTGATCAGCCTGGGCGGCCATCCGCACTTGCTGCCGCTCATTCGCTACGAAGTGGTGCTGGGGCACCTGGTCACCGTGTGGGAACTGGCCACGGAAGGTACGCTGCTCGACCGCCTGCGTCAGTATCAGGCTCACCAACGGCGTAATGCTCCGAAAGGTAGTGAGCCAGGCATAGCGGTTGGCTTGCCGTTAGAGGAACTGATGCCGTACATGGAACAGTTGGCCCAGGCGGTGGATTTTCTCAACAGTCGGGGCGT
>JANXCQ010000042.1 GCA_025060195.1 Gemmatales bacterium | reverse complement strand
AATTAGAGGCAGCCAGTTCTCATGAGATAAACAACCTGTCGACCTTTGCTTTAGAACGAAAGATCATGGAGCGGCTCTTCATCAAGGTGTGGGACGAATTAGAGCCTGAACAACGCAAAGAGTTATTATGCCGGATTGACAAGACTGAATGTATCAAAGATAAAGCTGCGGTTGCCGCCCTTAGTGGCGCGGCTGCATTGGCGACGCTCTCTGCGACGGTATTTTTCAGTGGTTTCGCGTTCTACACGACGATGTCCACCGTGATCTGTACCGTTGCCGGCTTCCTTGGAGTAACCCTGCCGTTTGCCGTGTACACGACCGCCAGCTCCACGGTGGCCTTGCTCGCCGGGCCAATCGGTTGGGCGGCGGCCGCAGTATTGGCATTGGCGGGCTTAGCTGTTCTGGGTCGTGCCGACGTGAACAAAACCACCGCATTCGTCGTTGCGCTACACTGCATCAAGGTGCAACACCTCCAGCGCGAAGGCTATAAGGCGAAAGACGTCTTCGGCGAGTAAGCGTCTTCTGTCTCCGCTTGCGAGCGCTTATCGCAACTAAGATTGCCCGCTGTTTCGCTCGCATACGCTTGTTGAAGGCTAGCGCCTACCCTGTCGGAATCCCAGCAGGGTAGGCGATCATTTTTTGGCATGAAAACCAAGGGCTAACTTCCCTCGCTTCGATTACGCCTATGATTAGGTAGATATTGCCGCAAATTTTGTTATTTCCGCGACTGCAGCCTGCTTTGTGTACGCTGTCATGGGGGAAATTGGAACTGAGTGAAAAGGACGAAGATTGGATCGGACTCAATTGAGTCGCGGTTCCTTTTAGGCATTTCCATTTGTTGCACTGCTCGACGCAGGTGAGAGAACGAGTGTGGGCACTAGCCGCTCTGGAGCGTCGCTTGGCTGATGTGTTTGAGGTCAAAGGAGCACTTGCAAAATGGAGGAGGTTATGGTGTTCATAGCAAAGAATCGAAGTAAGGAACAAACAGTGCACTCAGCTGGTCGGAGCGGCTCGTTAGCGTATATCGGCCATATAGTCAAAGCCTTTGGCTTGCTAAAAATCTATTTGTCCTATTCTCTCGCTGTGAACCATTTTGCAAAGGGGACAGTGTGTCGGGTGCTGAAACGAGTGGGCGGTTCGGTCGGAAGTTAACGTTCGAAAAGCGGGGAATACTGTGGATTGTCGGGATCGGGATGGTCGAAGCGTATTTTGGCTTCGGAGAGAAGGCGACGTAGTTCGCCGACTTGATTGTGCTTCAAACTCGTGGAGACTGGGGTGACGTGCAACTGCACGGCCTCAACGGTGCCGTGTTTTTGCAGGTCGCGGATGAGCTGGAGTACAGTTTTGGCGTTGATTGGCCCGGACGGGAGGGACGGCGTGACCGCCAAGGGGCCGGGCAGCACTATCGCTTCAACTTCGAGAAGCATGAAATATTTGTCAGGCGGCTCAAATCTCGGATTGGTTTTGTCGCCCAGAAGTTTTAGGTGAATTTGCCAGCGTCCAGCTGACGTTAGCACGGAAGCTAAAGGCCCTTGAGTCTTGTCGGGAGGTAAAGGGGGAGGCGGTTCTTCCTCGTGAATGCGAAGTTGCGGCTGCACGGGGCTCTGCGGTTCCTGAACGGAAGTACCGTTACCGCCCGCGCCGCCCGTGCCTGGAGGGGCAAACTGGAGAAGGAGCCAGGCGAAGACGCCTGCGGCCATGCCGCCGCTGAGTCGCGTCAGCAAGCGTGTATGCGGTGAGGCTTGGCGTCGTAAGGCTAGCATGGCCAAGGCTAACACCCAGCCTGCCAAGAGAGCCCCGCCGAAAAACGCGGCGATGCTCAGCACCAGTCGTAGCCACCATGCTAATTCCGCGAACCACTGCCACCATTCGAGCACTTCAGCCCTCCTGAGGACGGACGCAGGTCTAGTTGAACGTTATTTTATTGCTCAATACCGCGGTGGCGGAATATATTCGTAGCGGGTGCCAGCAAACCAGCGGCGAAAGCGGGCTTCGTCTCGCTGGTCGGGATGGGGTTTGGAGTAATCCGCGATGAGCAAGAAAGTTAGCCTTTTTTTGCCGGCACGTGCGGCGCGTTGCTGGAAGTCCTCAATGACGGTTTGGACATTTTCTTCCGTGATTTCGATTTCCTGTCCCTCCATTTGCAGATAAAGCCGACCGGTATCGCCATCTATGCGTAACGGAACGAGGTAGTCGCGGAAGCCAGGTAGCGCGTCGCTCGCCCGGCGCAATTGCGTGAGTTCTTCCCAAATCCGTTTTTGCTCTTCGGGAGTCCAAATACCGCTCCCGGGACGGGGCACGTGAGTTGCGCCTGGAAATGTTCCCAGGTGAGGCAGAAGAAGGAATAACGAGAATAACAGGGCCATGACGTCGGCCATGGGAAGTAAGAAGCGGGTAATGCTGCGTGTGGGCCACGAGGATTTTGCGGACATGGTGACCACCCCCGAGCCCCTAGCGTCCGCCCCCCAGGTTTAGCCGAAGCGTGCGGGTCGCAAGGCCAGTGACAGGATCAGTTTTCGCCCAATAACGACAAGCCACCACGGCACTACGTTGACCAGCGCCATGAGTAAGCCACTGGCCGTGGTGGTGAGAGCCGGCGCGTAGAGGCGAAGAATTTCGTGTTGGGGCACGGTCTGCCGCAGGCCGATCACGGCGAACGTCTGGAGAATTCCGGCGACCGTGCCAAAGAGGCCAAGTAGTGGAAACCATTCCGCCGCCCAAGCCATTTGCTGCAACACGTCGTCAGGCCGGTGGTCGAAGTCCACGTCCTGCCAGCGTAAGGCGCGCCAGGATAATATCAGCTGCACCAGGGCTAAACCGCTTCCGAGTCCCAGGATGAGCCAGTCCAGGTACGATTCACGAATCCGGGCTAAGTAAAAATGCCAGGCGGCTTCGGGCATGGCCAGCGCCAGGGCCAAGCCACCAAGAATGGGCAGCAAGCACAAAATCAACGGCATGAGCCAGCGGACGACCAAATTTTTCATGGCAGCATGCCTCCCAAGGCGGCAGTCAGTCTCAGGGCATTCCGCTGAGTCGTTCAACGCAAAAATCCACACCAGACGACAACACGTTACTCATGGGGCAGCAATATCCTGGGCAGAGGTTGTAATTTGCCTGCGCGGTCGACGCACGCCAGGGTGGTTTCGCCTTCGGCAAGCAGTTCGTTATTCCGATAGAGTTCGTAACGATGTTCAATGCGCACGGGTGTGATTCGCTGGAGGATAGTGCGGAGCGACAGCAGGTCGTCGTAGTAAGCAGGTCGGCGATATTTGAGTTTGGCTTCAACCACGACCAAGTAATAACCCGCATCCTCTAAGTCGCGATAACTGATCCCCTGCTGGCGGAGCAACTCTGTGCGGCCTTGCTCAAAGTACACCAGGTACTGGGCATGGTGCAATAGCCCCATGCGATCGGTTTCCGCATAACGTACGCGAATCGGGATATCGCAGCTTAGGAGCATGCCGCACGCTCTGATTCCGATAGTTCAGCGAATCAGGCCAACTCGTGATGAGCCAAAGGGACGAAAAGGAAAATACACGACCACCGCTTTGCCCATGAGCAATCGTTCAGGTACCTGACCCCAGGCGCGACTGTCCTGGCTGGAAGTGCTGTTGTCTCCCAATACGAAATATTCGTCTGGTCCAAATACCCGCGGCCCACCGTGAGGTCGCTCGGGATAAAAGGCAGGATCCTCGTAACTTCCTTCTGCGCCGAAGGCCACGGTACCATTGGGGCTAATCTGATGCGTAATGACGCCGCGCGGATAATAAGGTGCCCAGCGTTCCGGGCGAATCCGATGCAAAGCCGCTTGTTCCGCGGGAAGCGCATCGCGGTACTCGTGAGGCTTTTCCTCGGCAAGTTTGCGGAAGATGGTTTCTGCCCATTGTGAGTATTTGGTGAGCGAGACGTTTTTCAGACTGATAATGTCATTAGGTTCGAGCGGTTCCCTGCCGCCAGCGAAAAGAATCAGGCGCACATCGTCAGGGTCGCGGCGTGTGTAATAGATGTCACGCCAAAGTTGCAGATGACGTACTCGTACTTCCGTGCGCTGGGCCCAGATGCCTGCGGGGGCGAGATCGGCCAAGCGTGGTCCTTGCTGGTCCGGTCGTAACGGTGGGATTTCGACGCCTTCGCCGAAAATCAGTTTTCCGTTCACCCACAAAGTCAAACGTTGATCAAAATCGCAAAATTGCAGGTGATAACGTCCCCGGCGCGAAATCTTGGTAGGAGCGGTGGTGTTGCCAATTAGTTCTAGGGGCAGACCTTCGCGCCAGGCCCGCAGTTGGCATTGCCCAGTGGACAAGTCGAATTCAGCTCGGTAACAATCCGTCCCAGAGATCAGTTCCAGGGCGACCATTCCTTCTGGGCGGAGCACTTCTAGTTCGCAGTCAATCATCAAGTCGCGCACCCAGTGCCAGCTGGAAGAGCCGCGATTCGTCCAGTTATACGCAGTGAAATCGGTAATCAGCTGCGGTAATGGTGGCTCGCTCCGAATCTGCGCCGCAGAGGCCTCGGCGAGAATACGCCGTCGACTGCGGTTGGTTTCCGCAACGTCTTTTTCGGCCGTAAGGGTCCAGTCTTTTGGCACGCGATGTTCGTAGCGTAAACACCGGGGTCTGTCGCCAGCCTGGATGTAGAACTCGGCCTTGAGTCCAAGTTTAGCAGGCATAAGTTGGCGCTGCCAACTTTCGGCTGAGCGAGCTTCGGGAGCCCGATTTGATCCTGGAACTGGGCGCACTGAGTCATCTTCCCAACGCGAAATAGCGTCGGCTAAAGCCTGGGGTTCGTGGTCCGCGTCATAGACCAGTTGTCGCATATCCAGCATACGGTCGGGCCGTTTGCGCAGAATTGTCAGCTTGGGCTTATCTTCGTCTGTGGCCAGATAAACATCGCCCAACCAGATGGCTAAACGTTCCCCTGGAAAGCCCCACAGTCGCTTAATGTAGTTGTAAGGGGAAAAGGCTTGGTTGTGATGGGGAGCTGTCGGTCCTTCAAATTCCTGATCGCCGATAGCACGCTCGCCCCAGCCGGGAAATTTAAATACCACGATATCATGGCGGTGCTCGGCAGGGTTGGGCCGGGAGAAGTCATAAACGGTTTTTAGGACGAGCACCTTATCACCTCCTTCCACCCACCCCGGGAAGTGGGCATGTCGGCAATTCGGACAGACGACATACTCCGGCGGTTCCACCCGGCGTCGAACACTATCAGGGCTGTACCCAACGAAATATTCATGCCCACATTGTGGACAAATGTTGACTAAGTGATGGCCTAACCGCGTCGGAGCCATGGAACCCGTTGGGATTACAAAGGCCTCCGCGATGAAAGTTTTCAGCAGCAACACCAGGAACACGACGAACACAAAAGTGTCGAGGTACTCGCGAAAAGACAATTTAGCCGACTCTAACCGCGCATGAGGTGGGTTGGAGGAAATAGGTATAACAGGAATCGTGCGCTGGTCCGGCTGGCCGCTCAGTGTGGTAGATTCCCCAACTGGTTGCGCGGACGTCGGCTCTTTCAGGCCGTTGGTGGGACGTGTGGAAGTAGGACCGGGATTGTGGTCCGCCGCCGAATTGCTCCCAGCGGGTACGCTGGTTTCGTCTGATGCATTCTGGGCCAAGGAGGCGTCTTCAGAAACTGGATTTGGGGGCGTCGGCTTTTCGCTCATCGGGCTATCCTTTGCACTGGCCAGAGGGGTTCATCGGGGCATAGCAAAGGCGATTAGTTTTCTTCGTCTTCGCTGAGCACTGCTAAGAAAGCCTCCTGAGGAATCTCAACTTGGCCTACCTGCTTGAGGCGCTTCTTGCCCTCTGCCTGACGTGCCCAGAGTTTACGTTTCCGAGTGATGTCGCCGCCATAGCATTTGGCCGTCACATTTTTACGCAACGGGGCAATGGTCTCGCGGGCAATGACTCGGCTTCCAATCGCGGCTTGGATAGCAATCTCGAACTGGTGCCGCGCAATCTCGCGGCGTAACTTTTTCACTAGCGCCCGACCTCGACGTTCCGCCTGACTGCGATGCACAATGGTAGAAAGGGCATCCACTCGCTTACCGTGCACCAGGATATCCAGCTTGACCAAATCGGCGGGACGGTAACCGATGAATTCGTAGTCCATCGTGCCGTAACCGCGGGTGATGGATTTCAGCTTGTCGTACAAATCGTAAATTACTTCTGCCAGCGGCATCTCGAAGACCAGCATGGCGCGGGTCGGGCTCAAATACTCAGTGCGGATGAAGGTGCCCCGTTTTTCTACGCATAACTGCATGATGGCCCCGATGTTCTCGGCGGGAATGATGAAATTGATGCGGACGATGGGTTCGCGGAACTCGGCAATCTGGCCCGCATCGGGGACATCCTGCGGTGTCTTGACCTGAATGGTCTCACCGTTGCGTAGCACGATCTCATACGTAACATTCGGGGCAGTATGCACCAGTTCCAATCCACTTTCGCGTTCGATACGTTCCTGAATAATCTCGCGATGCAACATGCCCAGGAAGCCGCATCGGAATCCAAAGCCTAAGCCCTCGCTGGTTTCGGGTTGCCAGGTAAAACTGGAATCGTTGAGACTGAGCCGGGCCAAGGCCTCACGTAAGGCTTCAAAGTCGGCGTTATTGACGGGGTAAAGACCACTGTACACCATCGGCTTCGGCTCTTTGTAGCCGGGCAATGGCTCCGGGGCCGGACGGTGGGCATCGGTGACTGTGTCGCCGATGCGCACGTCCTGAATATTCTTGATGATGGCTGTGAGATAACCCACCTGCCCTGGTCCGAGTGCTTCGCACGGTTTCATGGCGGGACGAAATTGTCCGACCTCTTGCACTTCGTATTCCCGCCCTGTGCGCATAAAGCGAATCCGTTGCCCGCGACGCAAGATGCCTTCCTTGACCCGCACATAAACCACCACGCCGCGATAAGTGTCAAAGTGGCTATTGAACACCAGTGCCCGGAGTGGTGCCTCGGCCGTGCCTGTGGGAGGTGGTATGCGTTCCAAAAGGGCCCGCATTACTTCATCAACGCCCTGCCCCGTCTTGGCGCTACAGAAAAGCACCTCCTTCGGATCGATGGCCAGGCTATGCTCCATTTCCAGAACGGTCTCCTCCGGGCGGGCGATTGGCAGGTCAATTTTGTTGACCACTGGAACTATAACCAAGCCCGCCTCCATGGCAAGAAACGCATTGTGCACAGTTTGGGCCTGTACGCCTTGCGTAGCATCCACGAGCAAGATTGCGCCTTCGCAAGCGGCCAAACTCCGCGAAACTTCGTAATTAAAATCAGCGTGCCCCGGCGTGTCGATCAGGTTAAGCTCATAAGTTATCGCATCACTCGTACCGGGCCTGCTGCAGGAGTAGTAAATGGTTACGGGGTGCATCTGGATCGTAATGCCGCGCTCCCGCTCTATATCCATGTCGTCCAACACCTGCTCTCGGAACTCGCGCGGACTGATGGTACCAGTGCGCAGCAGAAACTGGTCGGCCAGTGTGCTCTTGCCGTGGTCTATGTGAGCAATGATACAGAAATTGCGAATGCGTTCCGTCGGCGTCATAGGCTTGCCGCATCAGTCGAGCGTAACCATTTTGCGCCATGCTCATGCATTTTACGGTAACCTCGGCCTGACGAGCAACCCGACTTCTCCTTGCACCAGTTGCGAACTTCCCCGAGGATGCGAACTAACTTAGTTGCGTTGATGAGGCGGTAGCCGGAGAGTGAATGCGTCGCGCAATGAGAGCGGCCACATAGCCACCCTTGAAACCGCTGTCTATGTTCACCACGACCACGTTGGCCGCACAACTATTGAGCATGCTTAGCAAAGCTGCCAAGCCTCCGAACGAGGCACCATAACCCACACTCGTAGGCACGGCGATGACGGGGCAACTGACGAGACCTCCCACAGCGCTGGGCAAGGCGCCCTCCATGCCAGCAACGACCACCAACACATCCATTTGGCGCAATCGTTCCACATGGCGCAGGAGACGGTGTATGCCTGCCACGCCAACGTCCACAAGGAGCTCCGCTTGGCAACCGAAAGCCCGTACCGTGGTCCACGCCTCACGAGCGACGGGCAAATCTGCTGTCCCAGCAGTGACAATCGCCACGCGCCCGACAGGCACGGAGTCTCGCCTCGCAGCCTGCGGCAGCCAGAAGGTACGACCCAGGCGATCCTGCTCAGCTTCCGGAAAATGTCGGCGCAGTAGCTCAGCCTGATCATCCTGAACTCGTGTGGCCAGGCAATCTTGCCCCGCTTGGCGTAAGCGCTGAACGATGGCTACAACCTGCTCAGGGGTCTTCCCTTCGCAAAAAATCACTTCGGGAAAACCGCAACGCTTGGAGCGATCTAAATCCACATGGGCGAAACCTAACTCAGCCACACTTGCTTGCTCCAGGAGCGCCAAGACTTGCTCCACGGTCAACTCATGACGATACAAGCGCTCCAGAGCTTGTCGAAGGGACAAACTACTCGGAAGGGATGCGCTTTCGGACATCATCAGACTTATGACCGCGGTTGGACGAAGAGTGCAGTGGCTTTTGGAGGGTTATTCGTAAGAAACTGCTCCAACTCCCTGGTGCTAATTCTCTTGAATGCCTCCACTGCGCGAATCCGACTAAGTTCATCTAAAGGTCTAAGCATAGTAGGAATTATTTTGGTTATATAGTCATTCTTTTGATAAGCTGCATTTTGTTGGGCTTCCAGGATACGACTGCGGAGATAGGCGGCATAATGCTGCCAATTCTCAAGCCCTTCCGTATCGGCAGAGGAGGCTTCGAGTAAAGCCACAACAAATCGTCCCACTTCATAAAAAGCCCGGTCTGCCTGATATGGCCCTTTCGGCTCCGGCACTAGCGCTAACAAACCAGCCGCTGCCTCGACGCGTTCCGACCAGGACGGTCTGGGGCTAAGTTTGGCCGCGTCCTCATCGCTCATGACTTGCATCAGCAGCTCCGCGATCCGCTGTTGCTGAGGATTGGCCGGATTCACCACAGAACGCCGCAACATCGCCAGGCTGCGTAGCGCCTGACGCCTCAGGAACCGTAGCCCATCTTGTTCTTCGCGGGCCCAAGTCTTGACCTGCGCCGGGTCTATGCGATAGGCCCAAGTAAGCCAATCGTAGAGCAATCCCGCAGCCTTGATAGCAAGATCTTCCGGCAAGATGACTCGCTTGGGGTCCTTATTGGTCATTCGCGCATGGAAAAGTTCGCCGAAGCCACGAATTGCCCAATAGCGCTCGGCTTGGTAAACCGCGGAGGCATCTATGGGGTATTTTTCGAAGGTAAACACCAGCACCGGATAAATCTCGCCAATACCTCGCTCCGCAAACAAGTACGCCATGCGCATGGCATTGAGACGTACTATGGGACGCGGGTCCTGCAACACTTTCAGAATTAGAGGTACGCTCACGGTGGCCAATTCGCTCGCGTATTGCCGTATGCGCCGCGTCACTTCCGGAGAAGCCCCTTCAACACCCTCTAAGCTCCTAGGCAGCGGTAAGACTCGGGTAGCAAATTGATTCATATGCTCTCGAATGAAATCAGGACTCGCCTCTATTCCTCCTCCTTTTAGCTTGACAAGCGGCGATTCGGTATACAAGGGCGTTTCATGGGTGAGGCGGAAGATGTAGTACTGCGCTACGCGTTGTAATAATTCTTTTCGTTCTGCCTCCGGGAGATTGAAATCGGGGTCGCCAGTGCGAAGGCGTGCTAATTCCGACATGTCGGTTCTGCGCAACTCGGGCAATTTGAGCCGCAACGTCTCTGCGGTTGGCGCAATGAACGGTTTTTCGGGTTTCCCGCCGCCGGGCTTCGTGTCAGCGGGCTTCTCCTGCGCCAATCCCCAACCCCAAACTGCCCAGCATAAGAACATGACTATCGCCGTCATCCGATGAGCCATAAGTATATCCCCAACAGTTCAGTAGCTAATTACCTCACTCCGATACATTTTTCTGCCCTAGGGAACAGCAAGCTGGCTCAATGTTTCGCCGACGCTCCTAGTCTCAAGAGTTGTCATGCCTGGGGTCATATAGCTATGGAAAAGTAGAAGACCACCTGCTGGCCGCTGTTCAGGAAAAAATGCAGACTCTAAGGAGCCACGAAGTACTGCAAGCTCATCGTGCGCGAGGATCCTAGCCGAGCAAATCAGATTATGACGCGCATTTGCACACTGCCGATCTGAATCACGTCGCCGGGCTTGAGCGGTTGCTTCTGCCCCGGATAAACCCGTTGACGATTGACGTAAGTACCGTTGGCACTGTTAAGGTCCTCAATGTGCATCTGGCCGTTCTCGAAAATAATGACGGCGTGCTGACGGGAGGTCCAAATGCGGTCGGGAGGCTCCTGATATTCGAGGTCGATATCCACAGGCTTCTCATCTGCGCGACCGATGAAGTTTTCTCCCTCATAAATGGGAAACTCGTCGCCAATCCTCATGCCGCGAATCACTTTCAACTTGGGTTGTACACCCGGCGGAAACACGGCTGGAGCCGGCGCTGCAGCAGTGGGCGCCGTGGCTGCAGCCGGTGTGGATCCCGCAGGCGGCGCACTCGGCGTGGGCGGAGCGACAGCAACTGATGGCGCTGCGACCGCTTCCGCCATAGGAGCTGCCCCCGGAGGCGCTGCCGGACTTGGTGGTGCCACTGGCGCAGCGGTCGGCACGGACACCTCAGGTGCCTGCGGCGTCACCGGCACAGCTTCGGCAATAGGTGCGGCTGGTGTTGCTGCAGCTGGTGGTTCTGGCGCCGGCGGCGCCGGTTCTGCCAAGGCGACCACCTCGGCCGCGGGTACTTCCGTTGTGGCCGGGGCAGCCACTACTTCGGCAACAGGAGCGGCCACGGCAATAGGTGTTACCTGCACGCTGGGCGCAGCAGGTGCTGCCGGCGTTGGCGAAGGCTCGCTGGGCCCAGCTGTCGTCAAATCCGACTTACATTGCTCGCAAAAGAGTGCCCCTTCCTCATTGTCATAACCGCAGAACGGACACTTCACCATAGCCTATTACCTCCACCGCAGTGATTCCCAGTTGCAAAAGGGACGTGTTTAATGTAATGTTAGGAATCGGCTCCCTTGGCATACACCAGCGCTCAGCTGGTGGGCATTTCCTCGGCCATTCGCATGGAATCCTCCAGTGCCAGCATCGTCTTTTTCGACACGCGACCGCCAGCGTGAAGTTCCTGCAAGGCTTGTCTGGCAAGCATGGTTTTCTTAGCGGCCCGCGGTCCCAAGACAGATGCTTTGCGTTCGATGGCCTCGGCCAGACGCTTCACTTCTTCAACCTTATTTTGCTGTATCGCCTGCTGCAGATTGACGTTCATCTCGTAAATCTGAACATCATCTATGTGCTTCATCACTTCAGCGTTAACATAGCTCTGCTGCGTCGTCGAGTACTTAACTTTGAGCGGAACCACACCGGTAGTGCCCTCCTGGGCGCCAACTTTGTATGTCACCTCCACTTGACAAATGACATAATCCCCATCGGGTCGTGGTGGTAAGCTGAGATCGACAATGTAGCGGGTGGACCTATCTTTTTCGAGCGTCCCCAGGTCCGCAACCAGATGACGTTCTTCTAATTCCCGCAATGACAACTCCTTAATTTCGGGCACCACTTGGCGGCAGCGTTTGACCCGCACGTCCTTAAGCGGACGTAAGTGCATCTGCACATCAGTGAACGCGGTACTGGCTAATTGAGCAAATTCCTGCACGAAAATTCGTTCCGCCTCATCGCGTTTTTCGGCCTCAATGTAAAACCACTTTCCATTACTCAGTTTGGCTAACTCTTTGAGCAGATTCGCGTTCCATTCGGTGCCGATGCCCATCACCGTCAGGTGCATCTTTTGTTGAGGCAAACTCGCAGCCAACTGTTTGCATAGCGACTCTCCTGAGGTCTCTCCGTCTGTCAGAATCACCATGTGCGAAAGCACACCCTGCCGATGATTCTTCTGTAACTCCGCTAAAGCTAGCTGCATGCCCTGGTCCATCGAGGTACCGCCAGGATCTACATTGAACTGGTCTACGGTGTATAGGTGGTCTTCAATTTTCTTCCGATCTGCCACTGGAGTCGGGGGCAAGATCACCCGCGCATCATGGCCAAAAGCTATGATACTGATCAGATCACTTGGTTGCAGCTGACCTAAAGCACGCATAGCTGCTTCTTGAATACGTTGCAAACGGCTCAATCCAGTGCCATCTTCTTCATACATGGAACCGCTCACATCTAAGACCAAGGCCACATTCAGCGGCAAGGGCGCCAGACCTTCGCCCAAACCAGTGGGAATCAGCTTGATCAGGGCATACGCTGCAATGGATTCTCCGACAGGTCTGATGATATCGCGGTGCATCATCCGCTCTAAGTGGATCTTTGCCGTCATCGCTTACCCTCTCATACGTTTGCGTGCTTGAGGACTGATCCAAGCATGTGCCGTCGCCAGTCTCTAAGTCCTTGAAACTTGAGCGCCCCGACTGACTTGCCCGTTCGTCAGACATTTAGGTGACAATCTTGTTAGGTTTCTGCTAAGTATTTTGCGAAGCGGACGGATGCTCGTCAATAGCCTGTCCTCTCATACCACTTTGGTTATCACCTATGTCGTAGCTAATTCTCCACCTGCAGAGAAAGGTGCGACCTCGATCGGGCCCCCTTTGTCCGTGCTCCATCGGTCGAGCAACAGGGCTATTATTGCGAAGTCAGGAACGGAATACTACCAGTAGCCCAAGCTCAATTACCCCGTCCCTTGGCTCCGCTCTAGTCCGGTGGACTCAGCAGTGCTAACTTGGCAAGACAGTGAGCGTCCTAACCGCTATTCTCGACGTGTCGGGGACCACGAGGGAACAAGGGCGAAAAGCCAACCAAACAATTACTGAACCAACCGCGCTAATGTGCGGCTTCACGACTAAGAAAAATTTTCCGTAAAAAAAGTTATGGGCGGTCGGCGTAAATCAGTTTGTAAGGTTAGGGTATGTTCGAGGGTGAATGACAGGCCCGCTAGACTTGGTCATTTAGACCCAAAGGAGGTTCAACTAAGGCCGAGCAATGTGGCTGTGGTCCACAGTAGCGACGTTGAACATTCATCGGGAAGTTGGGCGAATGCCCACAGCGTATGCGCTGTGCCTTGTGGTGGAGCATACTCGCCTGGCTTGTGCTGGCCTGCCTATCCGTGGCGCCGGTGGGCCTTGTGGTCAAAACGATAGGATAGCTCGTGGCCTTGGCGATAACCTGGCTCTGGCTGAGCCATTGGGGCGCGTATGTGGGCAAGGCACTGGCCTTTGGAAACCAGGTGGAGCTGGAGCGCCGCGAATTCTTTCGCGAAGTCTTCGGTCACGCCGTCAGTGGACTATTGTTAAGCCTGGCCTTCCCGCGCAGCGCCTCCGCCCAGCAGCAAGAACCGAGGTGTCCTCCAGGCCAACGGCAATGTTTCCGAGGATACATGCCCCAACGCATTTCGGGAAGGATGCGGTGCGTTTCATATAATCCGAGTCAGCCAAGAGCGCGCGAACACGCCTGCGACCAGGCCCGAGCCAGCGCCATGGCCTCTCTTCATCAGGAGGCTGGAGCGGCCGCGAAGCACTGGTGCGGCAATCAGCCTTGCACGGCACAACACGCTCGCTGCACCCCGCACA
>JANXCQ010000041.1 GCA_025060195.1 Gemmatales bacterium | reverse complement strand
GGGATGGGGAGTCGTTTAGATGCGGGAACGGCCTTTAGTGGGGCTGTGATCACGCCGTTTTATGATTCCCTCCTGGTCAAGGTGACCGCACGCGGGCGACGGTTTGAGGATGCCCTGCGGCGCATGGAGCGCTGCTTGCAAGAGTTTCGTGTCCGCGGCGTGAAGACGAACATCCCGTTTTTGATCAATCTGGTCACGCACCCTGCAGTGCTGCGGGGCGAGGTTACCACCCGTTTCATTGATGAGACGCAGGAGCTGTATCGTCTTCCGCCGCGCCAGGACCGCGCTACCAAGTTGTTGACCTACATCGCCGAGGTCATTGTCAACGGGAATCCCACGCTGGGTAAGGACGCCAAGACTACCACCGAGTGGCGCAAACGTGTACCGCGACAACCCGCACCGGTGCCCCAGCTGCCTCCGCGCGAATCCCCGCATTATCCCCGCGGTTTGCGCGACGTGTTCCGCGAATTAGGACCCGAGCGTTTCAGTCAGTGGATTCTTGAACAGCAGCAACTGTTTTTCACCGACACCACCTTTCGCGACGCGCATCAATCCTTGTTGGCCACCCGCATGCGCACTTACGACATGCTTCAGATCGCTGACTTTTATGCCCATCGCTTGGCTGACTTGTTTTCCTTAGAGATGTGGGGCGGAGCCACCTTCGACACAGCGATGCGCTTTCTCAAAGAATGTCCCTGGGAACGTCTAGCCCAGTTGCGCGAACGAATTCCGAACATCCTGTTCCAAATGCTCCTGCGGGGCTCTAATGCCGTAGGTTACGCCAATTATCCCGATAACGTTGTGCGTGAGTTTGTCAAAGAGGCCGCTCGGGCGGGCATTGATTTGTTCCGCATTTTTGATGCGTGTAACTGGTTGCCCAATCTGGAAGTGGCCATCGAGGCGGTGCGCGAAGCGGGCATGTTGTGCGAGCCGGCCATCTGCTACACTGGCGATTTCCTCAATCCCAATCGGCAGAAGTACTCGTTGCGCTATTTTGTGCAACTGGCGAAGGAGTTGGAAAAACGCGGGGCCAACCTGTTAGCGATCAAAGACATGGCAGGGCTGTGTAAGCCCTATGCTGCCCAGCAACTGGTGCGGGCCTTGCGTCAGGAAATCGGCATCCCGATCCACTTCCATACGCATGATCAGGCGGGCGTGCAAGCGGCCAGTTACCTTTTGGCCGCGGAGGAGGGCGTTAGTATCGTGGATGGTGCCATGGCGCCGCTATCGGGCACCAGTAGTCAACCAACGCTGAATTCGCTGGTCGAAGCCGTGCGCTTTACCCGACGCGCCAGCCCCTTGCGTTTCGAGGACCTCCAAACTGCGGCGGATTATTGGGAAGTCGTACGACAATACTACGCCCCGTTTGAAGGGGTGCAACGCACGTCTTCGGCGGAAGTGTATTTCCACGAAATGCCCGGCGGACAGTACACCAACCTGTACCAGCAGGCCCAGGCGATGGGATTGCAGCATCGTTGGCAGGAAGTGCGCCGCATGTATGCGGAGGTGAACCAGCTGTTCGGCGACATCGTGAAAGTGACACCGACCTCGAAGGTCGTGGGCGACATGGCGTTATTCCTGGTGGCGAACAATCTTCGGCCGGAAGACATTCTCGATCCGCAGCGCGTTCTGGCTTTTCCCGAATCGGTAATCGAGTTCTTCGAGGGCCGACTCGGTTTACCGCCGGGAGGCTTTCCCGAAGCCCTGCAACGGCGTGTCTTGGGGAATCGTCAACCATTGAAGGAACGGGCAGGGGCCTCTCTACCTCCCGTCCAGTTTGAGCAGCTAAGGATGGAATTGGAAAAGCGCCTTCAGCGTGCCGTGACTCATCGCGAAGTGCTTTCTTACGCCCTTTATCCGCGGGTGTTCCTGGAATTCGCCCAACATCAGCAACGCTACTCGGATACCAGCGTCTTGCCCACGCCGGTGTTCTTCTACGGCATGGAACCGGGCGAGGAAATTAGTGTGGACATCGAAAAAGGTAAGACGTTGATTATCAAGTTCCTAACCGTAGGCGATCCGCATCCTGACGGCACGCGGCTGGTATTCTTCGAACTCAATGGACAGCCACGGGAAGTGGTGGTCTTGGATCGCAGCCTAGCCCGTGAGCAGAAGGCGCATCCGAAGGCCGATCCCACCGATCCCAATCAGGTTGGCGCGCCCATGCCCGGTTTGGTGATGCGCGTCATGGTGCAGCCCGGCGAGACAGTAGAAAAGGGCCAAAAGCTCTTTACCCTCGAAGCCATGAAAATGGAAGTGACCATTTACGCCGAACGTGCGGGACGGGTTGCGGAGGTCGCCGTCAAACCGGGTACACAAGTGGCTGCAGGCGATTTACTCCTGCGCTACGAGTCCTAAAGATACCGTACTGCGGATAACGGCTTTGCTGTCCACGAACGAGACAAGGAAAATAGCGTTGGCCTACGGGCTCTCGTGCGCGTTGGAAAGTCCCGGCAAAGTGACATAGCCCAGCGTTGGTCGATCAAAATAGGTGACGATCGGTGGAACCTGGCGCCATGGTAACCGCAACCCATCCGCGGATGGTCGAGGCAGTCCGCCGACGGTTCACGTCGGCCCGCTTACGCGGTTGTGATGATGCCGCGGCGAAGCGACCTGGTAGTAGGCTGGTCGTTTGGCTATTCGGGCTATTTGGAGCAGTGGCTCTCAGCCCAGCATTGGCTCAGGCACTATTTCCCGAACCGTTTTACGTCAACCAACTAAACTTTCGCATACCGTTTCAAATCGAAGAGACGGAACGCCTGCGATTGCGGGAAGTCCAACTTTGGGTCTCGACGAATCAAGGCAACAGCTGGCATGAAGTTAGCCGCGCTGCACCGCAGGAAGGACACTTCTCCTACCGTGCGGCCCATGACGGCGTTTACTGGTTTTTCGTGCGGACCGTGGATGTAGAGGGACGAGTTCATCCCATGAGCATCGAAGGAGCACGCCCAGGACTAGTCGTGGTTGTGGACACGATACCGCCCCGCGTACAATTGCAAGCTTTACCGTCCACGCGTCAGGAAGTCGGCGTGAGCTGGGAAGTACATGATGAACACCTCGACCTGAACACGCTGGAGCTTGAAGGGCGTCTCCCTGGAAGCGATTGGCAAATCTTGCCGATTGACCGCCGCGCCCAGGGCACCCGGTGGTGGCAGGCTCCGACGCGCGGCCCCGTGGAAGTGCGTTTGCGTGTTCGCGACAAGGCAGGTAACGTCGGCCAGGCATCGCTCGTCCTGCCGAACGTAGCGGCAAACGCAGGTCTCAACCCCGCGCCGCAGGAAAGTCAAGCCTCTGGCGGCACCCTGGGGGGAGTCCCCATGCGAATCGTCAATAGCAGCGAGGTAAGCCTGGCTTATTCGCTGGAAGATGTCGGCCCGTCGGGGATCGCTTGTGTGGAACTATGGATGACCCGCGATGGCAAGGCTTGGACGAAGCTGGGCGAGGATGACGACCGTATATCGCCCATCGTCGCTCGTTTGCCCGGAGAAGGTCTGTACGGTTTAGCGCTCGCGGTGCGTAACGGCGTGGGTAACGGTCAACCCCCGCCTCGTGCCGGAGAGCCACCACAATTATGGCTCGAAGTGGATCTCACTCCGCCGCGTGTGCAGATCCTCGGATGCGAACCGTCCCGAGGCGGGGAAAACGGCATACTGACCGTAACTTGGTCAGCGAGTGACAAAAACTTGGCCGCCCGACCGATTAGCTTGTATTACGCCACGCGTCCCGAAGGGCCTTGGACGACCATCGCCACCGAGTTGGAAAACACCGGGCGCTTCGCTTGGCGCATCCCCACAGGCACGCCGTATCAGTTTTACCTCCGCATTGAGGCGGTCGATCGCGCAGGCAACGTGGGCACGGCGGAAACCAGCAAACCCATCATCGTGGACCTTTCCGTCCCCCGCGGCCGACTCTTGGGCGTCGAAAGCTCGTTGCGATGAAACTAAGTTACAACAGAACCGCCTACAGCTACGCGGTCTTGGACCGGATAGCTGAGTTTCCCCTCTTAGCGATTTTGTCACGTTTGGCGATCCAACGGCGTTTATTTAGAGTTAAGCCGAGATTTGCGGTCGTAACAGCATGAAGCAATCTCTAATTTAGGAATAGCTCTTACGGACTATGCATTGGCCATTGCCGACAGACTATATCAGTGTTATCGAGCAACCGAGTAGGTGTTTTTACGATGCGGACCTCCAATCATGCGAACCGGAGTCCATCCCTCAAACCAGCCTCGGCCATAATTTCTGGTATGCTCAGGGAAACTTTGGGCTGGTCTTCAAGCTGAACCATCGGGCCAGCCAGAAGAGTTGGGCCGTCAAGTGTTTTACCCGCGGGATCAGCCAGTTGCGCAAGCGATATAAAAGATTAGCTGTTCACCTTCGGCGCATACGCCGAACATGTCCCTATTTTGTCGAGTTTGAATACTTGGAGAAAGGCATCCAGGTAGACAACAGTTGGTACCCCATCGTCAAGATGGAGTGGGTTCAAGGGCAGACTCTCGACGAGTGGGTCAAAGAGTGCCTCCAGTCCACGGACGGACCTTAGCGAATCAAGAGGCTGATGCAAAGTTGGGTGGAGTTAGTGGAAAACTTAGAGCGTCATAAAGTGGCACATGGCGATTTGCAGCATGGGAATGTTTTGGTAGTGCAGGACCACAGTTTACAGCAGTTTACACTAAAACTAGTGGACTACGACGGCATGTTTGTCCCCAGGCTAAGGATCAGTGAGCAAGCTGGCGACCCAGTAGGCCACGAAGACTATAACCCTCTGCATCGCCGTTTCGGCCCAACTATGGATCGTTTTCCCGCGTTGGTCATTTACACCGCCTTACGTGCCTTGGCCTTTCACGCTCACGAGTTAAAGCCCCAAATCGAGTCGGGGAATTTGCTGGATGAACGCTTATTGTTCAGGAAATCCGACTTCGTTGATCCGGACAATTCCGAGTTACTCCGATTTTTACGCCGATCGCGAGACGCTACCTTGCGGAAACTTGCTCAAGCGATCGCAGAGGATGCTCGAAAAGACGCGGACCACGTTCGGCCACTCCGCCAGTTGCTCGCCGAACCGCAGGTTCCACCCCAACCTTCGCAGAACCTTAGGGAAGTGCCTACAGGCATATTTAAGGCTATCTTGAACACTACCTTGCTACCGTTGAGCGGCGTCATATGGCTCTTGCGGGTTGCGCTGAAGTTAACACGAAGGTTGTCTGTAGGAGCGTTGTTAGCAGGGCTGGTGTTGGGCGTTCTCTACGTTTTTCCCCCGATAATCACGGAGATCACCTGCCGTCCCGACCCGCCCTGGGCGGGAGAGCCTGTGACTATCAGGTTCGCGAGCTGGAGCACGTGGAATCAACCTGTGGAGATACAATATCGTTTTGTCGGCGAGTCCAGTTGGCGCGCGACAGCAGGGCAGGTTCTCTATCTGCCCCAAGTGAATGATAAGGAGTTGCGACTTGAGTTTCGTGCGGTGCGGCCGGGAGCGTTTCCATCCTGGACCCATCGGCGACGCTGGCGGATCCAGGTACCGTCGCCTTTTGTGGAAATCGTAGCGACGGAACCGCCCTCCGGGCCGATCGCGGGCGAACCGTTTATTATTCGTGTCCGCGCTTCATCACCGCTGCCGCATCGCCGAGTCAAAGCACAATGGCGACGCTACGATTTCGAGCCTTGGCAAGAGGTCGAGGGCCAGGAGCTGCGTATTCCCTCGGCTCAGCCTGGACAATTGGTGGTACAATTCCGGGCCCAGGACGAAAAGGGTTACCTCTCCAACGTCGTCGAGCGATATTGGGACGTGCCCCTGATTCTGCCGACTGTGGCCATAGCGAAGGTGGAACCGCAAGGGGGTCCCATCGCAGGCGAGCCATTTCGTGTCCTCTTACATGCTGATTCCCCGCTGAAACGCCCAGTCCAATTCCAATGGCGTTATTCAGGCGAATTCGCCTGGCGCGACTTAGCCGGTGCTCAGTGGTTGCTTGAGGAATTCCCTGGTAAACCCATCACTGTCGAATTTCGTGCCCGTGACTCCTTGGGGTATACCTCCGAAGCCATTACACAATCTTGGGAGCCGCGAATCATACCCCCAACGGCCAAATTGATCCGCACTCGTCCCGAAATTGGTCCCGTAACCGGTCATCCGTTGGAATTGGCGTTTGCCGCGCACTCGCCCCTGGGCCGGGCGGTTTTCATCGAGTGGCGCTTCCGAGATTAATCCAGCTGGAACAAGCTCGACCGGCACCTGCTTCGCATTGAGAACGTACCGGATGTCAGTTTGCTCCATATCGAATATCGGGCTACGGATGCCAAAGGCTATAGCTCCGAAATCTATGACTACTCGGCGCAAGTACGACCGGGGTATGTCGAGTTCCAGGCCCATAAGGACCATGTCCGTGCGGTCGCGTTCAGTCCCGACGGTAAGTGGCTTGCTACTGCCGGCAAGGACGGCCGACTTCAGATTTGGGATTGGTCTCTTCGATCACAGTCCCACGATGTCCGGGCCTCTGACCGGAGTTTGCACTGCTTGGCTTGGACCCCAGACGGTCGCAGAGTCATTCTGGGCGACGAAGCAGGTGCGGTACAATCATACTCCCTGGACACCGAGCGCCTCCGCGAACTAGGCCGCCATGAAGAATCAGTCTGGCCGATGTCCCTCAGCCCGGATGGACGTTATCTCGCTTCCGGCAGCCGCGACGGCATTATTCACGTTCGGCAACTGGATAAGCCCCAACATCCCACTAGGCTTCAAGGCCATACTTGGGTGATAACCGGCTTGGGAAGCTACGTTCATCAAGGGCAAACTCATTTGGTCTCTGTCAGTTATGACAAGACCTTACGAATCTGGAACCTGGGAAATGGTAAAGTAGTCCTAACCCAGGACAAGTACCCGCTGCTTTTCCGAGGCCTCAGTGTGGCTCCGAATGTCCCTCTCGCAGTTTCGGGTACTCGCGACGGCACCCTGCAAGTGTGGAATCTGGAAAATGGTGAGGTCATCCGTTTACTGGTTGGCCATAAGGGGGGCATTGCATGCGTCGCCGTGCATTCCGAAGGAAGATACGCTCTCTCCACCAGCTATGACAACACGGTGCGACTCTGGGATCTCAAAAGGGGAAAAGAAATCCAGCGCTTTGAATTCGCCAGTCCCATTGTCGCCGCGGACTTCAGCCCCGATGGTCTCTTCGTCGCTCTAGGCGACCAGGAAGGCAAGGTGCGCGTGCAATACATTTATCATCTAGTGCGATGAAGCCCTAACTTGCACGCTTTCTTGCTGTGTGTTCCACTCGGGCCGACCAGCAAGTGTTAACGTTCTAATCGGAAGAAGTTCCGATCGGAGAAAGTAGCCGCGATCATTCGGCCCACATACCTACGAAGGGATTAGTACGTTTCTCATGGCCGATAGTCGTAACCGGCCCGTGCCCGGGATAGACCACCGTATCGTCGGGCAACACGAACAGTTTTTCGCGGATGCCTTGGACTAGGCGCCGACCGTCACCGCCAGGGAAATCGTATCGCCCAATACTGCCGCGAAACAGGACATCGCCACCCCAGACCGTCCAAGGGCGCGTTTGTCGGCACAGGTAAACAATATGGCCGGGCGTATGGCCAGGGATTTCCAGGACTTCCCACAGGATGCCCGCGGCTTCCAAAGTGTCGCCTTCCTGCAACAACGCGTCGGCCGGGGGACTGACCAACGCGAACCCGAACTCGGCGCTCAAGTTGGCATAGGCATCGGTCAGCATATGGGCGTCGCCCCGGCCAATGTAAAGCGGCACCTGGGGAAATGCGGTTTTGAGAGCCGCGTTGCCGGCAATATGATCGGCGTGGCCATGCGTGTTCAGAATCGCCACTAAGGCCAATTGCTCGTCACGCAGGCACTCCAGGATGGCATCGGGTTCCAGGCCGGGATCTACGACGACCGCTTCCGTATTCCCGCGACGCCAGACAATGTAGCTGTTTTCGGCAAAAGGCGCGGACACCACCGTTCGGATTTCCAGTTGCATCGTTGGTTCGCCCATGTCCTTCGTTGGCAACGTGAAGAAGCTTCCTGGCAGTTTGGCCTTGTCGAGTAGCATGAGGACTTTTATACGAAAGCAAATATGTCACCAGCCAGCACGCAGGGAGGTCTCTGGATGTCGTGGAAGCTGATCCTGGCCTGCGGTCTAACCATCGCAGTGGGCCTGACAGCCTGGTGCTTGTACGAATATAACCGAGCAGCGCGCGGACAGAACATAACGCAACGGGAATCCACGACCAAGAACCAGGCCATCGGGATGGAGCGCGCCCTAGAAATAATCCAGCGGGCGCAGCAACGCTTGGCCGACATTCGCGATTACCGCTGCCAATTTCTCCGCAAAGAATTCATTGACGGCGAATGGAAACGCAACCATGTGCTCCTTCGCGTGCGTCATGCACCGTTCAGCGTGTACATGGAATGGCTCTCCGACGAGCCGACTAAACGAGGCCGCAAAGTCGTCTATCACGAACACCTCAAAGACAAAATGCGCGTCCGTATCCCCTTGCTGGGCATCGTGCGGGAGATGGACCTGGAGAGCAGCATCCGCATGAAGGAGAGCCGCTACACCGTCGCACAAGCAGGAATCAAAAATCTGACGAACCGTTTGGCCCAACGTTGGCAACGGGAACACGAATTAGGCCTGACCCAAGTCGAAGAGCTCGACGTCGACTTGGAAATTCAGGTGGGCACGCAGACGTTTCGGCAACCGTGCACCTGTATTAGGACGCTGCATCCGTCGGCTCATCGGGAAACTTTCCAGCGTGAAGGATTTCTGTTTCATCGCACGTATGTTTATTTTGCGAAAGACGGTGCTGCCGCAGGTTTACCCATTCAGCTGCGAGGTTACGATTGGCCTGCAGACGGCTCTGACGGCGAAGGCCCCTTGGTGGAAGAATCCACCTACTTCCAGATCGAATGCAACCTCGGCCTGAACGAGAAAGATTTTGAACTTACGCACTAATTCAGGACTTGCCACTACCGAATCAGGAGATTACTTCCCCCGCGTTGGCCGCCCATCTGGGTTGATGTTTCCAGCGGCGATGGAGCCAGAAATATTGCCGGATATCGGTGCGAATGAGTTTTTCCAAGCTGGCGGTGAACGCCCGCGTCAATTCCCAATGCGGTCGGGAACATGCCTCGTAATGTTCGGGATAGAACACATCGCCGACTTCCACGCGATAACGCATCGGTGCTATTCGCCGCGCCACCACTGTCAGCACGACTGCACCATGCTCCAACGCTAACAGGGCTGCCGATTTATGCGTGGAAGCCCATCGTCCGAAGAAGGGCACGAACAATCCGCGTGGCCCCGCGTCCTGATCCACCAGCATAGCTACGGTCGCGCCACTTTGGAGCAGGTCGCGGATTCGCTCGAGTTCTCCTTTCTTCGCCAGCAGCTTTTGCCCCGTGCGCTGGCGAAACCGTCTGACCCAGCGGTCTAACCACGGATTATCCAGCGGTCGCGCGATCGCCCAAGTGCGAAACCCAAACAGGCCGAGCACATAGCTGGCCAGTTCCCAGTTACCGTAATGCGCCGTCAGCAGCAGACACGGCCTGCGATCGAGCAACGCCCGCGCTAACAGCCCGGCATGGTCGTCCAACTCGACATACTTCCGCCACGTAGTTGGCCATAATTTTCGCGCTAACAGGACACACTCCACCAGCATCTCCCCAAAGTGGCGGTACACTTGACGCACGAGCCGATCCAGTTCCGCCGCAGAAAAACGCCCAGGAAACGCCAAAGCCAGATTGAGCCGCGCCGCTTCTCGGTGCCGCCGATCTACGCGATGAGCAAGCTCAGCTAACGCTTGTCCCACCGCATAGGCCCAGCGCATCGGCACACTCTGCAAGAGCAGCACTACCACACGCACAATGACATAAACCAGAAAATCCAGCACCGGTTGTCGCTTTCTCGCCATGGTTCTCTAGCCGAGCGCTTGATGGCCCGAAGAATAACTATCGCTCACGCGTTGGCACTGGAGCGCAAAGGGTCCAGCTGGCGGCACGCGCCACGGGTAACGCCACTATATCGCCTCGCCGCCGAATCGCGAAGTCGAGTTGCTCGCTACAAAAACGCTCAAGATTTTCTCCCAGGTCACGAATACACTAAGGGATATTACGGTCGCCCAGTTTGCTTTCTTGCTCAATGAGGCAATTAAGCTACGCGGTGCTTTTCTCACAGGAGACCCGACATGCTCGCGGCAATGACTTGGCTCCCCTGGGTCATCGGCATCGGTGCCATTGTCTTGGTGGTGTTGTATGTAATCAGCATCTACAACGGCCTGGTGCACCGCCAAACTGAGGCGGAGAATGCCTGGTCGCAGATTGACGTGCAACTGAAACGCCGCCACGATCTCATCCCCAACCTGGTCGAGACGGTGAAAGGCTACGCAGCTCACGAGAAAGAAACCCTGGAACGCGTGATCCAGGCACGAAATGCTGCCGTCAATGCGCGAGGTGTCGCGCAGTTGGCTGAAGCAGAAAACGCCCTGACCGCTGCGCTACGGCAACTGATGGTGGTGGTAGAAGCCTATCCCGACCTGAAGGCTAATGAAAATTTCCGTGCCCTGCAGGAAGAACTCACTTCGACGGAAAACCGCATCAGCTTCGCCCGCCAGCATTACAATGATGTCGTGGCTCAGTACAACATCGCGTTGCGGCGCTTCCCCTCAAACATTATTGCGAGCATGTTTCGCTTTCCCGCTTACGATTTCTTCCAACTGGATGCTCAGGAATTGGCCCAGGTGCGCCAAGCCCCGAAAGTGCAATTCTAGCCGTGGGCCAGAGAGCCTGGCATGTCGGCCTTAGTCACTTTCCGCGACCTCATCGCCGCCAATCGCCGCAAGAGCGCCTGGCTGGTTGCAGGTTTTTGCCTGTTTACAACGGTGGCCTTGACCGGCCTGTCGTTGGGCATCCTCGCGCTGGCGGCACCGGACGCATTCGCCTACTGGGATTGGCGGCAAACGCTAGTGTTAGCGCTAGGGGCCGCCGCTATCTCAGGTCTGATCGCCTGGCTGGCACTGTATCGCGGCGACAAGTTTCTCCTTTTCGTCAGCGGAGCCCAACCGATCCGCAAAGAAGACGACCCGCAACTTTATAACGTCGTCGAAGAAGTAGCCATTGCCGCGGGCATCCCCCCGCCGCCGGTGTACTTGATTGACGACACGGCTATGAACGCTTTCGCCACGGGCCGCGATCCGCAACATGCCGCCGTGGCGATCACCCGGGGGCTACGCGAAAAACTCACACGCGACGAACTGCAGGGGGTCATAGCCCATGAGATTGCCCACATCCGCAACTACGATATCCGCCTGATGATGCTCTTGGCGGTGCTCATCGGCACGATTGCTGTGCTGGCGGACGTCTTCCTGCATATGCTCCGCTTCGCGGGGCATGGTCGCTCTCATTCCCGTCGGGAGCAACGGAAATCAGGTGCGGGCGGCAATGCGGGCGTGGTCATTGTGATCCTTGTGGCCATCATTCTGGCGCTCCTTGCACCGCTCGTCGCCCAAATCATTCAGCTGGCGGTGAGCCGACAACGCGAATACCTCGCCGATGCTACCGCCGTGGAACTGACGCGCAATCCCCACGGCATCCTTGGGGCATTACGCAAACTGGCCGGGGACACCGAGGAACTCGAAGTAGCTAATCGCGGCACGGCGCACATGTATTTCGTCAATCCCATCCGCAAATATGCCGCTCGCGGTAACTCGATCTTTGCCAGTCACCCACCCATCGAAGAGCGCATCCGCCGCTTAGAGCAATTGTTGGTATAGCTCCAGCACCTAAACTCGAAAAGCAAAAAGCCGAGCGCCACTAACCCAGTAGCCACTCGGCCAAGCAGAATTCACAATCCACGTGGCTAATCAAGTTGGCCCAAGAGAAGCGAAGGGCTGAGGGAGTGCTTGTCCGATGCGCTCGTGGAATTGTTATTCGAGATTCTGGGGGTTGAAGGCTTGACCGTCGTCGCGCACGACCGCCACAGCTAAGACGCGAAGGTCCACGCTATAACGAATTCGGCGGATAGACCGATCCGCCATGACGACGTTGAAAGAGCCTGGATGAGGAGAGCCGAAACGTGCTATGGTGCAGCAGCCATCCGTTACGTTGGAATCCTGACGTGGTTGCGATTGGCCAGCATCTATTTGCGAGCCATTGCTGATAAGTCGGCGGAACGTATCGGGGTCCCAACCCTCGGTGAAACCCCAATCGTCGTGCCAAGCGCCGCGGTTGTACTCGGTGGTGGCTAAGTATTTCTCCACCATGAGCACAGTATTCGATGTGCCGTCGGAGACGCCTCCGTCGAGACTGACCGAGCGGACGTTGGTTACTGCAGTCGTCGAAAACGGCGGCGTCGCGATGGGACTGCGGACCACCATACCTGACTGCGTCCAATCGCCGTAAGGCGGGCTGTTGTAGGTCAGCCCTGTCGGGCCGACGAACGGGCCGCTTACGCCTGCATTGCCCGCATAGTCAGTTTGGGCCCAGCCATTCTGGTCAACGCTTGGACGCCGACGGCTCGGGCAAAAATAACCAGGAATCGGGGTGGAGCGAACGGTATTTGTACTTGGGCCGTCGTTGGGGTTGCGGAAGAGCGGATCTTGTTCAATATAGGGCAGAATCTGGTAGCCCCAACCCCAAGTTTGGAAGGGTGCTTGAGCAATTTGCGTACCTGTGGGTACCACACCTCCCGTTCCACCCGTGCGTTGCAAGTTTCCTGCGGCATCCACATAAGAACGACCGCCGCAACAACCAGGGCCACCACCAGTTGGGAAGATCTGATAATCGTTGTGGAAATTGTGGAACGCCATGGCGATTTGCGACAGGTTGTTGCTGCAGCGCATACGATTGGCCGCTTCCCGCACCCGTTGAATCGCAGGCAGGAGCAAGGCCATCAAGAGCCCGATAATGGCGATGACCACGAGCAGCTCAATCAGGGTGAATCCCCTGGGCTTGCGGAAAAAGATAGTACTTCGCATAGAGAAACCTCCGTTGAATAAGTGGGTTTTGGAGATACTTCACAAAAAGCTAATGCCCTAAACACCGATTCTAGCTAAAGGTATCCCCATGGCAAGGAGAATCTTCATAAATTCTTAACGTTCTTTTCCATGGCCTAGGCTACGTGGAAAATCGTTCAATCGGCTGACTTCTTACGGGTCTTCGCGGGGGTTACTTAGACCTGACGCGATTGAGTAATCAATCAGTAAAGCTTGACCCATTCCGTTCATCGAGTAACGAGCGGTGTACTTAGGATATCTGACGCTCAAGGTGGATGCTCATTTGCTGTAGGGGCCTATTCGACCTGTTGCCAATTGATGGTACCCGAATCATCGCGCACGCAGACCATGTAGAAGGTCGGGTTGAGCGTGACCGAATAACGAATTCTGCGGAGCGAACGGTCGGCCATGACGGCATTGAAGCTCCCCGGATGCATGGAGCCGAAACCGAACAAGGTGCCGGTGGCAGGCGCAATAGGCGCCGGCGGAATCGTGAGCGGAGCCGTGTTTGTATCTTGCCGCGGTTGCACTTGGCCCGTACCCACCGTGTCGTTGTTGCCCACGTGCCAACCCGACACATACGATTCATCATCATAAACCGGCGCTCGATTCACTTGCGAGGTTTGGAAGGACTTCTCGGCCACTAGGAGCGTATTGGAAGTGCCGTCGGGGATGCCACCATCCAAACTCACGGCACGACGCTGGGGGTGATTGTAGCTCGGCCCGCTGCGGATGACTGTGCCACTGGCAGTCCAGTCGCCGTAGGGCGGGGTCGAGTAAGCCACCGATTGACCCGCCGGCGTAAAGGACCCGGCCACCCCGCCGTTACCGTAATAGTCAATGCCGGCGCGGTCATTGGAGTTGCGTCCGGGACGGCGCCGACTGGGGCAGAAATAAGTGGGGATGGGCGTCTGTGTGATGACGTTATTGCCGCTGGCAGAGTGATTCGCGTTCGGATCTGCGACATGCAGTTGCTGGTGTTCCAAGTACGGCAAAATCTGGTAAGCCCAACCCCAATCCTGGTCAATGGGGCCACCGGGCTGTCCATTCACGATGGTTCTGGCGCTGAAGTTGCTGGAGGAACCCGAGCCGCCTGTCGGGAAGACGTTGTAGTCGTTGTGCAAGTTGTGAAACGCCATGGCGATTTGCGACAGGTTATTGCCGCAGCGCATGCGGTTGGCCGCTTCACGCACCCGTTGAATCGCGGGCAGCAGCAAGGCCATCAAGAGCCCGATAATGGCGATGACCACGAGCAGCTCGACCAGCGTGAATCCCTGGTGTCTAATGGACAACCTGGCTCGCCACCTAGCAAACCCTCCGGTGGTTAAGCATAGTTTTACAGAAAATCGCCCCCGCTTTATTCCGAGACTCAGCCGCTTATGTATTTTTATGGAACCTTACTAAAGAGGCAAGAATCGGGCTAGTGTGGGAAAACAACTGAATGTGGCGGGGCCAATTACTTCTTCAGGATGCCGCATCCTGCCTGTCCAGTAAGACAAAAACCGCGCTGGGCGGCACACAACCAGCGCGGTGAAGTTACCCAGACTCCCATTCAGTAAGCGAGAATGAGTTAGGCAAACAAAGGGAAAAAGACGGCTTATTCTTAGAGCGGTACCTAATCGGTCACAAGACTCGAGCGAAGATACGTTGAAGCTCGGCCTTACTCGACTTGCTGCCAGTTGATGGTACCTGCATCATCCCGCACGCAGACCATCATCAGCGTCGGGTTGAGCGTGACTGAATAGCGGATTCGGCGGAGCGAACGGTCGGCCATGACGGCGTTGAAGCTTCCGGGGTGCATCGAGCCGAAACCAAATACAGTCGTACCACCGAGTCCGACCGAAGTTGGTGCAGTGTTTGTATCCTGTCGAGGCTGAATGCTCCCCGTACCAATCGTGTCGTTACCAAGAGGCTGAATATTATTAGGGTCATTATTAGTATTCCAACCGGAGACGTAAGACTCGTTATCGTATGCAGGCATTTGATTGACTTGGGTTGT
>JANXCQ010000040.1 GCA_025060195.1 Gemmatales bacterium | reverse complement strand
GAACTGTTACTGTGCAGCGCCGTCCTGTACGCCTTCGCGGGCTGCCATTCTCACGGGTCGGTTCCCCCACAGTCTCGAGGAAGGGGCCAACCTGTGGGGATTCTTACCCGCACGTTACGTGGTCTATCCTGACCTGCTGGAGCAAGCGGGCTATCATGTGGGGCATACGGGTAAAGGTTGGGCTCCCGGTAACTTCCAGGCAGGCGGGCGTGCACGCAATCCTGCTGGGCCACCGTACAAATCGTTCGCACAGTTTCTCGACGCGTGTCCTAGGGGAAAACCTTTTTGTTTCTGGTTCGGCAGTACGCATCCTCATCGGCCATATAAGCCTGGTTCGGGCCGTCAAGCGGGACTGTCAGCGGCCCTAGTTACAGTGCCACCGTTCTGGCCCGACCATCCCGAAGTACGACATGACCTGCTCGATTATTACGCCGCGGTGCAGCAATTTGACCGGCAACTGGCCGAGCTAGTCGGTGAGCTGGAGAAACGCCAGCTCCATGAGCACACGCTTATCGTCGTCACCAGCGACAACGGGATGCCTTTCCCTCGGGCGAAAGCCAACCTCTACGATTGGGGAACGCGTGTGCCTTTAGCGATTCGCTGGCCGAAGGTGACACGCCCTGGCTCCCGCATCGAGCAATTCGTCAGTCACACCGATTTGGCCCCCACCTTCTTGGAGGCCGCGGGCGTACCCCCACCCGCCCAGCTACACGGTCGCACCTTGAAGCCATTACTCCAGGGAAACGCCAAGTCCTGGCCCGATGCTGCCTTCACCGAACGTGAGCGCCATGCTTACGTGCGTGAGGGAAATCTCGGTTACCCCGCGCGGGCCATTCGCACCGAACGTTATCTATACATTCGCAATTTTCGTCCCGACCGTTGGCCCGCGGGCGATCCACAGTTAGTGTTCGCAGTCGGACCGTTTGGAGACATTGACGATGGTCCGACTAAGCGGCTGATTATGGCGGGCCAGAACGATTCACAGTTGCGCCGCTATTTTGAGCTAGCTTGTGCGAAACGTCCGGCCGAGGAGCTGTACGACTTGAAGAACGATCCGCACCAGCTGCACAACGTTGCGGATAAACCCGAATATGCCGAAGTCAAGCGTGAGTTGGCCCAACGGTTACATGCGTGGATGAAAGCGACAGGCGACCCGCGAGCCACCGTGGATGACGACCGTTTCGATAAGGTGCCCTACTTCGGTAACCCTGCTGTGAAAACAAAATCCTCACCTTAACCGGTGACAAGCGTCATATGGGTTCTTCCGCCCGTATTTGTTCTATTCCTCGGCGAGCCTGGTATCCCTCAGAGCGGAACTCGGATCAGGTCGGTTAGCGGTTGTATCCTCGCAACCACGTTGTTTGGGTTTGAGCGAACTTTACCAACGCCACCATTGACGCGCGAGGCTCGATTCTCAATATTGGCAATGTCAGGGCGACGTCAAGCAAAACGTATCCTACATTTGTCGCCCAACAAGAGCGTCAGCACTGAAAAGGGAGCTGATTATGGGCTTTAAGCAAACGGACGAGCATCGTCATGGCAAAGGGTCATACCACCAGATTGGACTGGTGCGCGGTCAATTTGGGGACATTGCTGAGGACGAATGGCTAAAGTTCATCGCGGAGGCTGGCTTCGATGGCTGGGAGGAGGCGTCGTGGGAGTTAGACCTGTCACGGTGTGCTACCGATGCAGGTGCGGAAGCCTATGCACGGGAACGTGTCGACAAAGCACGCCGACATGGCCTAGAAATCTTCACCGTGGCTGTGCACCTACAAGGTCAGGCTCTGGGCGATGAACCTAGTGCCAAGACCTTGCAGTTTGTCGGCGGCGAGGCGTTGGAAGCCTATAAACGTTGGCGTGCTGCCGGCCACCAACCCCCACGCACAGACCCCTATTATGTGCCCGACGACGTGGGCCGGCTCATCCATAAGCAGGCGCTGGAAGCACTGTGTAATGCCGCTCGATACGCACATTATCTAGGCAAGTTACAGAATCGCCGCGTTTGTTTGCCGGGATTTACTGGGTCGCCAGCCCACTGCTGGAGCCACTGGTTCGAGTTTCCCCCCTTGCCACGGAGTCTGGGTGGATATCCGATTCCCGATGTCCGCGAGGTCAGCCTGGAATTGCTCGTCGAACGCTTCGCGCCTTTCCTGGACGTTTGTAAGCGTTACGGCGTGACCTTCGACTTGGAGTGTCATCCCAGTGAACGGGCCATGGGCGACCTGGAAAGTGCAGGAGATTACCTACGGGCGATGGACAAGGCCGGTTACGCTAGTGTCGTCGGCTTCAATCTCGACGGTTCGCATATGGAGTGGCAAGGGGTTTCTGTGATCGAATTTATCCGCGAATATGGTGACCGGATCCATTGCGTCCACATTAAGGGGGTATGGGTAGCCAAGGAACATACACGGGCAGGTCGGCTTGGTGGCCATCGTCCCATGGGGCATAAATACAATGGTTGGAACTTCGTTACCGCCGGGTCGGCCCGCGATGCGAACTCGGTCGAGGAAATCCTCATCGAGCTGAATCGCGCTGGTTATGATGGTGCGATCAACATCGAATGGGAGGATAACGACGTTGAAAAGCGGGCTGGCGCTAAATACGCTTTAGCTAACGTGCGTCGCGTCGATCATCCGCCTAGCCGCACACGGCACGACGAAACTTTGCGCGTCTGACCCCCGCCAGAGCTATTTATACGTCTCGGTGCCAGAGTATGTCCGAGCCGCTTAACAGAGCCCTTCGCAGATTCGTAAGCCACAGGCAGCAGCCTGGCTTGCCAAAGCCCGGCGGCGTTCATATGATTGTGCAACTGTGAAGCATCGCTGAATCCGCTGCTATCGCCAGCGGAACGGGGGAACCATTCGTAGGGGTGAATCCAGCGCCGCCATCGGCGAGTCGGGAGAGCTACCCTGCAAACTGGGTAACTTAATCCCGGCACATTCGGCTCAAGGTCGCTGGTAGGGGTATCCTCGGCCCCGAACCCGACAGCTAACCTCGTAAGCGTCTGCGAGGAACTCCTATGACCGCCGATTCCGAGACTGTGCCTAGTCGTTATCGGTCCTGTCAAGTGCCTGATACTACGCAAAAAGCTGTCAGAATCTTTGGGAATCTTTCTTGTTCCTCAGCTTCATTACGAAAACCATCAGCGGCTTGGACGCCGCTGCCCTGTTACAGTCCGAGCCAGCGGGCAGTTAGAGCTAGACCAACCAAAGTGCTTGATTTCGCCAAAGTTGACCCGTCCCAGGTGAGCTTGGCATAACGCGAGGTTTCACGTTATGTTCATGCGTCCGCGCCGACCGCGTGATGTGGAATGGTACCATGCTGGCCCCATGCTGTTTGGAGATTGGGGCACCAGCCGATTGTATGTGCTGGGCATATGTTTCTACTACAATCACCATGCCTCATTTTGGTTCATGTTGGCCATGTCAGGGTTACTGTTAGTTTTGGCCTGGGCCTATTCGGTGATTTGCCGATTACATCCTGACGGTGGCGGGGTTTATTCTTCCGCGCGAGAACATTCGCGGTTGCTGGCGGTTGTGGGCGGGCTCTTGCTTTGTGCTGACTACATTGTTACCGCTGCTATTTCCGCGCTAGACGCTTTTCATTACCTCCAGGTACCCTACGCCGAACAGTGGGCCATCGGGAGCATTGCCGCTATCGGCCTGTTTAATTTCTTTGGCCCTCGAAAATCAGGCACCGCCGCGTTAGTCATAGCAGTTCTTACCATTTCGCTCACACTCATCATAGCTGCGGCAGCACTACCATCTTTGCCTACCGCCCGTGTTGACCCGGTGCCCTCCCAACCTAGTCAAGTCTGGATGAACTTCGTGCAAATTATCTTGGCTGTCTCTGGCGTGGAAGCAATTGCCAATATGACGGGCATTATGAAGCCTCCTGTAAGCCGCACGTCGAAGCTGGCGATTTTCCCCGTCGTGGCCGAAATCATTTTGCTGAATCTGGTGCTCACCCTCGCTATGTCGGCAGCTCCTGCGGACGTTTTGGGTAAAGGTAACCCTGACAAACAGTATGAAGCCAGTAAGGAAACCATGCTCCGCGTCTTAGCTGAATATTACGTCGGTCCGCACTTCGCAGCCGCAGCTTCACTTGCGTTTGCTCTGTTATTGCTCTCAGCTACGAACACCGCATTATCTGGCCTAGTGAGCGTGCAGTTCATGATGGCACGAGATAAAGAATTGCCGAAAGCGTTTATGTCGTTGAACGGTTACGGCGTGCCCATGCTACCCTTGGTGATTGCCACCCTGGCGCCCGCCTTAGTCATTTATATCTATCCCGACGTGGGACAATTAGCCCATCTGTATGCCATTGGAGTGGTGGGCGCTATCGCAGTTAATGTGTTGGCTACCGCAGCAACGAAAAAACCCGACATTCGCCGATATGAACGTTTGGGTTTAGCCGGCTTGGCTTGCCTCATGATGGCCATTTGGGTGACTATTCCCGTTATCAAAATCCAAGCCTTGTTGTTCGTTTTAATCGTCGTGGTTTCGGGGCTGACTGCCCGCTGGATCGTGCCGATTTTGGCGTTCGCTATTAGCTGGAGCGTGCGTCATCTGGGAGAGTTAATCGAGCGAATCCCCACGCCGTTGCGCAAAGCCATCATCCCGGCACGTCCCGAGGCACTTGAAACTGAAGAGATAACCTCTGCTTATCCTCCTGAGGTGTCATCTAAGCCAAGTTATGAGCCGAAGGGTATCGTCATGGTGGCCGCCCGCGGCGGCAACCCCAGGCTGTTGCAATTTGCCATCGAGGAGGCCAAGAATCGCCAAGCGGAACTTCGTGTGTTATTTGTGCGGCAACTGGCGGTAGTTCCTATGGGACCTGAAGAAAACTCGTTCGACGCCTCCGCTGATCCTGAGGCCCAAGCCTTGTTTGCCGAAGTTGGACGTTTAGCTAAGGAAGCGGGGATTCCTTGGCGAGCTGTATACACGGCCAGTGACAACGTCGCGGCCATGATTGCCGACTCAGCGGCCACTCACGGGGCCGACGTGCTTATCTTGGGCGCGAGCCAACGCGGCCCACTTTGGAAGGCTATGAAAGGAGACGTCATCCAAGAAGTGGGCCAATATCTCCCCGAAAACATCCGCCTCGTCATCCATGCGTAGGCTTGCTCGGCTGTGACGATTTTTTGTCACCTGGCGCCATTTCGGTATGGCGCCGAAGTTTCGACATAGTAGCGGCTCAGGAGTTTGCCCTAGATGAGTCAGCAACCGACCCCCATTTTACTCAGTTTCACCTGATAAGCCCGAAAAAACATTCCAATGTTCGGGCACGAGAAGTGCTAGAAGTTTTTCGCACCCGATGCCGCCCTAGGTTGCTCAGCAGGCTCAGATTGTTCCTTCAACTGGAGGCTTCAGCAAGGAGGTACTTCGTGCAGGCGACCATGCAGCTTTGGAATGTCACTAATCTCGGCTTTTATCGTGCGCCCCTTCCGCAAACGGGGTGCGCCATCCTTCGCAATTACACTGCGGAATATCTGGCTTGGGGCTCCGGCCCACCTATAGTGCTCATTCCAGGCCTGGCTGGAGGCGTCGGATTAACGAGCCTCTTAGCTGCCCAGCTTACCCAGGAGTACCGGGTTCTCGCCCTCCAGCTTCGTGGTGAAACCGATCCGTTTGTTCTGCGACGACGTTTTGATCTCAACGACTTAGTGGACGACATTGCTGATTTCATTGAGCTACTCGGCTTGGAGTGTCCGGTAGTCGTTGGCGTGTCATTCGGCGGAATCTTGGCACTGCAGTATGCCGCACGTTATCCGTCGCGTCTATCTGCCGTCATTGCTCAAGGCGTGGACGTTACTTTCGCCCCAAGCCTACTCCGCTTTGCCATTGAACTGGCTTTGCGCCAATATTCCTTGCCGAATCACAATCCCTTCCTGAACCAATTTTTCCAAATTTTCCTCGGAAAACGCTGCGAGGACGCCAATTTACTCAATTTCGTTGCTCAGCAATGTTGGCAAACCGACCAAAGCGTGATGGCGTACCGTTTCCGTCTAGCCGAACAAATGAACCTGCGGCCCTACCTGTCGGCTATACGGGTTCCCACATTGATCGTTACTGGACAACTTGATCTCTTAACCACTCGTCAGGGTTTGCAGGAGCTGCAAAGGCGCATTCCGCGGGTCGACCATGTCTCCATTCCCGAGGCTGGGCATTTCGCTTTCGTCAGCCATGCCCCACACCTAGCCACCATCATTCGTCGTTTCCTTCGCCGCTGCTTGGCAGAATAATGGCCCCGCCTCGGTATCCTAGATGGTAAGCTGACGCTCCTGCCAGGAATTTATCAACCAAGTTGGCAGCAGCGGACAAGACCTTTTCAAGACCTCTGACCACAGGGCGATACGCCTCGTTCCCCTAAAACACTTTCTGCCCCTTAGTGCATTGAAAAAACAATCCGACACTTATACACCTAGGATGTATCAATCAGCTCATGCCTACATGAGGGGGGATTGCCTATGCGCACGCTGCCTGTAGCTGTTGGTATCCTGTTCCTGACCGGCTGGCTTACTCTACTTAGCCAAGACCAACCAAGGCCCGTAAAGGTGGCTACTGATCCCGCACATGCGGGACCTGACTTTCCCGTCCAAGGCGAATACATCGGCGAAACTGCCAATCAGCAGCGCCTCGGTGCCGAGGTCGTCGCCCTTGGTGACGGGAAGTTCTTAGTCAATTTTCTGCCCGGCGGACTGCGTGGCCAGGGAGGTGAGTATGCAAAACGCATCGAGGCTCAGGGGCAACGCGACGGCTTCATCACTAGGATTCGTAGTAAGGACGGCAAATGGTCTGCGACTATCGAGAATGGGCGTATGCTCGGTACTACCGCTGATGGCACTACTTTCGAGCTCAAACGCATCATCCGCGAAAGCAAGACGCTTGGGCAAAAGCCACCTCCTAACGCCGTGGTTCTGTTCGACGGCAGCAACGCTGACAATTGGGAACCGCAATCACACGCCAAGCTCGTAGACGGGGCCCTCTTGGGAAATGACATCGCCTCGAAGCAGAAGTTTCGCGACCATAAGTTGCACCTGGAGTTTCGTCTTAGCTTCATGCCCTATGCTCGCGGCCAAGCTCGCAGTAACAGCGGCGTATACATTCAGCATCGCTATGAAATTCAAGTATTAGACAGTTTCGGACTGCGCGGCGCTAATAATGAATGCGGTGGCATCTATGGGCAATTCGCTCCGTTGGTCAACATGTGCTATCCACCGTTGCAATGGCAGACCTATGATGTCGAGTTCCGTGCGGCCCGTTTCGATTCTAACGGGAAGAAGATCTCGAACGCGATCATAAGCGTTTGGCACAATGGGGTACTAATTCACGACAAAGTAGAATTGAAGGGACCGACCGGCGGTGGCCAACCTGAGAACGATTCGCCGGGGCCGCTTTTTCTACAAAGCCACGGCGGACAAGTTCGCTATCGCAATATTTGGGTCGTGGAAATGTCCTCCAACTGATGCTTTTTCACATAACTAGGCATATGTCTTCCGAGCCCATCCTGCGGGTCGTCCATGTCTATAAATATTTCGTTCGGGGCGAGGAACGCATAGATGTCCTGCAAGATTTATGCTTAGAGGTTCCCCCGGGCGAATTTTTAGCAATTATGGGGCCAAGCGGCTCCGGCAAAACCACTCTACTGAATCTTATCGCCGGTCTAGATCGGCCTAACCAGGGAGAGGTTTGGGTGGGGGACTGGCTCATTTCCAGCATGTCTGAGTCTGAATTGACTCGCTGGCGCACCCGCAACATTGGTTTTATCTTTCAATTTTACCACCTAATCCCGGTCCTCACCGCTTACGAAAATGTCGAACTACCCTTGCTCTTACTCCCGCTCACTGCTGCAGAGCGTCGGGAACGTGTCGAATTAGTCTTAGAACTTGTCGGCCTGGCAGACCGAATGAAGCACCGTCCTGGGCAACTCTCCGGCGGCCAACAGCAACGCGTGGGCATTGCCCGGGCTATAGTTACTGACCCGACTTTAATTGTCGCCGACGAACCCACAGGGGATCTCGATGCCCGATCTGCGCGAGAAATTCTCGACCTTTTGCAAGAGCTACACCAAACCCTGGAAAAGACCATAATCTTGGTCACGCACGATCCCCGCGCCGCAGAACGCGCGCAGCGGATCGTTCATCTCGAAAAAGGCCAACTTGTCGCTGTCGAAAAACGCGAAGCCCTGGCTCCCAGGTTCTGAGGGCAATCTTGAGGTGCGCGTATGTCCCAACGGAACCAGCCTCCAGCCACTCAGGTAGCGGTTATTACCGTCAGTGACACTCGCACGGAAGCGAACGACGTTAGCGGCCAGCTGGCGCGTCAACTCTTGACGCAAGCTCAGCATCATGTCGTTTTCTATACCATTGTGCCCGACGAACCCGAGCGAGTTCGAGAATTATTCCATCGCTTAGATACTTATCCCAACTTAGACGTGGTTATACTAACCGGCGGAACAGGAATAGCACCCCGCGATCAGACATATGAAGTCGTCCAGGCGTTGCTGGAAAAACGGTTAGACGGTTTCGGTGAATTGTTACGGTATCTTAGCTATCAGGACATAGGCCCAGCGGCCATGTTATCCCGTGCCATAGCAGGAACATGGCATGGACGTCTAGTATTTAGCTTACCCGGTTCTCCCGCGGCGGTCCGCCTGGCCTTGGAAAAGCTTATTCTACCGCAAATTCACCATGCGCTCGATCTCGTCCGCGGCCGACCTAGTCCCCATCCTAAGTGCGCCCATCAGCACGAATCTCCTCCAATAGTATCTCCATTACCCGTGCAGACACCTGCTTACCTCCGCCCTCTAGAACACGCGCAATTCAATCCCCAAAAAATCGCCAAATTTACTTTGTTTCAGACGTCCCGATTGTTTTTGGGCCTCAACTGTTTCGAGCCAGGGCAAGAACATCAACTCCATACCCATGCGGATCAAGATAAAGCCTACCTGGTACTTCAAGGAGAAGGGGTGTTCCTTCTGCCTCAAGGTGAACAACCAATGCGTGCGGGAGATTTGCTCATTGCCCCTGCTAACGTACCCCACGGCATTCGTAACACGGGTAGGCAAGGTCTGATAGTTCTGGTCATCATGACACCACCGCCGGGCGCTGCCGGTTAGTTCGCCCGCGCCCTACTCAGGGAACTAAGTCATGTCGTCCGATAACTTGGAATTCAAAGAGGTTTCTTCCCCTGCAGACGTTATCATTGTAGGAGCGGGTATCTCGGGACTTAGTATAGGATATTATCTGCATCAGCGCCAACCTGATTGGCACATTAGAGTTCTAGAGGCCAGCCACCGTGCCGGTGGCACTATATGGACAGAACATAGCCACGGCTTTACCCTCGAATATGGGCCGAATGGTTTCTTAGCGAATAAAACCAGCACCTTGGATCTCATTCATCAGCTAGGCCTGGAATCGGAGCTAATCTCGGCCCAACCTGCAGCACGCTATCGTTATGTCTACGACGGTCAAAAACTTCACCGTTTGCCTGACGGTCTTTGGAGCTTTTTACGTTTTGCCCTTCTTCCTTGGTTAAGTAAATGGGCCATCCTTACCGAGCGCTGGCGCCGAAGGTCTCCCCCTGACGAGGAAGAGTCCATCTCTGCTTTCATTAGTCGGCGTACTGACGCTGCCACAGCGGACTTGCTCGGTGAGCTATTGGTCACCGGCATTTATGCCGGCGATCCCAATCAGCTCAGCATGCGCGCTTGCTTTCCGCGTATCGTCGCGTTGGAGCAACAATACGGTAGCGTCACTAGAGGTTTCCTTCACGCCGCTCGACAACGCAAACGCCTAGCTCAGCAGGAAGGTCGGGCTTATTTACGCGGCTCTCAATTACTTTCCTTACGCGGCGGTTTGCGCTCGTTGATCGACAAACTGACTGATAAACTACAACAGTCGCTAATCCTCAACCGGGCGGTTCAGCGCATTGAGTATGTGCCCAATACATCTCCCGTGTGTTGGAGAGTTATTACTGATCGGGCCATTTATCTCTCGCGCCGACTTGTATTGGCATGTCCGGCTTATGTGCAGGCGCAATTATTACGATCTATAGATGAATCGCTCGCTGATTTAGTCGGCACCATTCCCTATGTTCCAATTATCGTAATCGCCTTAGGATATAAGGAGGAACAATTGGTACGACCGTTGAACGGCTTCGGCTATCTGACGCTTCGTCGTTCAAAAAGCATTATGTTAGGTGCCCAGTGGTGCTCCAGTATATTTCCTTATCGCGCCCCAAGTGGCCATGTCCTTATTCGCTATATGACCGGAGGAGTTCGTCAGCCTCATATCCTCGACTACAGTGACGCAGAATTGGTCCAATTAGCCCACGAGGAAGCCTGTCAAGTACTGGGAATTACCTCGCCGCCCGTTTATAACATGGTCATCCGATGGCCTAGGGCCATTCCCCAGTACATCCTTGGGCACCTGGCTCGCCTCAGTAAAATTCAGGACACGTTGAAGCGTCTCCCTGGACTTTACTTAGCCGGCAATGCTTACCATGGTGTCAGTCTCAACGATTGCACAGAGCAAGCGTCGCTTCTGGCCGACCAAATTATACGACATACTTTATCTTCCTTAGAGTGATGCTTACCGCATTGAATATTTAGACCAGCATTCTATTGAGCCATTCCAGAAACGGTTTCGTCCCCTCGAATAAAAACAGTTCACGCAAATCATATCGCGGCCAGGATCCGTCCTCGTGGTAAGGCTGGGTTTCGTCTTCTAGTAACCGAGCCCAGCCACGCTCAAGAAGCGGCCGCATATATTGATAGCCGGGCAGGGGCACGATATAAGTCTTCAAGCCAAAGGCCAGTCCTTCATACAAGGCTGTAGAAAATACGCCCACTTGAATTTCTGAGGAAGCTAATAATTCATAAAGCGGTCGTTGCGGACTAGGTACCTCGATACCGTAAGACTCAAACATTTGCACCTGATTTACATCAAGGGTCTCCGCAGGATGAGGACGAAAGATTACACGATAACCAGGGGGCGCGGCTTGTGCTAAGCGAATTGCCCATTGGCCTAACTCGCGAGAACATCCCGGCTGCCCTAAAACCAAGATCCGGGGTTCGCGAATCGGTCGCTTCCCATCGGTAACTATTTTTTGTAAAAAAGGGAATCCAACATCTAAGCTATTTTCAGATGGCGTGGGGATTGGCGTGTATTTCCGCCAATATGGGCCAAACGTCAATAGGTAATCCGGAAACGTTTTCTGGATAACACCTGGTGGAGTCGTATATGTCAAATCATAAGGTCCTATCATTCCGTGCTGAAGCTCAGCAGTAACAATTCCTAAGCGACGACAAACTTCCACTAGTGCACGCTCTGCGGGATTGAGCGCGATTATGATGCAAACGCGTGGCCGTAAGCGACTTAGCAACCTTCTATACTGCCAAAGGCAGACTTTACGCGCTATAAGATAACTCATGCCTAATTCAGAGATTGGGACATGAATCTTTGCTACTTGTCTGAAACTCTTTTCGATGATTTGGAGCCAATTTATGGTTTTGTCTGCAAAGCAACGAATCATCCTGCGCGTGCAGGCACTAGCGCCTGCAAACCAATCTGTATAATATTGCGAGTTTCTTCTTACCGAACCTAAACGTCGTCCGCCTTCCGGTCGTTCTAAATAAAGATAATGATCGTTTATTTCGCCCAAAAACAAATCTAAGTAAGGGTCCCACCATCGCCCTTGATAATAGACTCTCCGAGCAATGGCCCAAAAGATAACAGGCCGGCTTGGCGCTAACCAGGGATTAGCTGCCACAATCGCATAGGCCAAGTCCCGAATCGTATGCCAGTGGAAAAATCTCTCTGCCAGCGTAAGTGTCGGCGTAGGCGAGAAAAAACCTAATGCTTCCTGACACTTGAGGAATATAGGGACTCGGAGATATTCCCAAAGCGGAGTGCCCTCGTCTAAATAATCAAACAATCCAAGGCGATCTTCCCAATGCAGGAAACTGGCCCAAAACTCTTCCCAAAGCTGAGCCCGCTTGAAACTATGAAGGCAGCTGTCCCTCTCAACCAGTGGCATAGGGAAACTCACGCACTTAGGCGGCATCGCGGCTAGCTGATGTCATATATTCCTTATAAGCGGCTACTACGTCCTGAGGATCTCCGTCCATTCTTACTTGACCATGGTCGAGCCAGATCATGCGGGTACACAGCTTAGGCACTGTGTTTAGATCATGGGTGGCTATAACTAATAGTCGGGAGTTATGTATGAGTTCTAAAATTCGGCGATGTGCCTTCTCTTGAAAAGCCATATCTCCAGCACTGAGGATTTCATCGATCAGCAGAATCTCAGGTTCAATTTCGGTGGCAATCGAAAAACATAGACGTACCAACATGCCGCTGCTATAAAAGCGCACGGGGATATTGAGAAATTCTCCCAATTCGCTAAATTCAGCAATCCGTTGCCGACGGGCACGCACTTCTTTGGGAGTTAAGCCTTGCAAATAACTTCGATAGGCAATATTGGCCCAACCTGTCGCATCGGATTCGATCCCTACGCCAATGTCGAGCAAAGTGCTTACCCTTCCCCTAATCTCCAGTTTGCCATTCGTGGGGGGATAAATACCTGCTAATAACTTTAGGAGCGTCGTCTTCCCAGCACCATTATGTCCCAAAATACCGACTCGTTCCCCTTCGCGAAACTCGAGCGTAATATTCCTCAAAGCTTGAACTTCCATGATTGGATTCACCGAGCGAAGAAAGAAACCTCCCAATAAAAATTGCTTTAGAGGCAAGCGTTTGTGCTTGCGCACACGAAAGGTAAGGCTAACCCGGTCTAGCCGCACAGAGATCATATCTGGGCCGCTCCCGGATCACGAGATGCTTGATCCAGAATCTTATAGATTAAAGATAATTTTCCGCTCATTTGCAGCTAACAAGGCTACGGCAATAATTGCCAGAACCAAAGTAGTATTCAATGTGATGAAAAAAGCATGGAATCCAGGAATTTCGCCATAGAGAACAGGCCGACGGATCAGCTCTACCACATATCCCAACGGATTGGCCGTAAGAATGTTCACTAACATTCCTCGCTTAGCCAACATTTCCTTAGGGTAAAAAACCGGAGTTAGATAATAAATCAATTGCAATAGAATAGATGCAAGATGGTGGGTGTCGGGAAAATAGACAGTAATAATCCCAAAAATGGTGGTTAGCGCCCAGCTAAAGAAAAATAGCAGGATGAGTACCGGAATTAGAATGGGCAGCGCGATCAGATTGTCAAAACCGCGGACAATCCAACTTAGAAAAATTGTGAATATCAGCAAGATTAGAAAATGCAAGCCGATACTCAAGGTACTTCGTAAAGAATACATTGCCAGCGGGGCAGGATAGGAACGTATGTATTTTTCGCCGACTAAGATGCTTTGACAACCTTCCAACACGGAGTTGGAAATAAAATTCCAAATAGCCACCCCGGTAAAGACGTAGGGGGCGTATTCCCTAAGGTCCATCTCGAAGATTTGATAAAAGACTAAGCACATCACCGAGGTATAAGCAAGGGGATTGAGCAACGACCATCCAATGCCTAAAAAAGATCGGCGGTAACGGGCATCTAAGTCGAGTTTCACTAGGGCGAGCCAAAAGTAGCGGCGTTTCCAGATTTCCCGCAGATAGTTCCAGGGAGAAAGAATGGAAATCATGGCCAGGTTCCTTTGGCTGCAACGAATATGGGACTACGGTGGGAAGCAAAGATTAACATGAAGCGCCGTAATGGGGAAGATCAATTTTACAGTTTGGGCTATAAGTAAGGTTCTTCTACCGTGCGAGAGCGAATCGGCCGTGCTGGGATGCCATATGCAACCACACTGTCGGGTAGATTTTTCACGACGACAGCGCCCGCTCCGACCACGGTCGCTTGCCCAATTGATACGGCGTGAATTACATGGGCTCCTAGGCAGATCGCGGAATAGTCTCCCACCCGAACCTCGCCCCCAAGACACGCATGTGGCCCGATGCTGACAAACGCTCCGAGCCGACAATCATGGTCAACCGAGCATTGGGTGTTCAAGATGCACCCAGGTCCGACTTGGGTTCCGGCATTTACCACCGCGCCGGGTAGCACCACCGTCCCCGGCCCCAACTCCGCGAATCGCGACACCCAAGCACGAGGATGTACGGTGCAAAACGGTGTCAGCTTTGGGAAGCGCTGAGTCAGGTGCTGAGTAAGTTGCCCACGGCGCCAATTATCCCCGATGCCGACTACGAAACCACAGACTTGAAATTCCGAAATAATCCGCGACACATCAGCATCTGTTCCGAGCACGGGGACGCCGAGCAGTTTCTTCCCTGGTGACAGACGATTGTCAATGACACCTACGACGCACGCTCGGTTTTCCGTGAGTAATGTGTCAAGCACCACGCGTGCGTGTCTCCCCGCGCCAAAAAGAAGTATGTTTGGTCGCGCCATAATCTGCGGGACACTGTGATTCACCTGTCTTGGCCAAAGCGGTACATCCTGTAGCATACCATAAACGCCGTGGTGCGTGAAGACGGATTTGCACCCTCTGTCTCGGGCAGTTGACACGGGAACTGGGCACCGACTCGCCTAGACGAGTTTCTTGACCCGGTTATTAAGCTGGCGTTACCAAAGACTATGCCGGGCAAGAGCACTGGGACTGTTCACGCACCCTAGGCTGGACCGACGCAGGACTAACTACGGTTACAATCCCGAATCTGACTCGGAGCGAAACATGCAAATACGTCTTGCATTGGGTGGACTGGGTGGCGTGATTTTAGGCTGGTGTCTCCACAGTTGGTGTTGGCAAGCAAGCCTAGTTCAAGCCGCGAACGATCGATGGCAAGACTATGCTATAGCTACCGGTGCCATTCAAGCTGGCGCAGTCGGACACGACCAGGACGGAGTGTGGATTCTCGACGGCAAAAGTGGCAAATTATACGCCTCATCCGTGAGCCGCTTGACAGGCAAAATCTTGGCTTGTGCAGAACTAAACCTGCTAGCCGAGTTTGCAGTTCGCTCAGCCGGTGACGCTCGCTTCTTGATCACCACCGGCCAAGTGGGGCGGGGGGCCTCTGTGCTTTATGTGGCCGAAATGACAAGCGGGCGTCTCGCAGCTTACTCCATGAGTTTAGCCGAAGGATATAACCCCGGGGTGATCATTCGCCGGCACGATATCATTCAGTTTGCCACCCCCGGAAGACAGTAAATGCCGGCCTAGCCAGCTCCTTGCACGACGATCTCGTTGACCAGTTGCCGGGCTATCTTATACGCGTGCCGAATAGTAACCGCTCGAGCTTCAATTTGTTCGGGAGTAAAATACCGCCCCGGTTCCGCCCGAGGCAAGCCTGCTAACTCCAGAGTCAAGGGAAGCAATGCCTGGAATTCTCTGGCCCGCTGCTGGATTTTCTCTACATCTGTCATGAGATGCCTCCCAATCTTTCCTTCCGCCGATTTCTCGGTTAGCCGATGTCTTGATGTTACCTTCCCTTTAGCATACCTAAAGCGTGTGCCCGTTGGAAAGAGGGCGGCGAACAGTCCGCTAAATATAATCAGCTTGCGGACAGCCAACTAAATGTGGTAAGCTCAGGTCGCGGTGTCTTTTGGGGGGCCCCCAATGAGCCAAGAGAAAACTTCAGAGTCGCATCCTCGCTGTATTCATCTACGCTGTAAATCGATGCTGGTGTACGGCGAATCTTTTGAAGAAGACCCTGAGTTTCAAGCAGGATTGGTGGATTTTTGGTGCGTGCTTTCTTCGCGCTCCATCGGACCTGATGGTGGCGAAGTGTCGCTGGCAGCTTGCCGCGATCCCAGTCGTCCTTGCTACCAGCAGTATTGATGAGTAAGTCCCGTACCTGCGCGTTGAGCCGGCTGCTATATTTATTAGTGAACGCGAGGAACCTTTTAAAATTACATTAGTACCAACACAGCACATGAGTTTTGCGCCATGCGCCTACTTTGCCCACATTGTCGTCAGGAAATACAAGTCGCCGACCATTTAGCGGGACAAGTGCAGAATTGTCCCCGCTGCCAGCAATTGTTCCGGGTCCCTGTACCGGTTCCTACTGGTTCCCCGACTAACCCACCAAGCCCCGAGGCAACTGCAGGATCGTTCCTACTGCG